>CAZGQL010000005.1:0-60670 GCA_964527905.1 uncultured Syntrophobacteraceae bacterium
CTCGGAGGCGGACCAGCCGTTCCCCTTCACGATGTCCTTGTGCTTCTCGGTGATTTCCTTGCGGAAGGTCGCATTCACCTCCTCGATGCGCTTCTTTTCTCCCGCCAGCTTGACGTCGTAAACGTTGCCCACGGGGATGTCAAAAAAGGAGCGCACGCCACCCGTGAAGGCCACGGCCTTTTCCTGGTTCGAGCCCGGAGGACCCTGGACCTTATATTTGGGCGTGATGGGATAAACCCCCAGTTCGGAAACCAATTTTTGCCCTTCCTCGGAAATCAGGAATTCGATGAACGCATGGGCGGCCTTCGGGTGGGGAGCTCCCTTCAAAACGGCCATCGGTTCCGGTGTAACGTAGGCATTGGTCGGATACACATACATGAGCTCATAACCGCCCAGAACCTCCGCAAAGGCCATGTAGCTCGGGACGCCGAAGCCAACGGCAAACTCACCCTTGGCCACGACATTGGGCACGTCACGGGAACGGGCGGTGAAAATGCCCGTGTTGGCGGCCAGCTTGGTGAGCCATTCCCATCCCTTCTCCCATCCGAAGGTTTGAAGAATGACCTCACAGGTCGCGTGGCTGGAGCTCGATCGATCGGGGGTGCACTGGGCGATCTGACCCTTCAGCTTGGGATTGAGCAGGTCGTCCCAGTCCTTGATCTCGACGTCCAGGCGCTTGAGGAGCTTCGGTTGGTAAATGATGCCGTAGGGTTCCAGCATGGTGCCGACCCAGAACCGGTTTGGGTCCTTGATGGGCAGCGGCACGGGCTTGCCGATGGCCGCAGGGATTTCATCCCACATGGCTTGGGGAAGCTGGATTTTCTCCAAAAGCCCCTGGGAAGCCAGGTCGTCAAAAAGAATGCCTTCCCCGCCCCAGAAAATATCGGCTTGAGGATTGCCTTTCCACTCGAGAATCTGCCCGTATGCCACGGGGGTCCCTTTGGGGATCGCACTGGTCTTGACCTCGATTTGCCACTTCTTTTTGGCATAATCGGCGAACGCCTTGAGGACGGGGTCCGTGACATCCTTGGAAACCGGCGTGATCAGGTACAATTCGTTTTCAATGGGCTGGGCGTGGAGGGGGCTCCAACACGGAAAGGCCAAACCCACAATCAGTACGGTCAGCACGAAGATCTTTTTCATGAGTCTCCCTCCTAGGGCTTGTTGTGAACAGAAATCATGCTGGCTCTCCTCCCGACGCGCCCGCTTCGGGGTACAAGCGGTCCCAACCGGGTGACAATCCGACTGCCAATGCTCGGTCGAGGGTTGTGAGGCGGTCAAGCGGTTCCCGGGATGGTTGGTCTGCAGGTCGAACGGCATTCGACGGACGAGGGGGCGAGCCGGGCGCCGCGGGTCTGGTGCGTCATGAAGCGAAGCCACTATGATGGAAAGCTGCCCGACGAGTCAAGTCAATTGGAGGTTCGGGGGCGAGGTTCGAGGAGGTGGAGGACTTGGGAGCAAACCAGCGACGGCAATAGATCTGTGCCGCGGGCGTCGCCATTCTCTCAGAGGACTGGTGCCCCCGGCAGGACTCGAACCTGCGGCACCGAGATTAGGAATCTCGTGCTCTATCCGCCTGAGCTACGGGGGCAACGGGCGACGAAAGCGGGCTGGCGCTTCATCCGCCAGCCGTTGGCATGGGCTCACATATCCTTTCTTTTTTCCAAAAAGTCAAGCGCACATCATCGTGCCGGGCTCGCTCAACCCTTGTCCGGACTGTGAGTCGGGGCCCGCTCGGCATGCCTGGACTCAAGCCCCCGAAGGCGAACTGGGGACACTCGCCCAACGGCGCACCTGCTACAGGACCGCCGTGCTGCCTCGCCGCTCAGATCTACCGAAGGGGTTTTTCGCTTGCCTATCGGTTTGGACTTTGCTAGATATCCTCCGTTCCACAGGCGCCCGTAGCTCAGCTGGATAGAGTGCCGGACTACGAATCCGTAGGTCGCACGTTCGAATCGTGCCGGGCGCGCCAAGAAAATCAAGGGCTTAGCCGAAACCCGGCCAAGCCCTTTTTTGCTTTCGCCATTTTGTCCCCGTTCTGTCCCCGTTTTTCCAAAGACGCTCATCACGCCTTCGCCATGCAAAGGCGGCTTCCATACCTTACCTCCACTGCCGGGGACACTCACCATAGGGCCTTGAGTTCTCCAAGACGCCGGCATCAGCCACCAGAGGGCCGGCCCCACTCGAAAGTCCCCTGCCCGGGGAGTCACTGATCGATCCTTCCGCTGGTGCTCTCCGAGACCCATAGCCGATCCATCCGCGCTCTGCGGGTGGCGGTGATCTGCCTGGGAGAGGCCCGGCAGGCTGCTTCTCAGGAATGGGGGACTTCTCTTGTCCGTGATAACACGGCTCCCGTTGGCTTGGTTCCTGGTGATCGATCACCTTGCGCCCTTGTTCGCGGGCGCGCTTTGCGCACCGAAGGACAATGCATAAAGAGCGTGAGCGCCACGATTTCCCCGGAAGCGAAGCGCGTCCGGGGAACGGGCTGCGGCTGAGCCGCGCCACCAACGGCGGCGTCGGCTCGAGCCGCTTGTTAGGCCGCCCTTGTCACATTTTAGGGTTTCCAGATCTCCCATACTTTGCCTACAAGCGCTGGGTCTGGCTTGAGTGTGGTTTGACCTGGCTGCCAGCCTGACGGCGTTACTTCTCCAGTGGCTCGCACGTGCTGGAACGCCTTGATTTGTCTTAGCAATTCATCAGGATTACGACCTACCTCCGGGGTCAGCACCTCCATCGCCCGAATAACAAAATCTGGGTCAATGATGAACCGGCCCCGAATGTCTACCCCAGCCGCCTCGTCATGTACCCCATAGACTGCACCTATCTTCCCACCGGCATCTGCAAGCATCGGAAATGGTACGCCACCGCTCACCATTTTGCACAACTCTTGCTCTTGCCAAATCTTATGCACAAAGCGACTGTCGGTGCTCATCGCCAGCACTTCTATCCCAAGAGCCTTAAACTCCTCATACCGGGCGGCGACCGCCGCCAGTTCGGTCGGTCAGACAAACGTGAAATCTCCCGGGTAGAAACAAAGAACTATCCATTTGCCTCTATAGTCGGAAAGCTTGAGAGGCCGGAAGCCTTCCCCTTCAATGTAGGCATTGGTCTCAAAATCAATCGCCTCTTGGCCAACCCGTGCTAACATCTTGACCTCCTTTCCCATTGTGCTTCTCTCGGACGTTGCTGTGGATTCAGTTGTCGGTAAGATTGGTCCACGTGCCGGTTTGACACAACCATCCTTGAGTTCTGCCATTGCAACCTCCTCAATATCCATCGTTAGTTGTTTTTTGCAGCCAAGCTCTTCAGAGCTGGCCAACAGCCTGCGCTTCACCTGCGCCGCGAAGCGCAGCTGAGCGGCGTCAGGTTCAAGCGCGTGTTCCAGTAAGCCGCTCGGCGGCAGGTTCCTTCGCCACAACCCTCGCCGACTCGCGCCAGTTTTGATTCTTCCTCAGTGATAACCTCCTTTGGGCTACCATACCTCTCCAAGGAAGAGTCACTCGTTCGCACAAACGACGGGAGAGGTATGGTCATGGAAAACTGGTACGAGCGAGCGATCAAGGCCCTGCAGCTCAACGGCGAGGAGGAACGAACCCCGCAGTGCTAAGGCGAGCGGTGCGGATGCTGGTGCAATTCTACGGCAGGACCCCCGACCGTGTCACGGAGGAAGAGCTTCAGGAGTATTTTCTCCATCTCAAGAAAGCCAACAAATGGTCTCCCAACACCATGCGGATCTGCTGCTGCGGCATTCGCTCCCTCTTTGAGAATGTGCTCCGGCGGGACTGGCACCTCCTCGGGATTCTGCGAGCCCAAAACGGGCGCAGGCTTCCGTCCGTCCTCAGCGTCGAGGAAGTCCGAAGGCTTCTCGGCGAGGTCAAGGCAGTCCAGAATCACACGTTCTTCCAGAAAAGCCGGCGCTGCTCCTTCATGCAGTGGGCCGTGAAGACGGGCTCATTGGCAGAGAGCAGATGGTGGAGGCGCTCCTTGCGATCGACGCTGAGATGATCGTAGTTCGTCAAGAGGAGGAAACGACTGCCTTTGAGGGTTTTCTTGCCAAGCTCATCGAGCTCCCTTTGCTGTTTTCGACGGAGCTCATCGATAGCTTGGTTGACCAGTGCTGCCACAGGGTAATCGTGCCAAAACTGAGCAGGTTAAGAACCATAAGCGCAACGGGTGGAGCCGGCGCTTGAAGTAAAGCATCCCCCGGAACCCGTAGGCCTGTCTTTTGAGAGTCTTGATCTTGTTGTTGCCCTCGAGCCGTTGTTGGTGATGAAGTGCTAGAAATAGTCGAGCAGTCCCATTTTGTAGGCGCCCAGGGTCCTGGCCACTTTCGTCAACTCCTCGATTCCTGACTGCACGACATCCCGGCCCCGAAAACCATCTCGGACCGACCTGGAAAAATCAACTCCAAAACCTCGTAATTTCCCGAGGTGTATTGGTCCCCTGTCTCTGGTTCAATGACGACCAAGAAGAGCGGTTGGATCGGCTGCCGGTTCGAGGGGCAGCCTCAGAGAATCGGAACCTTTGAGAGGAGACCACGCAATGTCCACAAACAACGGGAACAAGACCAGTATTCGCAATGTCGTGTTCATCATGCTCGACACGCTGCAGTTCAACTATCTCGGGTGTTATGGCAACCAGCAAGTAAAGACCCCGAATCTCGACCGTTTCGCCCGAAACGGGATCCTTTTTGAAAATGCTTACAGTGAAGGGCTGCCCACAGTCCCGGTTCGTCGCGCCATCATGACCGGCCGCTTCACACTGCCGGTTGCCGGCTGGCAACCGCTTTCCCACGAAGACACTACCCTCACCGACATACTGTGGGGACGTAAAGTTCAGACCGCGCTCGTCTACGATACGCCGCCCATGCGGCTGCCCAAGTACGGCTATTCCCGGGGGTTCGACTATGTCAAGTTTTGTCCCGGCCACGAGCTCGACCACACCACCTACAAGGACGACCCTCTCGACCCGGGCATGCGCGCCATCGACTACACCTCCCCTTCCATGGTCTACGACGAGAAAGGCGAACTGATCGACGACGCCAGCCAAGCCCTTCTCGACGAGATCGACTGTTTCCTCCGCTTCAGACAGAACTGGCGTTCCGAAGAGGACAACTATGTCAGCGTTGTGGCTCGCGAGGCGGACCACTGGCTCCGCCACAAACGCATCAAGAACCGTCCTTTCCTGCTCTGGATCGACTCTTTCGATCCTCACGAACCATGGGATCCTCCATCAGTCTGGAAGGGAGAGCCTTGCCCCTACAATCCCGACTACGAGGGCAACCCCATTCTGCTGGCCCCTTGGACTCCCGTGGAGGGGAGGATATCGGAGCGTGAAGCAGAGCATATCCGAGCTCTCTACGCCGAGAAAATCACCCTGGTGGACAAACAGATCGGCAGGCTGCTCGACTCCATCCGAGACCAAGGGCTCTGGGATGAAACCATGATCATCATCACCTCCGACCATGGTCAGCCCATGGGGAACGGGGAGCACGGTCATGGGATCATTCGAAAGTGCCGCCCCTGGCCTTACGAAGAACTGGTACACGTCCCCCTCATGATGCACATCCCGGGGATGGGTGGGAACAAACGAATCCAAGGCTTCGTGCAGAACGTCGATATCCCCCCTACCATCTTGGACGCTCTGGAGCTGCTCGATGCAAAGAGCATCGATAGCGGCTATGGCTTTCCGGTCTTTGACGCGTTCGATATGCAGGGCCAGAGTCTTTTGCCCCTTGTCAGGGGTGAGGTTGACAAGATCCGTGACTATGCCATCGCCGGGTACTTTGGCATGTCCTGGTCTCTCATCACCGAAGACTACAGCTACATCCACTGGATCCTGAAAGATGCCAGCCAGCGCGACTACACCAGCACCCAAAACCCCGGCAAGGAAACCATGAAAGACGATTCCATGTGGTCCTGCACCGTGGGAGCCAAGCAGGAAGTCCCCGAAAGCGACGAGATGTATGACCGTCGAACGGATCCTTTTCAGCTCAGGAACATCATTAAGGAACATCCCCAAAAGGCGGAGGAGCTTCTCCGGCAGTTGAAGGAAACCATCGGCGAACTGAGGAGCTCGTAAACGACAATTTGTGCGGGGTTGGTGGGGCCCGCAGCAGCCCCACACTCCGTGCAGCACAGCCCGCAACCTGTCCTTAAACGAGGAGAAGTCATGTTTCAGGCCATAGCAGATGACGTTTTTGTTTCCACCGTCGAGAGCGTTGACAGCGGAGTCGTGATTTTCGTCAAGAAGCTCTGCCCTCATTGCAAGAACATGCTGAAAATGCTTGAAAAATTCATAAAAATCGTCCCGGCGGCTCAGGTCTTTACCGCGGACATCGAGGAGTGCCCACTGTCCACGGCAGCTTTGACGGTGGACCGAGCCCCTACGGTTTGTGTCGTGAAAAGCGGGAAAATCGTGGCTCGGAAAACCGGCCTCATGAATCCCAGGGAGATGGCGGCGTTCTACGAAGGCGTCTGATGCCTGCGCTCGCACTGAAAAAAGGGGGGCTCCCATGAAAGAAACCCGTTCCTTCGATGTTCTGATCATCGGCGGCGGCATCGCCGGAATGACGGCGGCCATTTATCTCGCCAGGGCCAATGTCAAGGCCGTGATCCTCGAGAAAGCCATTTGCGGCGGTCTCTGCAATTACACGTATGTCGTGGAAAACTTCCCCTCCTACCCCTCCATTCACGGGATGGACCTCATGCAGAAGGTTCGGGATCACGTGGACCATCTGGGCGTGGCAGTGGAGGAAGTGTGTGAGATCCAGCGGCTGGATATCACCGGCCGGGAAAAGGTCATTGAAACGGATGAAGCCCTTTACAAGGGAGCGGCCGTGATCGTCGCCACGGGGCGAAAGCCCATCCTGCTGGATGTCCCAGGGGGCGAGGCCGTTCACTACTGCTCTGTCTGCGACGGTTTCGCCTATGCCGGAAAGCGGGTGCTGGTGGCCGGGGGCGGAAACAGCGGTTTCGACGAAAGCCTCTACCTCTTACGGATCGGGGTCCGGCACATCACACTGGTCGAGGTGATGGACCGCTTCTTCGCCGCCCAGTCCGCCCAGGATGAACTGTTGAACCACGACAACGTCGACGCCCGCACGGGCACCAAGGTCATTGAAATCCTTCAGGAGAACGGCAAAGTCTCGGGGGCGGTCCTGGAAAAGGTGGCTACAGGGGAGCGGGAAACCATCGAAATTGACGGCGCCTTCGCCTTCCTTGGCCAGAACCCGACCACCGAGTTCCTCAAGGGCATCGTGGATCTCGATGACTACGGCTACGTCCTGGCTGGAGAGGACATGAGCACCAGCGTCCCTGGCGCGCATTCCGCAGGGGACCTGAGCTGCAAGCGGTTCCGGCAGCTCACGACGGCCATGAACGACGGCACGATCGCGGCCCTGGCCTGCGAGCGCTATGTTCGCACTCAGCAATCCTGTGCCGTGTAGCGATGACCAGGAGGGAAGACACCATGTCGGAAAATGTCAGATCGATTTCGGCGGACGGAACCATCGCGCTGAATGGAGGCATCGCCGTGGGCTTGACGAAGCCCGTGCCGAAGATCGTTAACAACTACTTCGACTCCCTCCCCGTGACGGGAGTGCACAAGCTCCTTTTCTTCATCATCATGGGAGCTTACTTCTTCGAGCAGCTGGACAATTGGAATTTCGGATTCATTGCTCCCGCCATCGCTCAATCGTGGAACCTCCAGATGACGGACATCGCCACCATCGTCTTCTGGTATTTTGTTGCCATGACCACCGGAGGGTTTCTGGGAGGGGTAATCTCCGACCTCATCGGCAGACGGAGGACCTTCCTCGGTTCCATCGTCGTGTTTTCGGTCGCTTCCATAGTGACAGGCTTCACGGACAGTTTCGTCGTCTTCACGGTATTCAGGGCGATCACGGGTTTCGGCGTCTTCTGTCTGATGGTGACCTCGCAGGCGTACATCGCGGAAATGGCACCCGCTGAGAGCCGGGGCAAGTGGCAGGGGCGAGTCGCAGCCGTGGGTTTTTGCGCCGTTCCAGTGGTCGCCTTCCTGTGCAGGCTGATCATTCCCATGGGGCCGGAAGCCTGGAGGATCATCCTCTATGTCGGAGGACTGGGGATGATCGGGTTCTTTGTCGGATTGAAATATCTCAAGGAATCTCCGCGGTGGCTGGTTTCCCGGGGCCGCATCGATGAAGCCGAAGAGATCATGGAGTTCCTCACCCACAAGAGGATAGATCTTTCAGAGGCAGCCAAGAAGGTCGAAAAGAAGATCAAGGTCTCCGAAGTGCTGGTGGGCATGTTCACTCAGCAGTACATCGTGAGAACGTTGCTGCTCATGGCCCTGTTTGTGACCATCACACCGGCCGGGTTTCTTTTCACGACCTGGACCACCCAGCTGATCAAGATGAAGGGGTTCTCGGTGGCCGACAGCCTCACCGCCACGACGATCATCAGCATCGGAGTGCCGGCCGGCTGCTACCTGGCCTCCCTCGTATCCGACCTGGGAGGCAGAAAGATCCCGCTCATGATCTTCGGGGTTCTGTGCGGTTTCGGCGCCGTCGCTTTCGGTTTCATGGACGGGTTGACGGGGCTCACTGCCGCAGGGTTTATGCTCAGCGTTTTCAACCTTGCGCTTAACTTCATTCTGTTCTCCTACACGGCGGAGTCATATCCCACCAAAATGCGGAATACGGCCACCGGCTTTCACAATGGGCTGGCGCGACTCTCGGTCTCCGCGTCGCAACCGCTCGTCCCCATGGTTCATCAGGCCTATGGGTTCGCCGGCGTTTTCAGTGCCGTGGGCTTCCTCTACCTGATTCCGGTGGTCCCTCTGTTGATCTGGGGCATGAGGACGGGGGGAAAGAGCCTCGAAGACATCAAGTAACCTCTCCAGACAGGCATTTCGGTTGGGGGAGAGGGCTGGAAGGTTGTAGCCCTCTCCACTCCTGTTCTCAGCATTTCTGAAAAACCCGCTGGATTGCCTTGACGTCGGATGATAGCATAAACTGGAATCATGGGATATTTCAGCAACATGAGGGAGGACCGAGTGCCACGTGGGCGGGCGAAACCAGTCTTTTGGGGGAGGTGGTCCTTTCCGAAACGGGGCCTGCTGAGAGGCGGCGTATTTCTCTCGGCCCTTCTCATCTTCTTCTTGGGCGCTGGAGAAGCTATCGGTTCTGAACCCGTGGTCGATTCGAGGCCGGTCAAACGGGTGGTGGTGCTTTATTCCGAACCGCTTGATTTTCCTGCGACGGTCATGACCGAAAGGGGGATTCGGGAAGTCCTCCTCGGCGACCCGAGCTATTCGATCCAAATCTTCTCGGAGTACCTCGATCTGTCGCGGTTTCGGGACTTGGGGCAAAGAGAAGCCCTGGCTGGTCTTCTGCAGCACCGATACGGCAAAGGCGACACCGACCTCGTGATCAGTGTCGATGTGCCGGCCGCCGACTTTCTGATGGACAAGGGGGAAACGGTCTTCCCCAATCTCCCCATTGTCTTTTGTTCCATTCCCGCGTCACTTGCCGAGCGGTTGAATGCCTCTCCCCTCAGGACGAGAATGACTGGGGTCTTCGAACCGGCGAACGCGAAAAGCATCGTCGAGTCTGCCTTCGCGCTCAAGCCGGGAACGAAGCATGCGGTTCTCATTGCCGGCGCTTTTGAGAACGACCGAGTACGTGCCGTCGAATTCCGCAAGGCGATCGAGGCGTTCGGCGATCGGCTGACGCTCGTTGACCTGACGGGGCTTTCCTTCGGCGACATTGCCGAGCAGGCCAAGAAGATCCCGCACGACTCCGTGATCTTCTTTTCGACCTTCTTTGTCGACGGAAGAGGCAGGAGTTTTGTTCCGCGCGATGTGCTCAAGTTTCTCTCCAACGTCTCGGAGGTTCCCATTTTTGGGCCCTATGAATCGTATCTCGGCCACGGCATCGTCGGCGGACAGCTGACCAGCATGGTGCTGCAGGGGAAAAGAGCGGCACAGCTGGGTGCCATGGTCCTGAACGGCAAATCTCCCGACGCCATCCCTTTTGACGATGGGAGGGACACATGGACCATCGCCTACGACTGGCGTGAGCTGAGACGCTGGAATATCACCGAAAGTGCTTTACCCCCGGGCAGCACAGTGCTCTACCGTGAAGCCACCGTTTGGGACCTTTACCGCTTTTACATCATCGGCGTTTTTTCTCTGATCGTTGTCGAATCGATACTGATCATCGCCCTCGTCATCAATCTGCAGAGTAGAAAGAGGGCTGAAATCGCCCTCCGCGAAAGTCGGGAAGAGCTCAGGACCCTTGCAGGCCGTTTGATCTCGTCCCAGGAAGAGGAACTCAGCCGACTTTCCCGGGAGTTTCACGACGATATCGCGCAGAGGCTCGCCGCGGTCGCCATCGAATCGGGGACCCTGGAGCTACGCTCCAAGAGTCTCGAGCCGGCTGTTTTGGCCAAAATAGCTCAAATCAAAGAACAATTGATCACCCTCTCCGAAGACGTGTCCGTCATTTCAAGGCAAATACACCCGGCCATTCTCAAGGACCTGGGGCTCGTGCGGGCGATAAACTCCCAGTGTGTCATGGCTGCGGACCGGGAGGGTATTGATGTGGAATTCGATGCCGGGGATCTTCCGGAGGATATTCCCCGGGACCTGGCCCTTTGCCTCTATCGGGTCACTCAGGAGGGTTTGAGGAATATCGCCAAGCATTCCAAGGCAAAGCGCGTTAAGATCTCTTTGGAATTTCAGGATAATGCAATAGACCTGTGGATCCAGGACGACGGCATTGGGTTTGTGCCGGAGGACGTCCGTTGCACGCCGGGAATCGGGCTTGCAAGCATGAGAGAGCGGGTGGAATACGTCAACGGTCGGTTCAAGATCAGCTCCAAACCGGGAAGGGGAACCGTGATTCATGTTTCGGTGCCCTTGGAAATGAGGAATCGATGAAACGGGCCAGAATTCTGCTGGCAGATGACCATCGCATTGTCGCAGAGGGACTCAGGGGATTGTTGGAAGCCGACTTCGACCTGGTCGGCATTGTGGAGGACGGACGCGCCATGCTGGAAGCGGCCGAGAAACTGAAGCCCGACGTCGTGGTGGCCGATGTATCCATGCCTCTGCTGAATGGGATCGAGGCCTTACGCCAGCTGAAAAAGAAGAACAAGCACATCGCGGTGGTCTTCCTGACCATGCACGCCGATGTGAGCTATGCTTCGAGCGCTTTCGAGGCGGGAGCCCTGGGGTACGTCCTCAAACACTCCGCCCCGATGGAGCTGATCACGGCCATCAACAGTGCGCTTAAGGGAAGAACATACATCACGCCCCTGCTCGCGGGCGAGTTGCTCCAATTTCAGGCCCAGAAGCCACAGCGCAGGGGCAGTGAAGTCGACAAGCTCACCTCACGCCAGCGTGAAGTGCTGCAATTGCTTGCAGAGGGGCGATGCGTCAAAGAAATCGCAACGATTCTGAACATTTCGACGAGGACCGTCGAATTTCACAAATACTCGACCATGGAGGCCCTGGGCCTGAAGAGTTCGGCGGATCTCGTGCGGTTTGCGGTGAGGCATGGGATCATCAGCGAATGAGCCTTCTCAAATCTTTACGGAATGCAGCTGCAGGTTGAACTGAGACCAATACCTCAGGAACTTGCCGGGTTGATGAGGGCCGGGGAGGCTGCAAAGAGTCGAAGAAAGATCGTGAGGGGATTCAGGCGCACCAAGCAATGCCCGATCCCACCCAATCAAGATATTGTCTTGCAACCGGCCCCGGCCGTCCATGCGGATGCGAACTCCGTTACGTTCCAAGGCGCCGGTGAACTTCCCGCTGGTGAACTGACTGCCCTGATCCGTGTTGAAGATCATTGGGGTCCCATGACGATGCAATGCCGCTTCGAGTGCTGCCACGCAGAAGTCCGTATCCTAGGTGTTGGATAGAGCCCAGGAGAGCAGCTTGCGGCTGTACCAGTCCATGACGGCCATGAGATACATGAATCCATGCCGCATGGACACACATGACGGCTTGCCAGCTCCGCAACAGTCAATTCCTCACGGAGCGCGGCCAAAGCCACCTTTGCTTTGAACTCAGCGCTGTAGTGTGTTCTTTTCTTGCTCATGGTCATCTCCGGTTTTGAATGACCCAGAGCTTACACCATTGTCCTAATCTTGGGGACCACCTCACTATCGCTTGGCCACCAGGGAGCAAACCTCTTCTTCCAGATCATCAGCGCACGGCACTAGAAAAAGTCGACCATCCCGACGACCAATCTGCCCTTCACCGACTGGGGAAACGTGTTTGACTCGACCGCGGTGGCCACGGCCATTGCTGACCGTCTCGTGCAACGATCCGAAGGGCTCATCCTGGAGGGGACAAGCTATCGAAGAAAATCACGCTGACGCCTCAACACCATAACGCATCAAGCGGACACACTGGTTTGCTCCGGTGGGGTCTGCACACACCCCCTGCGCGCTCCGCGCCGCAGGGCAGCGCACCGTTACGCCCACGCCACGCCCTGGCCGATTTCAGAACCGCCGATTTTGGCGGGATTCGTCACCGCCGCCAATACGCGGGTGCGCCCAGGTAAGGATAAGCTCCTGGGGGCTGCGCGAGATGTGCTCGATGTTTATGTTTCATAAAGACCCTTTGAGCTAGCAGCATGGCTGAGCTCTCCTTGGCACCTTCATCTGCTTCACGATCCCCAGGATAGCCTGGAGGGCCTGCTCATCTTGATCTTCCTCCTCGAGCTCCACCAGGTCGGTGCCGTCCAGCCTGTTCCGCAACTCTGCTCGTTACATTCAGGATCCACGATCCTGGGCCTCATGACCCGCCTCGGCACATCGCCGGACGGGATGAGGTTCGTGAGCCTAGGCGCCTACCGGCCCGAAATTCCCACCTCCCAGCAGCCTGCCGGCTTAGAGTCCTTCCCAGGAACATCCTCACAACAGACGGAGAGAAATTCTTCCAGTACCCAGAAAAAAGTGCCGCATGGCGGGGAGAGACGAAGTCTGGACTGCGCGGCATCCAATTCAAAAAGCTAATGTTAACAATGGCATGGAATTATCGGTGTGGCTTGGCATCGACATTGCTTTTCGGCGGAGCACAGTGTCAACACAAACGCGACACCCGTTAGGAGAAAAGGGAAACGATGGGCTCAAGTGGACTCAGCGCAGCGGCACTGCTCATGAACGTGACTTCGGGCGAACGATCCAAGATCGCGCAGCGAATCACTTCGAACGAATTCTCGCACGAGCTCTCGCAGCTGCAGCAAATCCAATCGGCCATCCCGGGGGTGATCCCGGAGTTGCAGAGCCCCCAGCGCGCAGCGGAACAGGCTCCCATGGCTGCCGGCCCGGGGCTCGTTGTCGTGCCTCAGCCTGCCATCGAGTCCTCGGATGCCAAGGCGGCGCCGGTCGGTGAAGCGTCATCGGTCCAGTGCGGCCATGGAAAGTGCGGGGGCACCCAGACGCGGGTCAGCCAGGTGAAGAGCAAGGCACTCTCCCAGCAGCAGGTCCTGGATACGCTCTATTTCACCGATGTCACGGCCCTCGAGCGCGTCCTGGCTCAACTGAGGATGCCGGCGGAGGTCCGGCAGACCCTCCAGGGGACTGGGGACAAGCAGAGCCGGATCCCCCTGAAGACGGTGCGCGGTTTGCTGCTCACCCATTCTCCGGAACCCGGCCCCAACGGAGCTTCGCTGGTGGCCGCAAAAGACGTACAGGAGCTCGTGAAGTCCTTGTGCCGGCTTCAAGACGGGGCCGCAGTTCCGCTCGATCCGCTCAAGACCAAAGTCGATGGTTCGTACTCGCTGGCTGAGCTTGGCGACCTGTTATCGAGGATCGTGCGGGATGCGAGTGACAAAGAGCTGCGGAGCCTTCCCCTCAGGGAAAGGCAAGGAAACACGCTCCCCGTCACCGATCGCGCAGCGGGAATCCCCGAACTTGAACCGACCGTGCTTCCCAAAGGCCAAGTGGAGCGCCTGACTCGGCAAAGGATTCCGACCTTCTTGAGGACCTCGACGAAGGATTGGGAAGAGGCGGGGGAACGAGTGACCCAGAATTCCGAGATGCAGGCAAGAGGAGGCTCCGTGTCGATGACACCCTTTGGGTTCGTTCCCCCGAGCGGGATCATTTCAGCGGGTGCGCGTCAATCGCACGTTCCGGAGGACGGGAGCAACCCGTCGGTCACGGGGTTACCCCCGTCTTCGTCTGCGGACTTGCCCGAGGAGATCTCTCGTGAGGTCAAAATCACGCCAGCCCCGGTAAATGAAGAGGTCTGGTCCGCAAGGCCCGAGGTGGCACGAGTGGATGGACTCGTCGGCGTGGAAGCCCGACAACGGCCGCAGCCCTTCGAGACGGGTCCAAACGGGGGTGGAGACCCGTTTGCATCCGATGCATGGGGATCCGGGAGCCATGCGGTGTCCCGCCCGGAAGCGCCCGTCATCGCGCTGCGTGCGGTCCAAGTGGACGGGCAGGCTCGTGAAAATGAATTGCATGTGGAGAGGCCTGATGGGGCCGATGTCCGCGAACCGCTCTCCAGTTTGGAAGGGCGTGGGGCGATCTCCCTCGCAAGGGGGGGCCAGCTGACCTCGAGCAATGAGGGCGGTGAGTCGGGGGGAGGGCTGGATCCGTCACGGACGGATCAGGAAACCCCGAGACAGGTCGCGGATAGCACCGAGGCGGGATCGAGCGGATTCGAGACGCTCCACCTGGAAGGGGAACGCTTGACCCAGGCGACACGATCGTCCTCCATCGGAGGGGCCGATTCCGGCGCCAAGCTGCGCCTGGTCGAATCCACGTGGCCGGAGAGTCTGTCGAGGCAGATCGAGGAATCCCATCGGCAGGGTCGGTCGCATCTTACCATCGAACTGGAACCGGAAGCGCTTGGGAAGCTGGTCCTCCGCGTTGAATCCGACCGCAACCACGTGACGGCCTGGGTGTCCACGCAAAGCGAGGAAGCCAGAAAGGTTCTGCTTCATGGAGCGTCGGCTCTGCGGCGGCACCTGGAAGAGCAGGGACTGACTTTGGGCCAGTTCAATGTGGACGTGGGGCGTCAGGGCGGCGAACAGCGCTTTGCGCAGGCGGGTCCAAGCCGCAAGACGACTGGAAGGACTTCGGGAATCCGCGTGGATTCATCCGTCGACGGGGTGGCGCCCCGCAGGATGGACGCCTATGCGAGCCCGGACCGTCTCATCAATGTTTTGGCATGATCGGGCGTCGTCGAGGACGTTCGATCCAACAGGAGTACCTCCATGCCTGAGATATCCCCGATTCAGACGCTGGATGGCGGCGGCACGAGTGCCAGCGGCAGTGCTTCAAGGAGCAAGTCACTGGACATGAACGCGTTCTTGAGGATGTTCACAACCCAGCTCAGGTACCAGGACCCGACGAACCCTCTGGAGTCCTACGAGCTTGCCGCGCAGCTGGCCCAGTTCAGCACCGTTGAAAAACTGACGGACATCAGCGCCCGTCTTGAAGAGCAAAAGCAGTACCTGGTGTCGCTGACCAACACGCACATGGTCCAGATGATCGGCAAGGAGGTAACCGGTGCCTATGATGGAATCCGTGTTCAAGACGGGAGCGCTAGCAAAGCCTCTTATGAGCTCTCCGATCAGGCGGCTACGGTCACGGTGAAGATCTACACCGAGAACGGCGTGCTGGTACGGACCCTCGAAATCGGCCCCCAGAATCCCGGTCGGCACGACATTCAGTGGGACGGGAAGGACCAGTCGGGAAAGAGCGTTCCCAACGGGACGTATCGTTTCAACGTGGAGCCGCTGGCGTCGGACGGCTCCAAACTCGAAGCCCAGGAGTATGTGCAGGGCAGCGCGTTTGCCTTTCGGTTGGTGAACGGAGTGGGATACCTGGTTTTGGGTGGTGAAAACGGACTTCTCCTGCCGGCATCGACGATCACCGAGGTCGTCAACGCTGGGTAGAACGAAATCGAAGCAGGCACAGGCCTCAGCGGCATTCGGAACGCTTGAGGGCGTTTCGCAGAGGAAACGGGGAAAGGAGATCGGACGATGGGAATCGGCACTGCAATGTACAATGGCGTCAGCGGTCTGAACAGCTTCAGTTCGGCGATGGGCGTCGTGAGCGACAATATCGCCAACGCGGCGAGCACCGGTTTCAAATCTAACAGCATCCGCTTTGGGGATATGGTGAACAGCTACTATTCGATCAACTCCAACGATACGGAGGGGGAAGGCTCGGGCAGCATGGTGCTTGGCGTCGCCACCGATTTCGCCCAGGGGACCATCCTGCCTTCCTCGCAATGGAGCGACGTGGCGATGAGCGGCGAAGGGTTCTTCATCCTCGATGGTCCCAATGGGATTCCCTACTACACCCGGGACGGAAGCTTCCACGTCGATGCCTCCAACACGCTGGTCAACCAGCAGGGGATCCCCGTCATGGGCAATGTGGGCGGGGCCCTGGGGCACATCACCATCGACGTCATGAGCTACATCAGCTTCCGCGTGGAAACCGACGGCGATATCATCGGGATTGCGGCGGACGGCACCGAAACCACGCTGGGCCAGCTGGGTCTTGCCACGTTTTCCAACAAGAACGGTCTGGTGCGTCAAGGAAGCAACCTCTACATAGAGGGACCGGAAGCCGGCACGCGAATCACCAACACCGATCCCGCAAACGCAGGCTACTTCGGCATGGTGTTGGATTACAGCCTGGAGGGTTCCAACGTCGACATCGCCAAGCAGATGGTCGACATGATCATCTATCAGGCCGACTTCAACGCCAACTCGAAGACCATCACCACGTGCCAGCAGATGATGGAAACGACCATTAACATGGTCCGCTAGCACTGGTTTTCTCCCCGTCGGCCGTGGAGTCCCGTCCGCCCGGACATGGGACTTCCCGACCTTGAACCGGAAGTCATGGTTTTGATCCTTTTCCGAAGTGTCAAAACCATGGCTTCCAGCCCTTCCGCCAGGGGGCCCCAATTTCCCCGGGACGGGTGCCGCCGCACGGTTTCCAGCCCCTTGATCCCTCTCGGCCTTCCCGGATGTTTCCCTCTGATCCGTGGCATGCTCGTTGCTTTATCGGTCGTGCAATCCGTCAAGGGAATTCGGTCACGCCGGCTCTCGCCGGCTGGGCTTCGTTCAAGATCATCCGTTGAAACATCGTACAGGAAGGGCAGGGAGAATCATGGCTCAGGAAAACTCCGGTGGACAGAACGAAGAGCCGAAAAAGGGCTCGCCCCTCAAACTGATCGTCATCCTTGTGGTGGCTTTGGGCGCCCTCGGAGGAGGCGGGTTTTTCGCCTACAGCAAGTTCTTCAAGAAGGCGCCACCAGCGGAACAGGCGGGAGAGGCCCACGCGAAACCGGCCGACGCCAAAGGGCAGCCCGAAAAACTGGTCATCTTCGATTGGGAGCCGCTCCTGGTCAACCTCGCCGACCCCGGCGGGAAGCGCTACCTGAAGCTCAACATGAAGGTGGAGCTGACGAACGAAAAGGCCCTCGAAGAGCTCAAGAATCGGAGTTTCCAGCTCAAGGACGCCATGTTGATGCTTTTGTCGGGGAAGGAATTCGAGGACATCTCGACGGCATCCGGCAAACAGGCCTTGAAGCAGGAAACGATCGCTCAGGTCAACAAGCTCCTCAAGACGGGGCAAGTCAAGGAAATCTACTTCACGGATTTCATCGTTCAATGAGCTGAAGGGCTTGTCCGCATGGAAAAAGTGCTTTCCCAGGATGAAGTCGATGCCCTGTTGAGGGGCCTTTCCGACGGAGAGATCGAAACAGAGAAAGCGGAAGCGGAGGAACAGAGCGGCATCAGGAAATACGACCTCACCAGCCAGGATCGTATCATCCGGGGCCGCATGCCAACGCTCGAAATCATCAACGATCGCTTCGCCCGGTTGTTTCGGGTCAGCCTTTCGAGCTCTCTGCACAAGGTCATCGACATCACCGTGACCCAGACCGAGATGATCAAGTTCGGGGAGTTCGTGCGAACGCTCCCCGTGCCCACGAGTCTACACGTACTCAAGATGGATCCACTTCGAGGCCACGCGCTCCTGGTCGTGGAGAGCCGGCTCATTTTCAATCTGGTGGACTGCTTCTTCGGGGGAACGGGAAAGAGCAACTTCAAGATCGAGGGGCGGGATTTCACCTCCATCGAGCACCGGGTGATCCACAAAGTGGTGGAGGCGGTGCTTCGGGAGTTGGATCAGTCCTGGAAGCCCGTGTGCCCCATCAGTTTCCAGTTTGTGCGTGCGGAGGTGAACCCCCAGTTTGCGACGATTGTTCCGCCTTCTGAGGTGGTGATCGTCATCCACTTCGAGCTCGAATTGGACCGGTTGATCGGGAAGATGATTCTTTGCCTGCCTTATTCCACCATCGAGCCCATCCGCGACAGGCTCTACGCGAGCTACCAGAGTGATCAGCTCGAGGTGGATCAGGCCTGGATCACCCGCTTAAGGAAGCGCCTTTTGGATGTGGAAGTCAATGTGCTCATCGAGCTCGGCAAAACGACCGTGAGGGGCCGGGAGCTCCTTCACCTGGGAGTGGGGGATGTGCTGCTCCTGAGCCACGACATGAACGAACCCCTCACCGTCAACGTGCAGGGAGTCCCGAAATTCAAAGCCATTGCGGGAACGTCCCGGGGAAACCGGGCGTTTCAAATCGTTGAAGCGACCCCCATGAATCAGGAGCCCGCCTGATTCGGGGCCGAGGGAGGTAACACGATGGAATCCAAGGAACAGGTACAGCAAACGCAACAGGAGGGGCCCGCTTCGGCCCCCGCCAGGGACGGAGCACAATTCCCGGCCCTTGAACAGGGCGGGGCACGCCAACGGGCTGCCTCGAGGGACCTGGACTTCCTGTTGGACATCCCGCTGGAGGTTTCCGTCGAGCTGGGGGCGACGACCATGCTCATCAATGATCTCCTTCAGTTGGGGCAGGGTTCGGTGATCGAACTCAACAAGCTGGCGGGTGAGCCGCTCGAAATCCTGGTCAACCACACCCTGATCGCCAGGGGGGAGGCGGTGGTCATCAACGAAAAGTTCGGCGTGCGGATCACGGACATCATCAGTCCGACGGAACGGGTCAAACAGCTCGGATGATTCGGGCGCTTCCCCTGAACTGAAAGGGACGCCGTGGAATTCGGTGTGGAATTCATCAAGATGCTCGGTGCGCTAAGCCTCGTTCTCGCCGTACTGGTGGGGGCGCTCTTCGCCCTGAAGAAGGCCGGCAAATGGGTTCGGAAGCCCGACCGGAACGACTGGATTCAGGTGGTGGCGCAGCACCCCATCGGCATCAAGCATCATCTCGTGCTGGTGCGAGTCCGGGAGGAGTTGCTGCTGGTGGGCGTCTCGCCTCAGGGCATGCATCTGCTGAGCCCGTCCCGCCCGGCTCCGGCCACCGGTTGGCCGGCAGACCTTCCGGAGCTGCATCCACCGGGAGATGGCCCACGATGAGACATGCATCCGCATACCTGTTGGGATCCGTGATTCTGTTGCTCGGCGTGCTGCTTTTCACCTGTCCCGGTGAGGCCGCCTCGGAGCTGGCTCTTCCCGGAATTCGATTCAATCTCGATGATCCTTCGGCTCCCAAGCAGATTTCCGGAATTTTGAACACAGTCCTCATCTTGACGGTCATGAGCCTGGCCCCGGCCATCCTGATCCTCACCACCTCGTTCACCCGTCTGGCCGTGGTGTTGGCGTTCCTCAAACAGGCTCTGGGGACCCAGGGAACTCCCCCCAGCCAGGTCATCGTCGGATTGGCGATGTTCCTGACCTTCTTCGTGATGCAGCCCGTCTGGGAGCGGATTCACCAGGAAGCGGTCGTGCCGTATCAGCGCCACGAGATCTCGGGGGAGGAGTTCCTGACCCGGGGGATGAAGCCTTTGAAGGACTTCATGCTGAAACAGACCCGTAAACAGGATCTGGCGCTGTTCGCGTCCCTTGCACTGCATGAGAAACCCAAGAATGCCGATTCCCTTCCGATCACCACGGTGGTCCCGGCCTTTGTCATCAGTGAGCTCAAGACCGCCTTTCAAATCGGTTTTTTGCTGTACCTGCCCTTCATCATTCTCGACATGGTGGTTTCGAGTATCCTGCTTTCCATGGGCATGATGATGCTTCCCCCGGTGATGATTTCCATGCCCTTCAAGCTCATGCTGTTTGTGTTGGTTGACGGGTGGAACCTGCTGATCACCTCGCTCGTAAAAAGTTTTCATTGAAGGAGCGGTCATGACTCCGGAATCGATCATCGGCCTGGCCAAGCAGTCCCTGGAAACCATGCTCTACGTTTCCATGCCGGCCCTTCTCCTCAGCCTGATCGTAGGCTTGATCGTCAGCGTGTTTCAGGCGGTGACCCAGATCCAGGAGATGACCATCGCGTTCGTGCCCAAGATCGTGGCAACGTTTCTATCGCTGCTGGTCTTTGGGGCCTGGATGCTTGGAAAGCTTTTGGATTTCACGCGAGAAATCATAACCAACATCCCCCAGTGGGTTCAGTAGGGCCGCAGGATCTCCGCCCGGTACAATGGGCCAATGCCGACGGTCCTCGACCGATGGTTGAGGGGGGGAAGATGCCAACCCGAATATGGTCGATCTTCAGATCAATCCCACGGAAATCGGAATCTTTCTGGCCATCCTGCTCCGGCTGAGCCTGTCTTTCTTCATGGTCCCCCTGTTTTCCAACGCCCACCTGCCGGCCATCGTCAAAGCCTTCACGGCGCTGGGGCTTTCGGTCCTGCTCCATCCCCTGGTTCGGGGATCCGTCACGCCCCTGCCCACCGACCCGATATCGCTCGCCTGGATCGTCATGGGTGAAATCCTCTTTGGCGTCATCCTTACCCTGACCGTCATGCTGTTGTTCAGTTCCTTTCAGCTGGCCGGTGAGCTGATCAGTTTTCAGATGGGATTTGGCTTCGCCATGGCGGCGGACCCCCAGAGCGGGGTGACCATGTTGGTTCTGAGCCGCTGGTTCCAGATCACAGCCACGTTGATTCTGTTTTCGATCAATGGGCACCATCTGATCTTGAAGGCTATAGTCGACAGTTTCGGGGCCGTTCCGATCGGAGGCTTCGCGGCCATGGAGCCGGCTTTCGGGCGTCTGATGCACTTGGGGGCCCAGATGTTCGTCATCGGTCTCAAGGTGTCCGCGCCGATCATGCTGGCCATGCTGCTGGTTCAGGTGGGGCTGGGCTTGATGGCCAAGTTCTCCCCCCAGGTGAATTTGCTTGCCACCACGCTGCCGTTGACGATCGTGATGGGGTTTGTGTTGCTGGCCCTGTGCGCGGCTCTCTGGGGGGCGGCTCTGGAGGGTAACCTCACCCGGCTGGGCCCGCTGTTGGCAGGGGCCGTCCGTTGACCAGCGCTTAGGGGAAGCGTGGAATCGGATGGGCAGGGGACGGCCTCAGGACAAAAGATTGACTGCGGGAAGGTTTTTGACGAGTGAGGCCATAAGGGAACATTCATGTCGAGCGGCCAGGAACGCACGGAAAAGCCAACCAGCAAGCGCCTTCAGGATGCCCGAAAGAAGGGGAACATCCCGAGGAGCGCGGAGCTCACGAGCGCCGCCCTGATTCTGGTGGGGGGGACGGTGGCGCTGTTCAGCGTCCGGTTGATCCACTCCCGTTTTGAGAATCTGTTGCATTTTCTCTGGGGACAGGGGTTCTCCTCAACCGCACGTGACGCGATCTACGACGGCAACCAGGCGATCACGATCATGGGCAACTTTATCCTCATGATCGCACCGGTTCTCCTGGGCGTCCTCCTCACGGCCCTTGGGATCAACCTGTTCCAGACTCGAGGGCTGCTCGTATCCGCAGAACCCCTCCAGTTTGACTGGTCCAGGGTCAACCCCCTGACCGGATTCAAGCGTTGGATTTCCCTTCGATCCCTGATTGAGCTCGCCAAGTCGCTGCTCAAGATCGGGATCGTCGCCTACGCCGTGTACACGGTGCTTCGTTCCGGAGCCCCGATGCTCGCCACGCTATGCGACGTGGAGGTGATCGAATCCGTTCGAATCCTCGGCAGCCTGAGTTCGTCGATCCTGTACCGGGTGGGGGGAATCATGCTGGCGGTCAGCATCCTGGACTATGCCTACCAGCGTTGGCAACATCAGAAGGATCTGCGCATGACCAAGCAGGAGGTCAAGGAAGAGCACAAGCAGACGGAAGGCAACCCGCAGATCAAGTCTCGCATTCGATCGCTCCAGCGGGCGATGGCCCGACAGCGCATGATGGCCAATGTGCCGAAGGCGACGGTGGTGATCACGAACCCGACGCATTATGCGGTGGCCCTCGAGTACCACACGGGGATGGAGGCTCCGAAAGTCACGGCCAAGGGCATGGACTTCGTGGCGAAGCAGATCATCAAGCTCGCCCGAAGGAGCGGCGTCCCGGTGCACCAGAACCCTCCCTTGGCACGTGCTTTGTATTCCCAGGTGAAGCTCGACGAATCGATTCCCATGAATCTGTACAAGGCAGTGGCAAGGGTACTCGCCTACATCTTTCAACAAAGGAAGAACCGATCGGGATAGCAGGTGATCCATGGCAGCGACGGCTCAGAGCACAACCTCTCTCCTTGAGCGCCTGAAAACCGTTTCCGACAGCGATGCGATGATGGGTTTGGGAGTCGTCGTGATCCTGTCGGTCATGCTCCTCCCCCTTCCGAGCTCCATTCTCGACGTTCTCATCGCCGCAAACATTTCGGTTGCACTCGTGATCCTCCTGACAGCCGTCTACACGGTCAAGTCGGTCGAATTCTTCATCTTTCCGTCGCTGCTTCTCATCCCGCCCCTTCTCCGTCGCGCCCTCAACGTGGCCTGTACCCGGCTCGTGCTTTTACACGGTCACGAGGGGACGGCGGCCGCCGGGCACATCATCGACGCCTTCGGCAATTTTGTGGTCGGAGGCAACTACGCCGTCGGCCTCGTCATGTTCATCATCCTGGTGATTGTCAATTTTGTGGTCATCACCAAGGGCACCGAGCGGATATCCGAAGTGGCGGCCCGTTTTACTTTGGATGCCATGCCCGGTAAGCAGATGGCTATCGACGCCGATCTCAATACGGGTCTCATCAACGAACAGGAAGCGCGGCGGCGGCGGGCGGCCATCGCGCAAGAGGCCGACTTCTATGGCACCATGGACGGTGCCAGCAAGTTCGTTCGCGGGGACGCGATCGCCGGCATTCTGATCACCTTGGTCAACATTCTCGGGGGGCTTTCAATCGGCGTTCTCCAAAACGGCATGAACGTGACCGAAGCGCTTAAGAACTACACGCTGCTGACCGTGGGAGACGGTCTTGTTTCCCAGATCCCCGCCCTGATCATTTCAACGTCGGCCGGCATCCTCGTGAGCAAGGCGGCGTCGGATTCGGGGCTCGGGAGGACCTTTGGAAAGGTCTTTCGGGTTCAGGCCAAGCCCTTGGGTATCGCCGGCGGCATTCTGTATGCGTTGGTCCTGGTTCCGGGCTTTCCGGCGGTTCCCCTGTTGCTGGTGGGCAGCGTGTTCACCGTCACGGCCTATTACCTGTCGAAGCGAACCCAGTCGACGGAGGACTTGCCGGTGGACAGCCAGGGGACTCCCATCGAGGCGGGCCAGTCCGATGCCCCGAAGCTCCCCCCCCTTCTGGACACTTTGGAGCTCGAAGTCGGCTATGGGCTCATTCCCCTCGTGGACGAAGCCCAGAACGGGGACCTCCTCTCCCGCATCAAGGCCATCCGTCAGCAGCTCGCCCTCGACTACGGCATGATCATCCCCGCACTCCACGTCCGTGACAATTTGCAGCTCAAACCTTCCGAATATCGTCTCCTGCTCAAAGGAAACCCTATCGGAAAGGGGGAGCTGATGCTGAACCATTTTCTGGCTCTCAGTCCCGGCGACGATGCGGATCCGATCGACGGCATCCCGACACGGGATCCCGCTTTCGGGCTCCCGGCCCTCTGGATCTCGGAGAGGGTGCAAGAGCGCGCCATGAGCCTCCAATACACGGTCATCGATCTATCCACGGTGATGGCAACCCATCTGACCGAGCTCTTTAAGAAATACGCCTATGAACTGCTCGACCGCCAAACGGTGCAACAACTCATCGATCACTTGGCCGAAGTGCAACCGAAGCTGGTAGAGGAGCTCGTTCCGAGTCTGATGTCCATTGGCTCCATCCAGCGGGTTTTGCAGAACCTGCTCTATGAGCAGGTGTCCATCCGTGATCTCCAGACGATCTGCGAGACGCTCGCGGACCAGGCCCATATCACCAAGGATCCCGACATCCTGACCGAATACGTCCGTCAGGCGTTGGCTCGAGGAGTCACGAAACCGTACGAGACACCGGATGGCAAACTCCACGTGGTAACGCTGCAGCAGGGGCTCGAGGAGCAGTTGGTGCGGTCGGTTCAAAAGACCGATCAAGGCAGCTTTTTGACTCTTGACCCCAACACGCTGCATCAGCTGATCCAGGCGGTGAGCACGGAAACGCGAAGGGTGTTGAATCTGGGGCACCACGCCTTGATCTTGTGCTCTCCGATGCTTCGGCGTCACCTGAAGAAGCTTCTGGAACGGTTTTTGCCAGAGACAGTTGTCATCAGTCACAATGAACTGCACAGCGCGTTGGAGATTCAGGCGATCGGAGTGATCAGGGTCAATCATGCAGCTTAAGACGTACCGGGCAGCAACGATTCGAGAGGCACTCGACCAGGTGAAACGGGACCTGGGCGAGGATGCCATCATCCTGGGCAACCGCAAGGTTGCGGTTTCGGATAAGGAAACCCAGGTGGAAGTGACGGCCGCCATCGAACCGGTCGGCGCGTCGGCGCCTTCTCAAGAGCTGTCGGGGGAGATCCGGGAAATCAAGGATCTGCTGTCTCTTCTCATTTCGTCCAAGGACTATTTCGCCCGCTTGCAGCTCGAGGAGCCGGTCAACACGTTGTACCATTCCCTGTTGGCTCGTGGTCTGGATGAGAAGCACTGCTTCGTGTTGTTGAAGCGCGTGTTGACGGAGCAAAACGGGTGTTGCGCGGATCGTCGGAAGGTCATCGAGCATTTCAGCAGGCTGGTGCTCGAACGAGTTCGCTTCAGCCGGCCTTTCAGCAATCCGCAATCGTCCCGAACCGGCCGAAAGGTGTATTCCTTCGTGGGTCCAACGGGCGTCGGAAAAACAACGACGCTGGCGAAGCTTGCGGCCCACACGCGGCTCAAACGCGGCCTTCGCGTGGGCCTCATTTCCCTGGATACCTACCGAATCGGCGCCGTGGACCAGCTGCGCACCTACGCCAACATCCTGGGGGTTCCCCTGATGGTTGCGCAGTCCCGTGAAGAGTTCGGCAAGGCACTGGCCTCCCTCGGGCAGCAGGACGTGGTGTTGGTGGACACCATCGGCAAAAACTTCCTGATCCAGGATCAGGTACGGGATCTTCAACAGACGTTCGCCGATACCGATGGGGTGCAGCATTTCCTGGTCCTGAGCGCCACGGCCAAGGACGAGGATCTCAAGCAGACCGTTCAGCACTTCAGGCCCCTGGAGGTGCACAGCCTCATCTTCACAAAACTCGATGAAACCGCGAGCCACGGTTGCGTGATCAACCAACTCCTCCGCTTTCCCCATGCCGTGTCGTATTTCGGGACGGGCCAGAGGGTCCCGGAAGACATCGAACTGGCGACGCCAAAGCGGTTACTGGCTCTGCTCTTTCCCTTTGGAAATGGTTCGATCGGAAAGGAATAGTCTCATGGATCAGGCGTTAGGACTACGAGAAGGGGGCGGGAAGTACACCCCCCGCAAGAGCACCATGCCGTTGGCTCCCCTCGGTCAAACTCAGCCGCCCGTGCGGGTGATCACGGTCAGCAGCGGTAAGGGAGGAGTGGGCAAGAGCAATGTGGTGGTCAATCTCGCCTATGCCTTCGACCGGATCGGGAAGCGTGTGCTCATCCTGGACGCCGATCTGGGACTGGCCAATGTGGATGTCCTCCTGGGCCTCACCCCGAAAGAAAACATCACCCACGTGTTGCAGGGCAAGCGCCATCTGAAGGAAGTGCTCGTGAACGGCCCCGGCAACATCCGCATCATGCCGGCGAGCTCCGGGGTTCAGGAACTCACACGACTCACAGACGAACAGAAGCTCCTTTTTCTCGAAATCCTCGACGAACTGGAATCCGAAATCGATATCCTCCTGGTGGATACCGGCGCGGGCATATCCGATACGGTGCTCTACTTCAACATCGCCGCCCAGGAGCGTGTGGTTGTGGTGACTTCGGAGCCCACCTCGCTCACCGATGCCTATGCGCTCATCAAGGTCCTCTACACGCGACACGGTGAACGTTCCTTCAAAGTCCTGGTCAATTCCGTGCCCGACGAAAAGGTGGGAAAATCGGTTTTCGCCAAGATCAGCAAGGTTGCGGACCACTTTCTGGACGGGATCTCCCTGGATTTCCTCGGGATCATTCCACACGATCCCCACATTCCCAAGGCGGTGATTCAACAGCGGCCCCTGCTCGAGGTTTTTCCTGCAGCACCCTCTGCAAAGGCGTTTTGCGCGATCGCCGAGAAGATCCGGAAAAGCCCGATCAATCTCAATCATGGAAACGTCAAGTTCTTCTGGAAACGGTTGCTACAGGTCTAACCAACTAAGAAGAATGAGAAAATGCTGCAGGCACCTTACTCCCAAAAAAGGAATCCGTACTTGACACAAAAAGCAGAACGAGGCGTCTCTGCCGAAGAGAAAGAGCGTTTGATCCTCCAGCACGCCCCACTGGTCAAGTACATGGCGCTGAGACTGGTTTCGCGTTTGCCCAGCAGTGTGCAGGCGGACGACTTGTTCAACGCGGGCATCATCGGGCTCATCGATGCCATTGACAAGTTTGATCCCACGCAGGGCATCCAGTTCGAGACCTATGCGAAGATTCGGATTCGGGGCGCCATGTTGGACGAGATCCGCTCAATGGATTGGGTTCCCCGCTCGCTGCGGCAAAAGAGCAGCAGTTTGGAACGAGCCTGTTCCGCCCTGGAGCAGCGGTTGGGCTGCGACCCCACGGACGAGCAGATTGCCCAAGAGATGGGGATTTCGCTCGACGAGTATTTCCAACTCCTGGACGACATCAAGGGTATTTCGGTGCTTCCGGAGGACATTCACGAGGCGGTTCAGGAGAACCGATGTTTTCGTGCCATTTCCACCGATGGGGACGAGCCGTTTCAGTTGATGCATCGGGCGGAATTGAAGCGGGTTCTGGCCCAAGCCATCGGCACGCTTCCCCAGAAGGAACAACTGGTGCTTTCGCTCTACTATTACGAAGAGCTCACCATGAAGGAAATCGGCGCCGTGCTGGGGTACACGGAATCACGCATCTCGCAGATCCACACCAAAGCGGTGCTTCGACTGCGTACCAAACTGGCGCGCAAGCTGAAAAAAGATGATCTGCCCGAGGAGATCTGCTTAGTGGATCTAAGCCGTCGGGACAAGCCCGTCAAACAGCGGGCCAACGGTCGGGCACGCCGGTAAGACTTGGGGGATTCCATCGCCAGCGTCGCTCGCGTGCATCGTCACCCGCAACCACAAGCTGCCGGCTCAATGAGCTCATTTGACCCAAATGGATGCGATCCATGGAGCGTCCCATCGCCCGAAAAGCCATCGAAGCCAACCCTCAGGGGGGCGAGTCGCCCGAAGACGCCCTTTTCAATTCTTCCAGCGGTGATCCGCTGCTGAGTTTTTCAAACGACGAGGATCTTGACCGGTTGCCCAGTCTCGATGAGGGAGACGGCGAAGGGGATTCGTTTCCCAAGTATTCCCTAGATGACTTTCCGCTCTCCGAACCCCCGGCGGCGGCCCAAGATCCCTCAAAGGGCGACTCAAGTGCGGCGCGGCCGACGACGAATCGATGGGCATCCATGCTCGGAATGGGGTTCCTCGCAAACGTCAGGGCCAGAAAAATCTGTCTGATCGTGCTGAGCGTGTTGGTTGTCGCGTCGGGTGTCGGGGTTACGGTACGGCACTACAAGTCCACTCCTTCAGTTCCCAAAGTGGATCGTGTGATCAACAAGTCGCTCAAGCGCTCCATCACGGTTCCGGACTATCGGGAACAGGTGGAACTGCTCGTTTTTGTCGGAGGCGAACAGGACAGGCGGCTGGTGGCTATGCAGCTGGAGTTCGGTTTTATCGCTGAAAATGCATTCCAGGACTTCCAAAAGGACATCGTTCGTTTCCGAGATCTATCCTATCAGTTCGTCAGCAGGGAGCAGCCGGTCAGGAACACGCAAAAAGGCTGGCAAGATATCGTCGAAAAGAAGCTGGCGGCCTATCTCAAAGCCAGCCAACCGAAAAGCGGCCTCCAATCGGTTCGTATAGCTCATTGGGAACGCCTGTAGGAGCCGGACCCGGACAACGTCATGAATCTGCTTGTGGAATGGTTTAGCGAATCGTCGAACCTCACCTCGGTCCTGCAGCTCATGCTGGATCTCAGCCTGTTGATCCTGGTGGTTTACCTCCTGAGGCGCCGTCCTAAAGCCTCTGTCCCTTCGCTCGACGTGGCGGAATCCATTGAGAAGGTCATCGCCGAGACCAAGGAAATCGCCGAATCCTTCGATGCCAACCTTCAGGAGCGTCAGAAGCTGATCCAGCAGCTGCTGCGGAAACTCGATCAACAATTGGAGGAAGGCCGAAAGGTTTGTCAAAAACTGCAACAGCTTCAAGAAAACCTTCCGAATTTCCCCCCTGTTGGCTTAGTGTCTCAGCCCGCCACCGACCAATTGGACATCCTCATGCTTGCCAAGAAGGGGCTGGACGCCGCGGCCATCGCCAAACGTTTGCAAAAGCCCGTGGGAGAGGTCGAACTGGTCCTCAAGCTGCAGCAGATCCACCCCGACCGATGAGTCGTTCCCGCGTCGCGGCGCCATGCGGAAAGCAAGGAATTATTTGCCGCGGCTCGGAAGACTTGATCCTCCCTCATTCTCCTCCCTCTCAAGCGTCCCTCGCCGCTCCGGCCACGCTGCACCACCCTGGCCCCAATCCGGCACAACTGGCATTCTCATTGCTAACTCTCCCGGTGAAGGGAGTGAGACCATGAGAATCGGATACTACGCGGCGGCTTTGGGTTCCTTAGAACAGGAAAAGCGTTTGGATGTCATTGCCAACAACCTGTCCAACGCCGGCACGGCGGGATTCAAGCGGGACGGGGTTTACTTCAAAGGCATTCTCGATCAGTGCACCTATACACAGATGACCCAGGGGCGGGTGAGGCAGACCAACAACCCTCTGGATGTGGCGCTCAACGGCGAAGGCTATTTTCGAGTCAAGTCGGATCAGGGAATCCTCTTCACTCGCGCCGGGAACTTTACCCTCAGCAAGGACAAGACGCTGGTCACGCAACAGGGTTGGCCGGTGCTCGGCAAGAATGGACAGCCCATCCGGGTCGAGACATCCAATCTGCGCATTGAGGAAAATGGTCAGGTGTTTGACGATGGGAACGAAGTGGACGTTTTGGACATCGTCAGATTTCCGCCGGGCACTCGACTCGAGAAAGCCCGAAATGGGCTTTTCACGCCGCCTCCGGGTGTGGCGCCGATCCCGGCAACGGACATCAGCGTCTACCAGGGATCCCTCGAGGACGCCAACCTCGAGATGGTTTCCGAAATGGCTCAACTGATTGAAACCATGCGTACATTTGAATCGCATCAAAAGACACTGCAGTTCCTGGAGCAGCTGGATTCACAGATCACGAGCAAACTGGGCAGCATATGAGTGCTCAGTTGGTGTGAACCCTCTCATCGCGTTCCATCATCGGAAACATAAGGGAGTTCTGCACATGATTCGGAGTCTCATGACGGCCGCCACTGGGATGGCCGCACAGCAGTTGAACATGGATACCATCGCGCACAACCTCGCCAATGCCAGCACGACGGGTTTCAAGCGGGGCAGGGCCAATTTCGAGGACTTGATGTACGAGACCATCGTTCCGCCGGGTGCCGAGACGGCCAGCGGCACGAAGACCCTCACGGGCATTCAGCTCGGGATGGGGGCCAAGTCTACGGCCGTTCAAAAGATTTACAGCCAGGGCAATTTCACCGAAACCGGCAATCCCTTGGATATCGCCATCGAGGGAAAGGGTTTCTTTAAGGTGATGCGGGGCTCCGAGGAAGTCTACACGAGGGCCGGGGCGTTCAAGCTGGACCAGGACGGGTATATCTGCGATGCGGAGGGAAACCGACTGCAGCCCGAAATCAGCCTGCCAGCCGGTGCGGCTGGGATCCACATCGATCCGGGTGGCAAGGTGACCGCCGTTGACCAGAGCGGGAAAGTCCTTGCCAGTCAGAACATCACCCTCTTTGACTTCGCCAACCCGGCGGGCTTGCTGAACATCGGTCGCAACTATGCCGTGCCCACGGACGCTTCCGGTGACGCGGAGTCCGGGGAGCCGGGGACGGAGCGCTTCGGAACCGTCCTGCAAGGCTTTCTTGAGAGCTCCAACATCAACGTCGTGGAAGAGATGGTGAACATGATCATGGGGCAGCGTGCCTATGAAGCCAATTCGAAGGTCATCAAGACGGCGGATGAAATGCTCCAGATCGCGAACAACGTCAAGGCGTAGGCGGTATGAGACACCGGACGATCCTCAGCATGTTTTTCTTCCTTGCCTGGGCCCTTCTTGAGGCAACGACGGGTGGTCGGGAGATAAGGGCTGCCTGGGCGGACGGCGGCAGCCTGAACCTGGAGATGACGAGCGAAGTCCAGGTCGAGCATCGGCGCGTGCGCCTCCTGGACTTGTTTCCCCGGGCAAGTGTCCCCGATGACGTACGAACGGTTCTTGCCAGAACCGACATTGGTGAAGCCCCCTCCGTAGGCTCGGAGAAGGTGATCCATCGGGATCAACTCAAGACCTACCTGGGCCGCCTGCTGTCGCCCTTGGGCTATGACCAGGCGCGGGTCCAATTGAAAGGCCCGGAGAGCCTTATAGTACGGCGGGCGTCCGTTCAGGTCCCCCGGGAACGAATCGAAGCGATCTATCGGGAATTCATCGCCGCCAGGGCTCCGTGGGATGCCGCGGACGTGGTGGTGCGCGGGGTTTCGTTTTCGGGGGCCGCGGTGGAATTGCCCGCGGGCGACGTGAGCCATGAGGTCGTGGCCAACCCCAACGAGCGCTTCTTGGGCAACGTGGCCGTCACGATTCATTTTTTCGTGGATGGAGAAAAGGAGCGCAGCGTTCGGGCCACCGGCAAAGTGGAGGTCTTCCGCAACGTTGTGCACGCCGTCAGAACCCTTCGACGCAACGAAGTGATTCAAGCCTCCGATGTCGAATATCTGAAGATCAACATTGCGGATGCGCCGGATCGATTCGCCACGCAATTGGACCAGGTGGTCGGCAAACGGATACTGCGTGAAGTGGGCTTTCATCAGCCGATGGCTCTCGCAGATCTGGACCAGCCCCTTGTCCTGAAACGCGGCGCCGCCGTGACCATCCTGTACGAGAAACCGGGGCTGAGGCTCTCGGCCAAAGGGCAGGCCAAGGAAGAAGGAGGCTCGGGGGATACCATCCGGGTCCTCAACGTGACGACCAACAAAATCGTCCTGTGCCAGATCGTCGACGAGACGACGGTACGGGCGGTGCCATAAGAAACGCGTCAGAAAGGGGACAGACTTCATGAGAGAGACTGCCGTGCGACGAGCCGAAGGGCCTAGAGCAGACCACAGCGGAAGCGCCCGACATCCGCTGGCGGCAATGGGACTTGTTCTTGGAGTGCTCTGTTTTGGCTCGTGGGGATGCGTCACGACCCAAGACAGCCCACGCCAAGCCATGCCGGCCGCGCCTCCTCCTCCCTTCGTTGTATCCCAAGGCCAAGCACCCCCGGTTCCGGCCCCGGGTGGACGGGAGGCGCCGTCCGGATCGCTCTGGAGCGAGAATTCGGGTTCCCTTTATCAGGACATCAAGGCCAAGCGGGTGGGGGACATCGTGACCATCACCGTGAGTGAGGAGTCCAAAGGGACCAAGCAGGCTGCAACCAACACCAACAAGGACAAGTCCCTCGAGGGATCCATGAAATTCACGGGGTTTGCGACCAACGGGATGTCGAGTCCGGTCGGCGGCTTCACGTTTGGTCCCTATCAGGGGTCGTTCAAAAACGACTTCACCGGAAAGGGAACCACGACGCGCACGGATTCCATCTCCGCCTACATGACGGCGACCGTGGTCGATGTGTTGCCCAACGGCAACCTGGTCATCCGAGGCTCGCGCTGGACGAAAGTCAACGATGAGATGCAGCAGACGATCCTAGAGGGCGTGGTTCGGCCTTCCGACATCACGCGCAACAACACGGTCCTGTCCCAGAACATCGCCGATGCCAAAATCTTTCTGGTCGGAAAGGGGCCTGTGAGCAACCAGCAGAAACCCGGCTGGCTCGGACAAATCATCGACGCCATTTTACCTTTCTAGTGGGTGTCCCATGATCACACGCCTGTTTGCATCCCTAGCGGCGGTCATCCTTCTGGTCCATGGGACGGCCGTCGATGCGAAAGCTGCCCGTATCAAGGACATCGCCTCCTTCCGTGGGACGGCGACCAACCCGCTCATCGGATATGGGCTGGTTGTGGGTTTGAACGGAACCGGCGACAAGGACAAGACCATCTTCACGGTGAGCACGCTGGCCAACCTTCTCGACAACAAGGGCATCCACGTCGATCCGGTTCTGGTCAAGGTCAAGAACGTCGCCGCCGTGATGGTGACGGCGAAGCTGCCTCCGTTCGCCCGCGTGGGGAGCCGGATCGATGTTCAGGTCTCATCCATCGGCGATGCCAAGAGCCTGGAAGGGGGGACGCTTCTCATGACGCCGCTCCAGGGTCCCGACGGGCGAACCTATGCCGTCGTCCAGGGGCCCATCTCTGTCGGGGGGTTCAGCGCGGGGGGCCAGAGTGGCACGAGCACCCAGAAGAACCATCCTACCGTGGGATTCATCGCTGGAGGAGGGACAGTCGAAAAAGAGCTACCCGGCCAGTATGACAATGTCCGAGTGCTGGATCTCGTCTTGAAAACCCCTGACTTCACCACTGCCAAGAAGGTTGTAGCAGGGATCAATCAGGTCATGGGGACAGGCTGTGCCAAGGCGATCGATGCGGCCAGCATTCGCCTCCAAATCCCTCCGAGTCACGAGGAGCGAATTGTCGAGATGATGACGGAGCTGGAAAACATCGAAATCCAGCCGGAAGCAGTCGCGAAGGTGGTCGTGAACGAACGCACGGGGACCATAGTCATGGGTGAAAAGGTGCGCATCTCCCCCGTGGCCGTCGCCCATGGAAACCTTACGGTCCAGGTGACGGAACAGTCGAATGTCTCTCAACCCATGCCGTTCAGCAAGGGACAGACCGCTGTGACGCCCGAGAGCAAAGTGGAAGTGCAGGAGCAAAAAGGATCCCTCGCCGTCATCGGGGGTGGAGTCACCATCGGAGAGGTGGTGCACGGCATCAATTCCATAGGAGCCACACCGCGGGATCTCATCAATATCTTACAGGCCATCAAAGCGGCCGGGGCGCTCCAGGCTGAGCTTGAAATCATCTAGAGGAATCTCATGATCGAATCCGTCCAAGGCACAAGCCAAAGTGGGTCAGTCTCGCAGGTCGAAGCCGAGAAGCAGCGTCTCAGGAAGGCATGCCAGGAATTCGAATCCATCATGAACCAGTATATGCTCAAGTCCATGCGGCAGACAGTCGTGCGGGCCGAGGAGCCCGGGCAAGGGCGCGAGATCTACGAGGAAATGATGGATGAGGCGTTGGCCTCGGAGATGAGCAAATGCGGTGGGAAGGGCCTCTCGGAGCTGCTCTATCATCAGCTGGCGCCCATGATTCATCAGGGGCGTGGTACCCCGAACGAGGCCTGAAGCGGTCGCCGGTGGACAGGGTGCAGGAAGAGTCAAGGACCAAAGTGAAGCTGCCGATAGCACAAATGACGCAGGTGCATCTCGAACTAGCACGAAAGGGATATCGCATGGCGAGCCAGGATCGCTCCACTTGCGGGCATAGCCAGATCTTGCCCCAGGCGCACTCGGATGCCGCCGCCGGCAGTCGGTTGCACGAATGCAGCCGACGCGCCGATGAAATCATCGATTTGCTGGAAGAGGAATCATCGGCGCTCCGAAGCTTCAACGGATCCCAGTTGATGCATCTTCTCGCCAAGAAGGAACATCTCTTCAACGAGCTCAAACGGCAGGTGGAATCCCTGGCCTCCGAACCGACCTTCGATGAGGTGGCAGAGACGGAACCGGGACGAGCTCGATTGAGGGACCGGCTGAGGCGGATTGCCGTTCTGAACGAGGACAACCGGATCTTTATCCAGAACACGCTTGCCCACTACGAGGACTTCCTGAACTGTCTCTGCCCTTCCCCTTATGGCCGCGGCCAGGAGGGTCGTGCCGAGCGAACGCCTGTCGCCGTGCGAGGCATGGCGTTCACAAAGGAGATGTGACATGCCCGGCCTTCAGCATTGTCTGGAGATTTCAAAGGGGACCATCCTCAATACCCAGGCGCAGATCCAGACCATCTCCCACAATATCGCCAATGCGGACCAGAAGACTTACGCCCGCCAGCAAGCGGTTCAAGTCACCAACCCGGCTTTGCTCGCCCGGGATATCTGGTTCGGTACCGGGGCGACGCTGGATCGCGTGGTGCAGCAACGCGACCAGTTCGTCGAACGGCGCCTGCTCGATGCCATCTCCAAAGAGGCAGACTACAAAGCGCGTTCCATGCACTTCGGGATTGTCAGTAATTATCTGGCTGACAACGGAGACAGTGGCATTTCCAAAATCCTGGGGCAGTTTTGGGATTCCTGGGAAGCCCTGAATCTCAATCCGACCGGTGCTTCCGAAAAAACAAATGTGTCGCAGATCGCGGAACAACTGGCGGATGTGGTGGGGCAGACCTATGAGCGTCTCGTCAGCAACGCTCAAGAGATCGAAAACCAAGTCCAGGGAGACGTCACGAAGGTCAATTCCCTGCTCTCACAGATAGCTGAATACAATGGCGAAATTGTCAAGAAACAGTTCGGCGGCCAGCAGATGCCCAATGATTTGATGGACTTGCGCTACAAGGCATTGACCGAGCTGGCGCAATTGCTGCCTGTGAAGTATACCGAAGAACCCAATGGATCGATCACCGTGGCGGTGCAGGACTATTCGTCGAGCATCACGTTGGTTTCCGGGACGCAGGCGGGAAGCCTTTCCTATGACGCAACGAACCACCGCGTCGTCTACGCGGACGCCCAGGATCCGCCAAGTTCCTTTCCCGCATCGGGAGATCCATCGGGCAATACCCTAAGCGGAGGCGAGATTCAGGGCCTGCTCCAAGTTTACCAGACCGTGGGAACCGCCCACGACCTCGCATTCACGTTGGCGAATCCCAACGATCCATCCCTGACCTACCTCGATCGGCTCAACGCTTTCGCCGCCACACTGATTACGTCCGTCAACGCGGTCCACACTCAGAACGGCGGCTCCAAGGTGTTCGACGACAGCTCCCTCGGTGCCGCTTTCAAGGCGAGTGATCTCAAAGTTGACTCCGGCTTTCAGCCTAACGGGGCCGAAGCGCTCAACATCGCGGATCTCCAGCATCAGACCAGGACGGAACTGGGCGGGGTGGATTTTGGACAATACCTCAGCGGAACACAGAGCCGCATCGGGCTGCAACAGCGCCAGGCGACAACGCAGCTTGAATTCCAAAGCACCCTACGGCTGCAGCTTGAGGCGGAACAACAATCCGCATCGGGAGTCTCGATCGATGAGGAAATGGTCGACCTCTTGAGGCAACAACAGATTTACCAAGCTGCGGCGAAGATCATCTCGCACACGGCCGAAATGCTCGACGCCGTCATCAACATGGTCTAGAGAACGAGGGAACCATGCGTCTCACGTTTGCTTTGAACTACGACAGGATGAATCAAAATATCCAGCTCCGTCAGGAAAGTCTGGCCCGGATCACCACGATGGCGTCCTCTGGCAAGCGTCTGGAGCGCCCCGCGGATGATCCCCTCGCCTGGGCCCAGGCGATGGACCTCAAACAAGGCCTCAGGGAGCTCGACGCCATCGAACGGAACCTCAACCACGGCGTTCAATGGAATCGGGCCACCGAAAACGCGCTCAACTCGATTTCCGACTTGCTGATTCGGGCGAAGGAAGCTGGAATGCGCTTCTCGAGCGCCGCCACAAACGAAGCGCGAGCGGGGCTCGTGCAAGAGATGGAGCAGATCACCGAAGAGGTTTACAACCTCGCCAACTCGCGTTTTGGAGATCAGTATCTGTTCAGCGGGAAGACAACTTCGATCCAACCTTTCCAGGTCGGGAATCCAACCACCTATTTCGGGGACGACTCGGGGGATCTCGAGGTGCGGGCAGGGGCGTCACAGCGTCAAAAGATCAATCTCGGGGGCGGGACGGTCTTCTTTGTGGACCCTACGGACCCCAATTCGAGCCTTTTCAAGACCTTGACGGATCTCAAAACGGCCATGGAAACAGGGGATGCGGATCAGGTCCGCACGGGGCTCGCAGCACTCGATGCCGCCTTCAGTCACATCACGGCGATGCAGACGAAGGTCGGCGCCCGGCTCAACCAACTGGAGGAGAAGTTGACGAGTCTAACGAACCTCAAGACGGACCGGACGAGTGTCCTGGCCGAGACGGAAGAGGCGGATATGGTTGATGTCCTCACGCAACTGCAGCAAAAAAGGACCGCTCTTGAAGCCGCGCTCCGCGTAACCACTTATGCCGACAATCTGAATTTGACCCAGTACCTGAGATAGTTGCCGAAGCGGTCCCAATCCTCGGGTCCAAAACAAATCGACCAGGGTGTGGCAGGCGAAGGCCGGCCAACCCTGGTCGATTTGTTTGTGGGCGAGGTTCCCTCACCACAATTCTTCGAGCATCTTTTGTGCGATCTTCTCCGGATCGATTTCGTACTGGTTGTTTTCAATCAGGTTGCGAATTTGATCAACGCGATCCATGCGGAGCTCCCCACCCTCCATCACAACTTTCCTTGCCTGAGTCATCTCCTGATACCTATCCGAGAGCTTCACGCTGTCAGCCTCCACCCGAGGATCACCTCCCGGCTTGCGGTCGACCTGTGCGACTCGGGAGTTTTGCTCCTGAGGCTGTTGTATGCCTTGGGTGCCATAGGGAATGGTTTTTCTGATCTCCATGCTAGATCCTCATCCTGAAGCGCGGTGCGAATGGAATGATGCCGAAACCGTGAATCCTTACGCCCATCCTATCCCTGCCCGAGACCATTGGCAAGACCGGAATCGCCTCATGTCTGACGAGCCTGTTCCAAGGCTTGCGTAGCAACTCGATCCATGATCATGCGGCGTCGGGCCTCATCGGAGATAGTCACCCTTTCCTGAGGACTCGTTCCATCCTCGGATTCGCTCCGGCTGCCAGGCCGCTTCGATCGCTGCAGTTGCTTGCAGTACGTTCGAAGCACGCTTTGGACACGATAGTCGGTGATGACCATGGCTCCTACTCCTTCGCTATTCCTATCGGTCCGGCATCCGGCCCACTTGAGGGAAAAAGGAGCACGATCACTGGCGCGCAGGTTGATGGCATGCGGCATCACACCACCCAGCCATGGCTCTCTACACCCTGGGGCTAAAAACCGAAGTCCGCGAGCAAGCTGTCCACATCATCCTGGGAATGAAGGGCATCGATCTTCCCCTTGTGCGCGGGACCGTATAGGTCATCCTGCTCCACCTCGACCTGTTCTTCCCTCACACCGAAGACCTTGACCAAGTTCACCAGTCTTGTCTCGAGGTCTTTCAAAAGGGTCAGGACTCTCTGGATGATCTGCCCCGTCAGATCCTGGAAATCCTGTGCCATCAAGATGCTGACCAGATCATCCCGGGATAGGCCGGCCGACGATGCGAGGTGCTCCGTGACGGTGGCCGCCTCGTTGAGGTGGGCCTTCGCTTTTGGGCCGATCGCCTTCAGGACGTCCAGAATCTCCCCGAGGCGTTTGATTCGTTTGATGTCCTCCTCGTTTCTCCCCTGCATGGCTTCGACCTTGTCCAGCGTGGTGTTGGCCGCCCTTTCGGTGATCTCCAGGATGTGTTCCAGGCGAGATCCGGAATCGGGAAGCTTTTCCTCCACGAGGATGCGAAAAGCTGGATCCAGGGTTTCCGTCAAGTCGGAAAGCGAGGTGTGAAACTCGCGGGCCAGCTGGCCGATCTCGACGAACAACTCTCGCTGGGACTGCTGGTCGGCGAAACGTCGGAGGAGATCGCGACAACGGGCAAGATCCCCTTCGCAAAAGGCCTGCATGAACTGCTTGGTCGTTTGCAGGATTCGGTCGATTTCCTCATCGCTTCGGTACCCCTGCACCTCGCTGGAACTCCCAGCTTCTCCATCCGGGACGCCTGAACACAGCAGTGCCTCGATCCGTTCCACCAGAGCAGGAGAGGATTCAAAATGCACGGAGAATTTGACGAGTCCGTTTTCATTGGGATGAACGACCATTACTCCGCCGAGACCCGCCATGATCGCTTCAACCCTTGAGAGGGCTTCCATCGTGCGGGGACTTGCCGAGTGGATGGGTTCGGCAACCGCGGCAGAAGGTTTCGCCTCAATGTTCGCCACCAGGGTTGACTGGTGGTCCACACAAGGGACAGCCCTATCCGCGTGACCCATGCCGGATGTCTCAAGACCATTCATTGACGCCTACCTTATGAGGGATTGATCAAGTGGTTGCCAAACTCGCCGGGATGTGGCTCCGCCGTGCGACAAGGTCCACGGGACGTCGAGGGAGCTCCGAATGCCATGGCGGACCGTGATGCCGGGTTCCGACCTCTCAGCGAGGGTTGACCTTGGTTTCATAGTGGGAGACAACCCCCTTGACGTCGATGATCAAGGCTACGCGTCCATCACCGAGAATCACGCCGCCTGAGACCCCCGGGACGTTCTGCAGGCTGGATCCAAGACTCTTGATCACGACTTCCTGGCGGCCGACGATTTCATCGGCAAGCAGGCAGTAGGAAGCACCATCTTCATTGACCACCAGCAGCAACCCGTCCCATGGGTCACGGAACCGAGGCTCGACACCAAAGAGGTCGTGGAGCCGAACGAGGGGCATGAGGGTGTCTCGGACTTTGATGGTCTCTCCTTTGCCATGGACGGTCAGATAGGCCTCTTTCTCGGGGCGGAAGGACTCCTTGAGGGAAATGGTCGGGACGATGTAGCGCTCGGTGCCCACCCGTACGATCATGCCGTCGATGATGGCCATGGTCAGCGGCAGTTTGAACTGAAAATGGGATCCTTTCCCGGGATAGTTGAACACCTCGATTTTACCCCGCAGCCCCTCCACGCTCTTCTTGACCACGTCCATTCCGACGCCTCGCCCCGAAACATCCGTGATGACTTCCTTCGTCGAGAAACCCGGATGAAAGATGAGGTCATAGATCGCCTTGGGTTCCAACTGATCTTCGGGCGAGATGATTTTCCTGTCGATGGCTTTGGAGCGGATCTTTTCGGCGTCGAGGCCGCGACCGTCATCCTTCACGTCGATGAGGATGTTTCCGCCCTTCTGTTCCGCTGCGATCACGATGGTTCCGACCGGATTCTTGCCGAGGCGCTCCCGCTCCTCCGGTGATTCAATGCCGTGATCGATGGAGTTTCGGATCATATGCACCAGGGGCTCATAAATCTCCTCCACCATGTTGCGATCCATTTCCGTATCTTCGCCTTTCATCTCCAACACGGCTTCCTTCCCGGATTTCTTGCATAGATCCCGGACCAGGCGGATCATTTTCTGGAAGGTGCTCTTGATGGGAACCATGCGCATCGACATGGCGATGCGCTGAAGCTCGTTGGTGATCCGGCGCAGTTGAACGCTGTCTTTCTGATACTTCTGATCCTTGATGTTTTGCAGGTATTCATTCTGCAAGACCATGGACTGGGCGATCACAAGCTCACCAACCATGTCCACCAGGTTGTCGAGCTTCTGGGTGTCGATGCGGACCGATGCCGCATTTTCCTTGGAGATCCTCTGTTCACGGAGGGCGCACGAAACTTCTTTGGCCGAAGCGAGTCCCTCGCTGACCAGTTCCTCGCCGATTTTCCTTCCCTTCACTTTGCTTTGGGTCGCGGCCTGTTCCACGATATCCGGTTCCACGACTCCCCGGTCGATGAGGATCTCGCCCAGCTTCTTTCCGACCACTCCGGCACCGCAAGCCTCTCCATCCCGGGAACGTCTGATCTGCTCCAGGAAGACATCGACCGCGGCGCGTGAGGAACGGAGGGGTGTGGACTGGTTGACCGCCGCGTGCACCAGCTCGAGGAGACCTTTCAGCATGTCCACCGACTGCAGGATGATGTCGATCATGGCGTCCGTGACGATGATCTTCTGAGACCTTGCATCATCCAGGAGGTTTTCCACTTCATGGGTCAGACGATGAATGTCCTTGAGATTCAAGAAACCGGCCACGCCTTTGATGCTGTGGAACGGACGAAAGACGGCGTTGATGGCTTCCATGTTGGACGGGTTTTCTTCCAATGCCAGGATGTTGAGCTCGATGGAAGCCAGGTGTTCATTGGATTCCTCAAGAAAATCCTTTACAAGGTCCGGATCGAGGAGCGTGGTCGTTTCTTCTTCGGCATCAGAAGCCGTTTCCGGCGTGCCGATGGCGCCGAAAGGATCTTGGCTCGGGGCCGGAGGAGATTCCTCAGGTTGGGCCGTGGACTCCCCGGGCTTCGATTCCTCCGAGCACACCTCTTCGAGAAGCCGCTGAATGGTTTCCCAGTCGCCGTCGGACGATTGACCCGGGCTCGCCGCTTCGTCCATGTTTCCGGGGGCAGGGGTCAATGACCGATCCACCGAGACAGAGGTTTCGGAGGAGGGGAGCGCCGTGCACTCGCCGTTGGAGCCGCTCGCCGAGCAGATGGATTGGATCAGGGACTGTATCTGGGACCAATCCTCCTCGACATTTGGGGATTCCCCGAGAATGACGCCATTAAAGAGGAGCTTCAATTGATCGATGTTTTCTCCCTGCCCCGGTGCAAGGCTGCCTCCCGATTCCAGTTGCTCGAGGAGGTTCAGGCATTCCCCGATGCCCATCAAGTCATCGGGGCCGGCAACGATCCCGTTGGCTAGCTTCGCAATGATTTCCTGCATGACCGTGGTGTTCCTCCGTCCAGTGCGGGATACCCTGTTGGAGGCATCCGCTCGCGACCGGTCCCGGGCCCCGTTGGAGCGCCCGTGTCGGGTGTCTCTATTGGGTGAGAAAGACGTTACAGCCCTGCGGCTGGAGTTGCATGCGCCGCGCGTCGATTCGCTACGGTGGCAGGATCTTGGCTAGCTTTTCCGCCAAGGTCGCAGCCGTGAAGGGTTTGACGATGTAGTTGCTGACCTTCGCCTTCACCGCTTCGATGATGTTTTCCTTCTGGGCTTCGGCGGTGATCATCAAGAAGGGGAGTTCCTTGAGATTGTCGTTGGAGCGCACATATTTCAACAGTTCGATCCCGCTCATTTTGGGCATGTTCCAGTCCGATACCACCAGGTCGACTTTTTGACTGGACAGGACCTGAACAGCAGTGGTTCCATCCTCTGCTTCCAGCACGTTCTTGAATTCAAGATCCCTGAGGATGTTCTTGACAATGCGACGCATGGTTGAAAAGTCATCAACGACCAGGGCGGTCATGTCCTTGTAAGCCATCTTCTACTCCTTGTTGACATTGCATCCCAGAATAACAGGCGAAGCCCATCTTGGCTTAACGGACCTCATTCGGTCGGCAAAGCCCGGATGATCGCGGCGGGGATTTCCGACAGCGGCACCACCTCATCCACCCCGCCAGCCTTGATTGCTTCCTTGGGCATTCCAAAAACCACGCAGCTTGCTTCGTCTTGAGCGATTGTGTAAGCCCCACCCTTCTTCATTTCTAGCAATCCTTGTGCCCCGTCCTTGCCCATTCCCGTCATGATGACGCCTACGGCGTTTCCGCCCGCGTACTGGGCGACGGAGTAGAACAGGACGTCGACGGCCGGCCGCTGATGGCAGACCAAGGGGCCCGTCTTCACCTCGACATAATATCGGGCACCGCTTCGCCGGAGCAGCATGTGGAAGTTTCCCGGTGCGATGAGGGCCCGGCCAGGAAGAACGCTGTCCCCGTCGGCTGCCTCACGGACTTCAATCTCGCACAGCTCATTGAGGCGATTGGCGAAAGCCGTTGTGAAACGAGGGGGCATATGCTGGACCACCACGATCCCAGGACAGTTGCTTGGCATCTGGGTCAGCACGCTCTTGAGGGCTTCGGTTCCTCCGGTCGATGCCCCCATCGCAATGACTTTGTGGGTCGTGCGCTTCAAAGCGCTGCCAGCGGGTTTCGCAGGAATCTGCCTTCCTGCTCCGTTCTCGGGCTTGGAACCGGATTGAACCGAAGTGACGCGAACGCGAGCGGCGGCACGAACTTTATCGGCAAGCTGAATGCTCATGTCCCCGACCGAATAGGACCCTCCCGGCTTGGCAAGAACCTCAACAGCGCCATGTTCGAGGGCCTCGAGGGCCATTTCGCTGTTCCTCAGGGTGAGGGAGCTCACGACAATCGTGGGTATAGGATGGTATTTCATGAGCTTACGCAAGAAGCTCAGGCCGTCCATTCGAGGCATCTCGATGTCGAGCGTGATCACGTCCGGCTTCAGATGGACGATCTTGTCCCGAGCTACGTACGGATCGGGGGCGGTCCCGATCACGACAATGTCCCGGTGCTTTTCCAGTTCCTGCGCAAAGATCTTGCGGACGATGGCGGAGTCGTCCACGATCAGGACTTTAATGGGCTCTGAGTTCATAGGCGGCTCAATTTGTTGGCGCTCTATCGCGCGGATCAATGAGCATCGGGGAATGGGCTCCCCTTGGCAAGGCAAAGACTGTCGGTACCCGTGGAGCGGCTATGGTCAGGATCGGACTTGATCTTCCCAGAGCACGACACCGGCGAAATCGCCCATGAACGCAAGTTGCACACGGGACGACACGGTCTCCATTTCACCCTCATACGCTTCAAAGGACGGAATGCCCAAATGGAACCCGTCCTCATCCAGTCGGTCGAGAAAATTACCGCCCACCATATTGGCCAGTTCGCGCATCACGTCGGCCAGATCCTCTTCCTGGATTTCTTCCTCATCGATTCCCAGAAAATTGGCGGCGGCCATTCGCGCAAAATCCGCGGCCAACCGGAAACGGAGTTCGATGGCCTTGGCATGGTTGAAGATCTGAATTTTCGAGTCCCGGTAAACGGTGTTGGGTGGTGGATTCCAATCGGCAACGTCCACGGATACGAAGAACATCGTCTCCAAAACTTCAGAAATCGCCTTCATCATTGCCAGTCGAGGTTCCATCGCCATCACTTTCTCCGATGATTGCATACAGGTGTGCTCGGATTTCTTCTGGTTTGAAGGGCTTTCGAATGTACCCACGGGCTCCCAGGGACAGTGCCTCCTGGATCCGATCCTCATTGGACTCCGTCGTGACCAACACCACGGGGAGATCGCTCCAGTCTTCATGCTCGCGCAGCGCACGCAGCAACCCGAATCCGTCCATCACCGGCATGTGGATGTCCGAGAGGATCAAGTCCACCCAGTTGCGCTCCAGAACGCTGAGCGCCTCCTCGCCGTTGCCGGCCTCCAGACACTCACCCATTCTGAATCCTGACACCACGAGGATCTTGCGCAGGATCTGGCGCATGGACTTCGAATCGTCAACAATCAAAATATTGTACGGCATGTCGGTTCGCCTCGCATGAGTCGCTCAGAGTTCAAATTCCCCCATTCCAGAAACCTTCAGGATCACCCGGCCCGTGCACAAGTCCAGGCGCACGGTTCGGTTCACGTTTCCACCCACATGTTCCGCGGAAACCATCACGTTGTTTTTCCAAAACAATTTTCTGAGGGCCAGGTAGTTGCGTTTGCCGATGTTGAAGACCCCGTTTTCGTCCATAATCTGAGCGCCGCCCACAACCTTGACCACCATGTTCTTTTTAGATGCTCCCAGTTGATAGCTTTGCTTGAATAGACTTGGAACGCCGGTGTCGGCAAACATCGCAGGATTTTTTTTCGCCTTCTCTGGATCCATGCTGGATTCAGGCAGCATATAATGAAGCATGCCACCCACCTTTACGGTTGGGTCGTATATGACCACGGCAATGCAAGACCCGAGGGAGTATGTTATCAGCTCTTCACCTGAGTTGTTGCTCACTGCAAGATCTGCGACACCGATAATCTTCTTCATTAGTTTGGATCTCTATGAGAAGTAGTCAAGTCTATTATTTCCTGTAAACAGCTGGACGAACATATTTCATATTGTGATTCAATCCCATTAAACTTTCAGAATGTCCAACAAATAAATATCCTCCAGGAATCAAATAATTAGACATTTTTTGTATCAAAGATTCCTGAGTTCTCTTATCAAAATAGATCATTACATTCCGGCAAAAGATGAAATCAAATGGGCCTTTGAAAGGATAAGTCTCATTCAAATTCAATCGTGCAAACTTGACGATGTTCTTCAAGAGAGGAACGACTTCGTGACTATCCGGGCTGACGCTTTTTCCGGAAGGCTTTCTAAAGTATTGCTTCCGCAGGTCAGGACGTACTCGTTGCAGCTTATCCGCTGGGTAGATCCCTGCCTTGGCGACGTTGAGGGCGCGAGTGGATATGTCGGTCGCCAAGATCTTGAAATCAAACCGTTCCGGATCCTTCACGTGCTCCAAGACGGCCATCGCCAGGCTGTAAGGCTCTTCCCCGGTGGAGCAGCCGGCACTCCATACCCTCATGCGCGGGGGGCCCTGTTTTTCCTTCGCCGCCAGGAGTTCGGGAATGATTTGAGCGAGGAAGTCAAAATGCTGTGGCTCCCGAAAGAAATACGTCAAATTGGTCGAGATGCAGTCAAGGAAATGAACGATCTCCTCGCCGCTTTCCGTCGATGTCAGATACTGAAAGTAGCTCTCGTAGGAGGCAAACCCGGTGATTCTCAGCCTCTTGTTCAACCTTGCCTGCAGCAGGGACTTCTTGCCCTCGTGCAGATTGATGCCGCACTCGCGGTAAACCAGTTCGCTGAATTGACTGAAAAGGCGATCCGACAACACCATGATTCCACTCGTAGCCACGACGGTTGATTGCACACACGAAGACCGCGTTCATGCAGCTGATTGTCCACTCGACGCCGGGATCCTTGATCCATGCAGGTTTGCAGGCTGGCGTTGCCCAGTTAATCGGCAGCGGGTCAAGGCATCTTGATATGAAAAATCCGTGCCGATGTGCGGGCGAAAGGCGCGGTTATGTTTCGTGTGGCAAAGCGGGAACGGTCTACGGGGAGGATTGGCGTTGCTTTCGGGGTGGTTTTACAGGGGGAGACGGCGGTGGGGCCCCATGCTTGTCCCGCGGGTAGAGGTTGAGGTTGAGGTTGTTGAGCAATTCCCAGGAGCGTTCCTCGCGGTCCAACTGCTCCCGCCGGTCGCATTCACCATCGCTCGGGGGCGATCCGGCCTCGTACCGGACGGCATTGTCGGTCTCCCACATCCTCGCCAAATGGGGGGGTGTCCCTAAACCTTCCAAAGCCCTGTTTTGAGCCGATCGGTTCCGCGACACCAAAATTCCGCCTGAGTTCAGCACCCATTGCCCGGTGTCCGGCATTCCCTCCAAGGCGGTGCAACCCAGGATCAGCAGCGCCAGGATCCCGGACCGGTATCGCAAGAGGTATCCGTGTCGGGGAGGCTTCCCGATCACAGGTAATCGCCCCGCTTCCATTTGATAGACTCCACGTAGGCCAACACCTCAAACTCGTCCGCAACGGTTTTCAAGGGATCCGTACTCGCAAGGCCGCCCAGTTCGGACTTCAAGGATTCCGACTCCTTGACCAGGAGCTCGATGACGCTCTCAACCTTTTTGGGGTTACCCTCAGCGGAATCCAGCAGGGCCTGAACCTGTTGCAGTCGATTTTCCAAGTTCCTTTCGAGGCCGTGGTCTTCGATGCGGGAGAACCCTGGAAGCGGGAGGCTGGAAAGCACCTCGTTGCTCTTGGGAATCTCTCCACTTTCGGAAACCTTCTGACTCTTCGCCGGGGTAGTCGCGGTGGCACCGATCGCTTGATCCAATATGGATTCGAACACGTTGGCACCTTCAGTGCGTCCCTGGCGAGCGGACTCTTGCAATGCCTCAGGCCGCTGTCTTGCGATGATTTCGTCGATCTTCATGGCCTTCTCCCCATGGTTCAATCCCCTGTGTGCATCGTACTGCATCGTACCGGCTTCCCTATCCGGACGGGAAACGGCTCGCAGCGTTCCAGGGAAGCTGAAGGCAAATTCTCTGCCACCCGGTGCCCCCTGTTTCTCGATGCTTGACCTGAGGATCTCGAAGAGGTTGGCTCTGTCGTAAACCCTTGTCGCGACTGGTTTCAGACCCGGCCGCACCGGTGTCGAGGGGCGTCTGTCCGAGGTGCCAATCAGCCCGGATGGGTTCATTATGGACGGAAGCAGGAAAGAAATGCCGCCCGGGGTGGAAGAAGATACCAGTCTGCAGCAAGACCGTTCTGCTCAAAGTGGCAGGCCGGCGTACCGAGGACAAGCCCCCGAGAAGCACTTCCCGGCATCGAACCGTGATTTACTGTCATACGGGGAAGTCAAGAATTGCCCGGGTCTCATCGGCTTCCCACCTGAGGTCCAATTTCACGCCATAGGGGTCCATGAGTCGGCGCACTGCATAGAGACCGAATCCTTGAGGCATGTCGTGGTCTTTCGTGCCGTCCGATGCCTCCGCCCAGTTAGAGTAAAACAGTTTGAAATAGGTGTGCCTAGGCAATGAGCGATCCAAACCGATGCCTGTGTCGCAGATGCTCACGCGAATCCAGTTGTCCTGGCGACGACAGCGGATGGTGAGTCGTTTGTGGGGGGCGTCTCGCAGGGCCAGAATCGCGTTCTCAAACAGGTGCATGAGCGCGGGCACGACATGTTTGCCCGGGATGCGGACGGGGGGAAGGTTTTCCTGGAGGTCCAGGACGACTTCCACCTGATGTTTCAAGAACAGATCGGCCCGAAAGATTTTCGACAGTTTGACCAGCACGAACGGAAGGTCCACGTCGGAATCGCTGCTCTCGATCTCATGAATGATCATAAAATCCTGAAGCATGTCGGCCAGAGCGGACACCTGCCTGGACAGTTTGTCCAGGCGCTCTTGTTGTTTCGTGAGCAGCTTTTGCCAGGCTTCCCTCTCTTCCGGGGGCAGTCCTTCCCCCAAGCGGTGGAACTGCCTTTGGCCCTGCTCCATCATTTCCACCAGCATGGAGAGATTGTGGAGCGGCCCGTTGATGTTATGGATCAGGCCCCTGACCAACTTGCCTGTGTGCCCGATGCGGTCCTTGTGCATGAGAGCATCAAGGAGGAGCTTGACCTGACCATCCGGGCTGTCCTTTTCAGCCGTTTCGGAAGCCATTGCGTCGTCACTTTCACGTGTGGGGTGAGCCAACATGGGATTGAGGCGTCCAGGGCGCATCAGGATGATTCTCCCTCCAAGGAAGACAGGAATGCATTCACGACATCTCGATCGAACTGTCGACCGCTGTTGCGTTTCAGTTCATCCAGTGCCGCCGACCGGGACATGGCCTTTCGGTATGCCCGTTGGGACGTCATGGCGTCAAACGCGTCGGCCACCATCACAATGCGGGCAAGGACCGGAATGTCTTCACCCCTCAATCCGTCCGGGTAGCCGCTGCCATCCCAGCGCTCGTGGTGATGACGAATGATCGCCCTTTCCTGTGGACTCAAGCCGAGTTCCGAGACGATCGATTCACCGATCTCCGGATGCCTGCGCACGATCTCGTATTCCTCGCGGGTCAAGGCAGAGGGTTTGTTGAGGATGCTGTCCGCGATACCGATCTTGCCTATGTCATGCAGGTATCCAACGGTTCGAAGCGCTTCCATCTCCTCAGCCCCGCATCCCATCTTCCGAGCGATTTTGTGAGCGTAGTGCGTCACACGCTCCGAATGCTTTCCTGTATATAAGTCCTTTGCTTCCAAAGCGTTTACCAAAGACCTCAGAATGCCGTAAAAATTGCTCACCATGCTCTCGTAAAGAGCCATGTTCTCGATGGCGAGGGCGGCCTTTTTCATCAGGAAATCCAAGAGCTTAAGTTGGACACCGGGTTGTTCGCAGAGGGGATCGCTCCCCAGCGTCGCCAGAAACCCGAACAGCTCCCCTCGGATTCGAAGAGGCCAGCAAGAGTAGAGGGGCCCCTCGGAGGGGTCATGTCCGCTGGCCGCCTTGCCGAGAAAGTCGCCAGCCCGCATCTGAAAGAAACCCGTGGTCCCGTTCAAGCGCCTCCTCATCCCGTCGCCTTCGATCTCGAAATAGGCCCCCGACGCGCTGATCTCATCCAGTCCGTGCCCCGAGATGAGGATGAGGTGATGCTGGTCCGGCGGCAAAATGAAAAATCCCACCTTGTCGGCGGCCGTCAGGCGTGCCGCCATCTGTACAATGCGGGGATACAGGTCCTCTGTCGATCTCACCGCGTCGATCTGGCCCGAGATCTCGAAGAGCTTGATCTGTTCATCGACTTTGGCTTCCAATTCCCTGTTCACGCACTCGAGTTGTTTCTGGGTCTGGATTTCGAGCTTGAGCCTCAGGTTCTCCAAGAGGAGACTTCGCTCCTTGGTCACGCGCTCCAATGCCAGGACCATGTCCTGAAGCGTAAAGGGTTTGGGAAGAAAATCCGAGGCCCCCTTGCGCATGGCTTGAATGGTGTTGCTCATCGTTGGGTAGCCGCTCATCATAACAACCGGTAGAGTCGGGTCCTCGGTTTTCAGAATCCCCACCAACTGAATGCCGTCCATGTCGGGGAGGCGGAGATCCACAAACGCACAATCGTACGTTTCCTGCTTGATGGCCCGCAGTGCCTCGTGCGCGGAAGTGCAGGTCTCCACGCGCTCGTGCTGCAGTTGCTGCAGGTACTCGCGCAATAGGTCACAGAGGATCGCGTCGTCCTCAACGATAATGATTTTCATGCCGATGCCTACATGGGTCCCACGTGATGAAAAAGCGCCCTCTTGAGCGCGTTGAATTCGCTTTCGTTCAGCGCACCCTCACGTTTGAGCTCCGCCAAGCGCTCCAACCTTCTTAGAACGACCGTGGGAGAATCCTCGGGCGCTTCATAATAGTATAACGGCAGGGCCCGCTGGGGGTAGAGGCGGTAAGGCTCTCGTCTCTTGTCATCTCGCAACGCCATGTTTTCTTCCATCTTGTCGGGGGCGGCTCGGCCTTCCAGCAACTGGAGCTTTCGGTAGGCGCTCTCCAATTCGCTCAAGAGCCTGGCCTTCTCCCTGGACACCCGGATCAGTTCTATGGCGTTTCGTGTCACCACCCCGATCCGTTCCGTGGTAAACGGCTTCTGCACATAGTCGTAGGCGCCTTTGCGGATGGCTTCCACGGCGGACTCAAGGCTACCGTATCCCGTGATGATGATTGACAGGAGCTGGGGAAGCAGTTGACGGGCGTGGCTCAGAAGTGTCAAACCGTCCATGCGCGGCATATGGAGGTCGGTGATCAGCAAGTCGGCCGGGCGATCCTGAAGCAGGGTCAGGGCCTCCATGCCATCCCCGGCCAGATCCACCTCGACGCCCTCTTCAACAATTGCATCGTGGATCAACCTTCGGCAGACGTCGTCATCATCGGAGATGAGAATTCTTACGGGAGCCTCCACGCACGGTCCTCTCAAGGTCTCGGTTCATGATCCAAACCCGTGCCGCCTTATATGGTTTTAAGGAGAAGCACATTCCGTGCCGGTCGTGAAAAGATGCCGCAAATGGGCTGGGTGCGAGAATTCCTTCTGGGGCAGGGTGGTCCGACAGACTCTATCGGGCGTGTTGGCACCCTCATGGGGTGCCGAGTCCCCCAAGGAGCCCGGCCCTGCGGAGAGCGATAGACGGAGTGGAACGACGGTCGAGGGAGGGCTGTCCCGTGAAACCCCGACTTCAGGTTTGAACGATGGATTTCGAGGAGGTTTGCTCCAGGGGGATCGGAATCGTCAACAGCAAGACCCAGGGGGAATCACCCCCCCGGCTCAGCGAGCAGGACTCCTCATGACGAACGCTCCCATTGTGAGGTCATCCACGTTGCCTCATCGGTCCTCATGACAACCCGCTGAACCGTCCAGCAATCAAGCTTTCTTGTCGAACAGTGTCCCTCGAAGCTCGTCGAGCTTGTCCCGCAGTGCGAGCAATTCTTCCGGAGGCAGCTGGCGAATCACCTCTCCACTTTCCCGGTCCAGAACACGAACGACCGTGTCGCCCGTCTTCTCGTGAATCGTGAATGAGAGCTGGATGTTGAGCGTGTCGATGTAGTCCTGGACTTCTTGCACGAGCTTGAGGGTGTCACCCGAGTCCCGTGGTGTCGGGTTTTTGTCCTTCCCTGCCTGCTTTCCGCCGAGCCCCTCCGACTTGGCGCCCGGCTCGGTTTTGGCGACCGGAGCGATGAGGGGTGTCTGCTGGGAATCAGTGTCGTAGCGAATCCACGATTCCGCAACCAGAGGCTGAACTTCACGAATTCTTGCTTCCATGGGAAACCCTCCCCGAATTGATGGCGATCCCCTATTCGGTCGATGTCTCCTGAAGCATGAGCAATTTGGTATGAACTACTGGAAAATCCTCCACGCAGACGCGCTGAGTTGTCCGGCGGCTTGTTCGGCGAGCAGTTCGGCGAGGCCGTGGATTCTGAGGGCGGGGTCACCTTGGATCACCCTCCAGTACAGGTCGACGTCCGAGCCGGGAATAGACTGACCACGCTGGCGGTAATAGGCGAGAAGGACGCCCGATTGGGTCTCCAAGACCCGGACGTTTACCTCGTCGTGGGTGTCGCCCCGGAACTGTCCAAAAGGGTGTCGATCTCTCCCATGAGGACGGCGTCGCATTGGGCCTGGAGGCCGATGCGCACGGCGTCCTGTTCGTTTCTTGGCTCCTGTCGAACCAGCAACGTTTCCCTAAATGGCCCGTTGGCCAAAAGTTTTTCGAAATAGAGTCGTGCGATGATCTCGTTGCTGCGGCCGCCGTGGGCCGGCCCGCAAAAAGACAAGACTCCAAGTCTCATTCCCCGCGTTGACCCAAGATCGCGTTCGCTCACCACTTCGATGGGGGCGATCATCACCGCACGCTGCGCAAGGACGCGATTCTTGAACATGCAGCCCGTGAGGCCGCTTGCGGCCAACAGGACGCAAACCATCCCGACCCTTAACCGGATGCGTGTTGTTCGTTTGGCCTCAGGGAGTGGGGTCTTGATCAAAGCTCACTTCCTCTCGTTCAAAGGGGGCGCATGCCCTTGGTTCCGATCAACTTGTCCAAAAATGCTTGCTTGATCGGTCCTCGATTGGATAGAAGCGCCTCATGGCGCGGTCGTTTGATGCTCCCCTTCCGGAGACCGTGGCTATGCAAAGATCCTGCCGCTTGGAACCTCCTTGGGCGCCGGTCGAAGGGGGACAACGTTGGCGTTCGAACCGCCCTAACCGATTCAAACGTGGGAAGGAGCACAGCATGCGCGTGGCTTTGGTGGGAAACAAGGGGATGTTGGCCCGGGACTTAGCCCGGTTGCTCGATGAATCCGGCATTGCTCATTGGGGGGCGGATCTTCCCGAACTGGACATTACGAGGCCGGAGAGCATCCGATGGGGGCTCGAGCAGTCCGAAGCGAGCGTTGTCATCAACTGTGCCGCCTATACGGCGGTGGACCGGGCGGAATCCGAACCGGACCTTGCCTTTGCGGTCAATCGAGATGGGGTGGGCCATCTGGCCATGGCGTGCAAACGGCTGAACCTTCCGCTCCTCCACCTGTCCACGGACTACGTGTTTGACGGGGCGTTGAGGCGGCCCTACCGGGAGGAGGACCCACCGTCCCCCCTCGGGGTCTATGGGGCCAGCAAACTGGCGGGTGAGGAGGCGCTTCGAGCGACCCATCCCAGGCACGTCATCGTTCGAACCTCCTGGCTTTTTGGCGCCCTGGGGCAAAGCTTCGTCAAAACCATCCTGCGGCTTGCCCGGGAACGGGAAGACCTCCGCATTGTGGACGACCAGTTTGGATGCCCGACCTGGACTCGGGACTTGGCCGAGGCGCTGATCCAGATCGCACGGGCTGTGGAATCGCCCATGGGAGCGGATGGACTCTGGGGGACGTACCACTACTGTGGGCTGGGCCAGACCAGTTGGTGCGGGTTCGCCCGAGAAATTATCGAACGCGCGAGGGAATGGGGTCCGGTCAAGGCACAGTGCGTGATGCCGATCCCGACCGCGGAATACCCGACGCCGGCCCAACGGCCCCTCTGGTCGGTCCTCGACTGCGGCAAGATCTGTGGTTCGTTTGGGATCGTGCAAAAGGACTGGCGGGTGGGTCTTGCCGAAGTGGTTCAAGATCTGCTGGCCGACACGCCGCAGATTCCCAGCCAATGAAAGCGGCTGGGGCCGTTAGAGCCTTTCCACATCCTGCAGACGGTCAGACGGTTTCGATGCCGCGGTAGGCTTTGGTGGCTCGCTGAGCACGCCGCATGCTTTCCAGTTCCTCCGCGACGGCATTCCTTCTGATTGAAAGCGCCGTGATGCAGTGTTGCAGGCTTTCCCCTGCCTGCAGCAGGAGCGCCCTGAGAACTGCATCGCATGCGGCATCGTCGGTTTCGGAGGTTTCGGGGCCATCCTTGGCTTTTGCAATCCCGTGCCTATCGAGTAGCGTCCGCAATTGTGCGAAGGTCCGTTCACACTCCGTGACCTGGCTCAACACCAACTCGTTGGAGAGCGCTTTGTCGCCGGCGATCCTCTCCGCCGTCCTTATCAGTTCGTTCACGATGCCTGTGATTAATGCGCGGTCAGACTCGGTCAAGTCGATTCCTTACGCTTTGGCTGCTGCGAGCCCTATTGCTCGTGGGAAGTGGATTCACGCTCGAGCTTCCCATGTCTTCCCTTCTGGAAGTGGGATGGGGCTGAGGGACTCGGAGGCCGTCTTGCGGACCTGCTCCCAAGCCTCCTTCAACTCGGAGAGCATGCGGATGATGTGTCCGTAAACGCTCGTGTCCTGAGAGCTGTTGATCCCCATGAGTTGGCGGAGCATGAAGTTGTAAAGCTTGCTCAAATTGACGGAGATCTCTCCCCCTTGCTCGTAGTCGAGCCCGAGGAGCAACTCCGTGATGATGTCCTGAGCGTGATGGATCTTGTCATAACCCTGATCAATGGCATTTTTCTCATGCAGATCCCTGGCAATTTCGAGATCTCGGATGGCCGTCTCATAACACAAGATGACGAGTTTCAGAATATCAGCGGTTTCCACATGGGTCTTTTGATACGATTTGAGCGCCGTGCCGTAAGACATTCCGAAGCCTCCCTCAATTGTTCTCATTATCGATCTGGACCCAGGCCTCTTTCAAGCAGTCAAAGATGGTGATGAGCTGGTCATAGGTCACCGCGTCGGATCCGGGTCCCATGCTCACCAGTTGGCGGAGGGCGAAATCGTAAAGCCGACTGAGATTTCTCGCGATTTCCCCTCCCTGCTCGTAATCGAGGCCAAGCAGCAGTTCGGTGATAAGATCCTGGGCGTGTTGATTGCGCTCGATGGCATGATCTTGCGACTGGTTCAGCCAATGGGTCTTTGCTTGACGTAGGTCCTGGATCACCCCGTCGTAGGCCATGATGGTGACCTGCAGGGGATTGAGTGTTTCCATTGCGATGTGGTTGTGGGCGAGGGCAGTGTGCATTCGGGTCTCATCCTTTACGATTTGCTGGTTCGCTGTTGACTCGACATGGACGCTAGCTGGGTCGAGAGCCACGACGACATGTTCTGCATCTGCGCCATGGCGGAATCCAGGGTGATGAATTGCTTTTTAAGCATTTCCATCTTGCGGTTGATGGATTCCTCGGTGGAGCTGATGCGTTTGTCCAGTGTTTTCATGGCGGACTGAATGCTATTTTGCTGAACCGTCACGCCGCCGTTGACGAAGTCCGTGACCTTCTTGATGGTCGTGTCGATGCTTGTGGCGATGTGGTTGAAGGCGCTGAGGGTGTTGCTGAAACTTCCGTCCAGGGCGCTGGCGAGCTGGCCCCATCCAAGGACAGCTTGTTGTCGCCGCCAAAAGACAGTCCGAGGCTGCCGAGACCGGCCTCCGCGAGGATGCCTTGCAGCGAGCTTTTGATGTTCTTGAGCGTCGTGTCGCCGAAAAGCGGGCCCCCGGTTTTCTTGTTGGAAGCGTCATAGGACATCTGCTGGCTGAAGAATCCCACCAGGTCGTTGTAGGCATCCACGAACTTCTGGATCTTTTCCTTGATGCCGTCTCTATCGCGGTCGATGTCGAGGGACAGCGTAGCCGAGGGGTTTTCACCCCGGATCGTCAGGGTCACGCCGGGGATGGCATCGGTGACCTTGTTGCTGGCGCTCTTCATGGGAAGACCATCGATGGTGAATTCAGCATCGACACCCTCTTGAAGCGGGGTTGTGGAAAACAGGGCATCGGCCCCGGGGAGGTCGGTCAGGGCGATCCCGGCCGCTCCCTCGGTTTCGCTCGAGAGGATGAGGTGGTACTGCCCATCGGCGTCGCGCAGCACGCTCGCGATCACGCCGGCATCGAGGGCGTTGATTTTGGTGCGAAGTCCCGCCAGGGACTCGGTCCCATCCAAAACGAGCTCTTTGGAGTTGATGGTCACCGTCCCCGTTCTGTTGAGCGCCGTTGTGGTGTCCGCATAGGTCACCGCCGACTGGAGCTTTTCGGCCCGCGCCATTCGAGTGACGACGATGTCGTAGCGGCCCCTCGCGGCGCCTGTTCCGACACTGGCGGTGATGAGGGAGTCAGCCGATACGGACGACGATGAGGTCGCGAGCGTAGCCTTGAAGACGTCGAAGTCGTCGGAATCCTTAAGGTTGAGAGCGGCCGTCTGCAGCGTGCTCAGTTTGGTCGACAGTGACTGCCAGGCAGTCAATCTCTTGTCGTACTGATCTTTTTGGGTTTTTAGCGATGTGAGCCGCTGGTTTTCCACCTGGCGTAGCTGGTCGATCACGCTCTGCCAGTCAAACCCGCTTCCCAATCCGCTCAGTGAGATGCCCATGGTGTCTCCTTTTCCGTCTTGTCGGTCCGGCTGTCCTCTTGGAAATCGGCTTGGGGAGAGGATTTCTTGAAGCCAACCCCATCGAGGCCGATTGCTGAAGCGACCGGTCCGCCAAGGTGACGGTTATGGATAGCAACATTCAGACCAGCAGTTTCGCACAGAACAAAAAAAAGGCGACCCGAAGGTCGCCTTCCAACTGTAGGGGGTGAGCGGGGTTACCTGCCGATGAGGGACAGGATTTGCTGCGGAGCCTGGTTGGCCTGGGACAGCATGGCGATGCCGGTCTGCTGCAGGATCTGGTTCTTGGTGAAGACCGTCATTTCGTAAGCCATGTCCGCATCACGAATGGCGGATTCCGACGCCGCGAAGTTCTCGATGGTGATCGCCAGGTTCTCGATCGTGTACTGCAGGCGGTTCTGGTAGGCGCCCACATTCGCCATGTATGAGTTCATGCTCGAGAGGGCACTGTCGAGGGCCAGCATCGCATTCGACGCGGCGGCCGCGGTGCCGATCGTCACAGATCCCAAGTTCAAGGCCCCTGTGCTGACGGCGGTGAAAACGAGGGCAAGCACGTTATCCCCTCCGCCGCTGCCGGCTCCGACCTGGAACGTGTACGTAGCCGTCGCATTCGTGACGGTCATGTTGCCGTACTTGGTCGAACCGGCGATTCGATCGATTTCCGCTCGCAGTGCGGTGAATTCGGTGTCCAGTTTGTCACGCTGTTCCGTCTGGTCGGAAGCTGCCTGGGTGGCCAAATCACGCATCCGAACCAGGATGTCGGTGATCTTGTTGTAAGCGCCATCGGCCACTTGGAGCATCGAGTTGGCCTCCGTGGCGTTTTGGCTGGCTACCCTCATGGACGAGATCTTCGCCCGGAAATTGTTGGCCACCGCGAGGCCGGACGCATCGTCTCTTGCCGAGTTGATGCGCTTCCCGGATGACAACCTCTTGAGCGAATCGGCGACCTTGTTGTTGGTGATCACCAGGTTGTTGTGGACATTGATTGCTTCGACATTGGTATTGACTCGAAGTGCCATGGTATTCCTCCATGAATGTGCTCGGTGTGACGTCCATGTCACACGCTAGTCCTAAAACTCTCACCTTAACCTACAGCTGGTGTTGCTCTCTGTGACCACTATCGGAACCTGCCCGGCACTCCTTGAGAACTTTTCTCCGGTCAGTTGCCCATGGCTGCGCGTCTTCCCGATCGCGGAGTCCCCAAAAAGCATACAGGGCAGCCCGAAGGCTGCCCTGTATTGCCGAAAGAAGGCGCAACGTGAGTGGGATTGTCACTCACCGTTAGCGGTTGATGAGCTGCATCAACTGCTGAGGGGCTTGGTTGGCCTGGGAGAGCATGGCGATGCCCGTTTGCTGGAGGATCTGGTTCTTGGTGAATTGGGTCATCTCATAAGCCATGTCGGCATCACGGATTGCCGATTCGGAGGAGGCGAAATTCTCGATGCTGATGGCGAGATTTTCAATCGTGTATTGGAGTCGGTTCTGGTAGGCCCCGACATTGGCCATATAAGTGTTCAGACTGGAGAGCGCCGAATCGATCGCGGCCATGGCCGATCCGGCTGCTGCTGCAGTGCTGATGGCGACGGATCCGACGCCGAGCGCGCCAGTGCTTACGGCCGTGAAGCTGATGGCGAGACTGTCGTTGTCGCTCGTGCCCGCTCCGATCTGAAAGGTGTAGGTTTGCGTCCCGTTGGTGACGGTCATGCTACCGTACTTGGTTGATCCTGCAATTCGATCGATCTCCGACCTCAACGCCAGGAATTCTGTGTCGAGCTTGTCCCGTTGTTCCGTCTGGTCCGAAGCCGCCTGAGTTGCGAGGTCCCGCATTCGGATGAGGATATCCGCGATCTTGTTGTAGGCGCCGTCGGCCACCTGGAGCATTGAGATGGCCTCGGTGGCGTTCTGGCTGCAGACCCGCATGGACGAGATCTTTGCGCGGAAGTTGTTTGCGACCGCCAGCCCGGAAGCATCGTCCTTGGCCGAATTGATGCGTTTGCCTGATGAGAGTCGCTTCAGGGACTCTGCGACCCGATTGCTGGATATCAGCAGATTGTTGTGCACATTGATTGCTTCAACGTTGGTGTTCACCCGTAAAGCCATGACCGTTCCTCCTTGAATTATCGTTTTCTGACCATTCTGCCAGGACTTGGCTGCCCAGGAATCCCCATCGTCTTTCTAAGAGACGTCTGTCTCTGAGCATTCGCTGATCCACGACAATAAACGGCTCTTCCCATCCATGCTGACTGGCTCATAAGCAAGTGCCATGCCAAGGCCTTGCCCTGTCTTCGCCCAGCTCCGGTTTCATGCCCCCAGCATCGCCCAGTCGATCTCGGCCTCGTGTCCCGTTCCTGCTGGTGGAAAAAACCGTTCTTCGATCGGCAAAGATTTCCTCTTCAATTCCATCCATCGCCGATCGCTCATCTTGGAAACGGCCAGCCTGTGAATGGTCCCCCATCTGCCTGAGGGTATCGCCTAGGGCAGTTCGTGTTTTGGAATGGGTGGGGTCTTTTTCGAGACCCAGCTTGAACGTGGCGACGGCTTTACCGAGGAAGCCGCGTTGTTTGTACAAGCAACCCAGGAAATAGCACCCCATGGCGCTGATTTCCCCCGCGCGTAGGGCGGATTCGTACGCCTGGAGGGCAATGCTCCACTCCCCCGCGTTGAGACCAATGAAGCCGAGGAGCTCCCAGACTTCGGAGGGTTTTGATGCGAGTGTCTGGGCCTCTTCAAGGCGTGCCATCGCCACGTCATATTCCTTCAATCGCAAGTGACCGAAGGCAATGTGAGCTAGTACCTTTTCACGGCTAGGCATTGGTGCTGCGGGAAGAACGCTCCTCACCGTTTTGGACCCCAAGGCGCGCTCAAAACAGCGAATCGCCTTGCGTGGCTCCCGGCATTCCTGGAACACGAGCCCCAAGTCGAAGAGAGATCGTGCGTCTTCCCCAACGAGTGCCTGGGCCTTGGTCAAGTGCCGCAAAGCTTCCCGGCCGTGATCGGCTCGGCTGTGAAACCGAGCCAAGTGGAAATGAATGTTCATGGTGGTGCTCAAGTTCATCTGCCGTGCATGAGGCCCTGGGCTGTTCCAGGTTTGGGTTTGCATTCGGCGAAGGGCACGTTCCATGTGATCGATGGCTTCATCGAGGCGCCCCAAACTTTCGGAGCTCAGGGCCAAATAATAGTGTATGAATGCGTCGTCCCGCCCATCATCACGTTCCTTTTTCAGTAGAGCAAGATTCCGCTCGATCTTGCCCCGGTGAATGTCCCTATGGAGGTACCCATGGTGGCGAATCACCACATCCACGGTGTGAGGTAGCAGGCCGTCGAGGCTCAATTGTTCATGAATGCGCCCAAAGAATCGGACATTGTTCCGACGCGGTACGCATCGGAGCTGAAAGAAAGAACATGTGGGTCCGTCCGCCCCCAGGTCTTCAAGGATAAAGTAGAAGGCGTTTCGGCCGTCGAAAGCCGCCTTCAATCCCACGATGCGCTCGGCCATCTCGGGTTCGACGCGATCGTCGGCGTCCATCCAGAGAACATAATCCCCCGTGGCCTTATCGAGGGAGCAGTTGCGCGCCGCCGAGAAATCGTCGCACCAGGGGAAGTCGAACACCCGATCGGTGTATCGCGACGCGATCTCCTTGGTGTTGTCCGAGGAGCCCGTATCGACCACGATGATCTCGTCGGCGAAGGAACTGAAGTTTTCGAGAGCCCCCGCGAGTTGATGGGCCTCGTCTTTGACGATCATGCAAACGGACAGGGACGGATGATTCATTGGTGGCCCCATGAAAGAGATTCTCAACGTTGCTTCAAGACTTGATGTGCACGTGCTCTGTCGCCGACCGACGCGTAAAGTCCCGCAAGAGTCCGGCGGAAGGATGGATTTTCGGGAGCGAGAGCGATGAGACGCGAATAAACCTCGATGGCCTGCAGAAAGTCCCGCTGCTTGATGGACGCGATGCCCAGGGCCGCCAGGAAGACGGCATGGGACGGATGGCTTTCATTGAGGGCTCTAAGGGTGGGGAGCAGTTCGGGCAACCGGTTCTGGGTCGCGAAATACTCCATCACGCCGCCCAGGAGCGCTTCCACCTCGGCCAAACGGTGGTGCAGGAGTCCAAAGAGGCTTTCCATCGCTTTGCGATGTCCGTTGAGTGCCAGGGAAGAGACCAATTGCCCCAGCTGCTCAAAGGTCACGCGTTCCAGCAGATGATCTTTGCGTTCCAGAAGGGCAGGCAGACCGGAGCCCGTGCGTTTGTCCCGCGCGAGGAGAAGGAGTAGACGGAAGCTGCCCTCGACCGCCTCGGCGTCGAGTTCCCGGAATCCCATGAGTAGCTCGACGCATCGGTCCAGTGCTCCCAGCTTGAAATGCGATACGGCCAAGGCCAATGTGACTTTCTCCCGCTCCAGGCCCAAGGCAAGCGATTCCTCCAGATGGTGGAGGGCAGCGCTGTAGTTTTCCAGGTTTGCGAAGGCCAAACCCATGATGTGGTGGATTTCCGGATCCTGGCTGTTGATTTGGAGCATGCGACGCGCATAAATAACAGATTTATGGTAATCTCGGATGTTGGCAAAACAAACGGCAATAGCTTTCAGGATATCATACTCTGGTACGTGATATTCTTGAGGAATGGACGTTGTCTTTTTGTCTGTCGGAAGGTTGCAGTACTGGTAACAGTATAGAAGATGTGGAAGAGCTTCCTTATACTTGTTGCTACTGTAATACGCTCTTCCTAGAAAATAATGTGCTGTATTTTGATTTGGTTTTATATTAAGCGATTGCTTGGCGCTCTCAATGGTTTTTTCGATATTCCCAACCGTTAAATAAGTGGAACTCATGGCATTAAGCATCATTGCTTTAAGGCAGTCGTTGGTCTCCTCCAGCTCGAGGCCCTGCTCCAAGGCCTTGAGTCCCTCTTCGAGCCTCCCAATGGATGTGTATGTAGCTCCCAGGTAATAGAGCGCAAAGGGATCCTGCGGTGTTTGCTCAAGCCGCCGTTTCAGGATTTCCAGGTTCCGCTCAAGCTTGCCTCTGAGGGACACGCCATCGTCTCTGTAGCCCTCATGCTCGATAACAAACGGCGCGTTGGCCGTTCTGGCTCCGGCTCGCAGCAGAAAAGGCTCGACGGACTCGTGCACTTCCCGCTCGTAATGGATGCCGGGGAGCTTCCTAAAGAACCGGTAATTATGGCTCACGCTGTAATTGGATTGGTCCTGCGCCCCACGGTGGCACACGATCAAGACCACGTAGCCATCCACCCCCGGGGCCATGGCCGCCTCGCGCAAAGCCTGCGGAGAACCCAGCAGGTCGAGGCGCTCGTCCGCATCGAGCTGGAGCACCCAGTCGCCCGTGGCGTGTCGCAGGGACTCGTTGCGGGCGGCGGCGAAATCATGGACCCAGTCGAAATGATAGACACGGGCGCCGAAGGATCTGGCGATCTCGACCGTGCGGTCGGTGGAGCCCGTGTCCACGACCACCATTTCGTCCACATAGGGCGCAGCACTCGCGAGGCATCCGGGAAGGAATTTCTCCTCGTTTTTGACAATCATGCAAAGAGAGATGGTCGGCCCCGCGTGCATCATTCGGTGCGTGTCCTGTCCAGACCCGGCGAAGGCGGGAATGTCTGGGAGCGCATCCCCGAAATCCCAAGCGTTGGATCCAACTCGGTGGCCCGATC
>CAZGQL010000006.1:0-4842 GCA_964527905.1 uncultured Syntrophobacteraceae bacterium
CCGGTCCGTCCGGACTCCTCCCGCTCTATTTTACACGAAAACACATTTTTTCGTTTATTGACAGCGCCGCCTCCCGAATCTAACTTCAAGCTGAAAGTGGAAGTCAGCACAAACCATCAACCCATTCAGCGTGATAGGAGGTGTGACCTATGGCTCTGTTCCGTTATCCAACCTTCAGTGACTGGAGCAACCCGTTTGCGGAGCTCGCGCGCGCCAAGCGCGAAATGGATCGGCTCTTCTCGAGCTTCTCGACCCGTTGGCCTTCCGCGGCCTTCGGCTTTGGCTCGGGCGTCTTTCCCGCCCTGAATCTCAGCGAGTCGGGGGACTGCCTCTACGTCGAGGCGGAGGTGCCCGGCGTGCGCCCGGAAGCCCTCGACATTTCCGTGGAAGGCAACACCCTCGTGATCCGGGGGGAGCGCAAGGCGGACACGCCCGAAGGCGTGAGCTATCATCGAAGGGAGCGCATGAACGGTCGTTTCAGCAAGTCCATCACGTTGCCCTATGAGGTGCAAGTGGACAAAGTAGAGGCGGAATACAAGAACGGAGTGCTCAAACTGACGCTTCCCAAGGCGGAGCACGCCAAGCCACGGTCCATCACGGTTAAGACCGAATAGTCCGCTCACGGGTGAGCGTTCGGGGGCCCTGAAAACGCACAGAATGCTTCGCCGCCCCTTGAAAAGGGCGCGGGAAAGGAGATGACAACATGGCTGACACCAGTTTGCAGGTACAGGAAAAGAAAGAACTCGAAACCACCGGCGAGCACACCCGCAACAAGCCCGTCTTCGTGCCGGCGGTGGACATCTACGAAACCGAGGCCGAGCTGACCCTGCTGGCCGATATGCCTGGCGTGGGGATCGACGACGTGTCGATCGATCTTGAAAAAGACCAGCTGACCATTCGGGGCACGGTTCCCGACAACGCGACGGATCGGAGTATGCTCCTTCGCGAGTACGGAGTCGGAGACTATTACCGACAGTTCAATCTGTCCAGTGCGATCGACCGGGAGAAGATCGAGGCAACCATGAAGGACGGCGTGCTCAAGGTGGTGCTGCCCAAGGTGGATGCCGTCAAGCCTCGCAAAATCGAGATCAAGGCCGCCTGATCCCCTGCCTACCCGGTTCACGGGTCGGACGTCGATGCTCCGGGGGTGAGCTGGGGCTTCCTGCCCCACCCCCCGGACCATTGGGCCGATTCGCCGCCGCTCCCTCGAACCCCCGTGTTCGGTGCCCATCCACATCGAAGAAATCTGAATCTCAACCGGACCCTCTGTAACGGCAAGGAGTCCCTGGAGGGGTTCGCGCACGAGACGAAAATACAGAACGCCAAAAATCGGCCTCCGCCTTGAACTGGCTGGCGTGGGAGGCATGCCACAATCCGGCCAAGTCGATTTCCACCTCCGCGAAAGGCACCGCCGGAACCTTGTCGTCCTCGACATAGCTTTTCAACAAGGCCCGTCTACCGTTTTGCAGCTGGAAAATATCCAGGGTTTTTGCAAGCGGCTCCACCAAACGGAGGTACGGGATTCCATGCAGAGCGTGAAACCGGCATCTTCTTGACTTTGTCCAGACGAGCGGTCCTTGGCGATAAGATCACCCTATGCGCAGGATGAGGTCTCCGCCAGCGGGCCGAACTGGGTGCGATACAGGGCGGCGTAGGCGCCGTCGCGGGCGAGGAGTTCGGGGTGCGTGCCCTGCTCGACGATTCTACCGCGGTCGAGGACCAGGATCTGATCTGCGGCGAGGATAGTACTCAAGCGGTGGGCGATGACGATGCTGGTGCGCCGGGTCATGATGCGCCGAAGCGACTCCTGAATCAGGGCCTCGGATTCGCTGTCAAGGTGGCTGGTCGCTTCATCCAGGACCAGAATGCGCGGGTCTTTCAAGATCACGCGGGCCAGGGCGATGCGCTGCCTTTCGCCGCCGCTCAGCCGGTAGCCGCGCTCGCCCACGATCGTGTCGTAGCCGTCGGGGAGCCCCAGGATGAAGTCGTGGATATTGGCGGCCCGCGTGGCGGCTTCCAGATCCTCCTGGGTGGCGTCCAGCTTGGCGTAAAGCAGGTTGGTCCGGATGGAGTCGTGGAACAGGTGGGTTTCCTGGGTCACCATGCCGATGCAACCGCTCAGCGAATCCAACGTGATGTCGCGCAGGTCGTATCCGTCCAGGAGGATGCGCCCCTCGGTGACGTCGTAGAGCCGTGGGATGAGATAGGTCAAAGTGGTCTTTCCAGCTCCGCTCGCCCCCACGAGGGCCACAAGCTGTCCTGGTTCGACCCGGAAGGAGACGCGGTCCAGGGCGAGCTCACGCGCCTGGCTCTTGGCATTCGCTTCCGATGCTCCGTCGCGGTGCGTCCCGCCGTGGGATCCATCGAATGCGGCCTGCATGCCTTGACCGGCCCCATGCCGGATGCCGTAGGGACCTCCCGCCGAAAACACTGCCGGAACGTCGGCCATCATCCCGTAGCGGCGGACCTCGTGTAGCAAGAATCTCTCGTCCATTCCGTAGCGAAACGAGACCTCCTCGAAAACCAGCTCGCCTACGACCTCGCCCAGAGCCACGGCTCCCGGACGCTCTTCGATCTCAACGGGCAGATCGATCACTTCGAAGACCCGCTCGAAGCTCACCATGGAGGTGGCGAATTCGACGGGAGCATTGGCAAGGGACCTGAGGGCCCCGTAGAAGCTCGCAAGATACGCGGCGAAGGCCACGACCGTTCCGACGGTGAACGTGCCCTTGATGGCAAAGTAGCCCCCGAGGCCGTAGACCAGCGCCGTCCCCACGGCGCTCACGAAGCCGATCACCATCACAGTTGCCGTCCCCATCACCGCTCGACGGATGCCGAGGTCCCGAACCTGTGTCGCGCGCTCCTGAAACCGTTCGGATTCTGCGGCCCGCCGGCCGAAGAGCTTCACGAGGAGGGCGCCGCCGATGGAGAGGGTTTCACTCACCATGGCGTTCATACGGGCGTTGGCATCCATCTGGGCCCGGGTGAGCCGGCGTAGGCGGCGGCTCATGGGCCTCGAAACGAGGAAGTACAGAGGGAAAACGAGCATGCTGAGCAGGGCGAGACGCCAGTCGAGGGCGATCATCACCGCGGCGAGCCCCACAGCCTGGATCAGGTTGCTGACGAGGTCCACGATGACGTTGCTGATGGCATTGTGGGCTCCGACGACGTCCATGTTCAGGCGGCTCATGAGCTCGCCCGTTCTGGTGTGTGTGAAAAAACGAAGGGACAGGCGCTGGAGGTGACCGAACAGGGCCACGCGCAAGTCCCGGATGACTCCCTCGCCCACCGACGCGTTCACCCGCCGCTGAAGGACGCTCAGCACGCCGCCCGCCACCGGCAGGGCCAGCAGCACCAGGCTGAGCACGAGGAGTCCCTCGATATCGCGGGAGGGGATCACCTGGTCGATCAAACGGCGCAAGATGAGGGGCTGAACCAGGTTCAGGGCGGTGATGGCCAAGATGAAACAAAGTAGGATGACGATCTTCCCACGGTACGGGAGTCCGTAAGACAAGGCCCGCTTCAGAAGCGTCCAAGTGAGCCGGGGTCGGTCTTCGGATGCCAGCAGCGCCTGGCGCCAGCCCGCACCGTGAAAGGTCATCGAGGTCTCACCGGTTGAAAGGGAAGGGATGCTGTCGCGTCCATGGAGATCCTTCTCCGGGGTCCAGTCGTAACCGATTCTACTCGGAGTCGGCCCCGCCGCCAAGGACCGCATAGAGCCGTACCTGGTTGGCGAGCAGGGCCAGCCGGGTCAGGATGAGGCCCTGCTGCGCCGCGTAGAGCGAACGCTGGGCATCCAACACACTGAGGTAGATATCGCTTCCCTTTTCGTACCGGGCCTTGGCGAGGTCATGGGTGCGCATCGAGGCATCCACCAGGGACTGCTGGGCCTGCATTTGCTCTCCCAAGGTTCCCCGCCGTGCAAGGGCGTCGGCGACTTCCCGAAAAGCCGTCTGAATCGCCCGCTCGTATTGGGCGACGGCGATCTCCCGTTCCACCTTACTGGCCTGCAGCGCACCCCACAGCCGGGCATCGAACAGGGGCATCACGATCTGCGGGGCGTAGTTCCAGACGAACGAGTGGGGCTTAAAGAGGCCCGAGAGGTCTCCGCTGGCCGTTCCGACGGCCGTCGAAAGCGAAATCCGCGGGAAGAACGCGGCGCGCGCGGCGCCGATGTTGGCGTTCGCCGCCTTGAGCAGGTTTTCGGCTTGCAGGATGTCCGGGCGGCTCAGGAGCACCTCGGACGAGAGACCTGGAGAAATGTCGGGAAGCGGTGCAATGCTGCTCAAGTCCTCGGGCAACAGCTCCGCCGGCACAGGGGATCCGACCAGCAGGTTCAGGGCGTTTTCGTCCTGGGCGACCTGGTCCGTGAAGCGAGCCACGTCTCGACGCGCCGTGTCAACCCGAGTCTGCACCTGACGGACGTCCAGCTCCGGTGTCAGACCGACCTCGAAGCGCCGCTTGATGAGGTGATACGAGGTCTGCTGGGCCTCGAGGGTCGAGCGGGCCAGTTGGAGGTCTTCGCGGTCCGCGGCCAGCGTGTAGTAAGCGTTGGCCACCTCGGAAATCAGCAGGATTTGGGCGCTGCGGCGGGCCTGTTCCGTTGCGAAGAACTCCTCCAGAGCGCGCCGGTTCAAGCTGCGAATGCGCCCGAAGAAGTCGATTTCCCAGGAGCTGATGCCCGCGTTGACACTGTACTGGTCCGTCGTGACAGCGCGGGGCGGGTCAGCGCCGGAGAGGTCCTTGGGAATCTTCTGGCGGAGCCCACTCCCGACGATATCGGCAGTCGGCAGCAGCTGGGAGCTCTGGATCCGGTAGAGGGCTCGAGCCTTCTCCACGTTC
>CAZGQL010000006.1:4925-18908 GCA_964527905.1 uncultured Syntrophobacteraceae bacterium
CGAAGCCGCTCGTCCGTGAAAAACTCCCGCCATCGCAGGCCGGCGGCGACTGGTGCTCCCTGCAGGGCGGCCGTGTTCGCGTAGGCCGGGCCGCTCGGCCACGCGGCCGGCACCGGGGGCTCAGGTCGCGTGTACTTGGGGATCATCGTGCAACCCGGGAGCAGCGCAGCAGCCGTCAGCCAGAGACACAGGATTCCTCTCGTCGTTCTCATTTCAGCGCACCTCCGCGAGTCCGGTGGGGGAATCCTGGGAGGGAGCCGGAGGGCGTTTTCGCCCAAACAGGCGGGAAATGAGAATGAAGAAGAGTGGGATAAAGATCAGATCGATGAACGTCGCCGAGAGCATGCCGCCGGTCACGGCGGTCCCGATGGCGTTCATGGCCCCGGCGCCGGCCCCCGTGGCGAGCGCCAGGGGCAGTGTGCCGAAGAAGAAGGCCAGCGAGGTCATGACCACGGGCCGGAAACGGATGCGTACGGCCGCGAGGGTGGCTTCGACCAAACCCAGTCCGTGGCGCATTTGATCCTTAATGAACTGAATGATCAAAATGGCGTTCTTGGTCGAGAGCCCCATGGTCGTCAGGAAGCCGATTTGGAAGTAAACGTCGTTGTGCAGGTCCCGTAGGGTGGTGGCCAGCAGGGCGCCGAGCACGCCCAGGGGCAGCATCAGGAGATTGACGAAGGGGATGGTCCAGCTTTCGTACAGGGCCGCGACGCACAGAAAGATCACGAGGATGGAAAAGGCATAGAGCAGCGGCGCCTGAGCCGTCGCCATCCGTTCCTGGTAGGAGAGTCCGGTCCAGTCGTAACCGATCCCCTGAGCCAATTTCGCCGTGAATTCCTCCATGGCCTGCATCGCCTCACCCGAACTGCGCCCCGGGCCGGGTTCCCCCCAGATGTTGAGCGATGGGAAGCCGTTGAAGCGCTCGAGACGGGGAGATCCGGATGTCCAGCGGGTGGCGGCGAAGGCGCTGAACGGCGTCATCTTTCCGGCGGTATTGCGCACGTAAAGCCTTTCAAGATCTTTCGGCAGCATGCGATAGGGGGCGTCGGCCTGAACGTACACGCGCTTGACGCGTCCGGCCTGAATGAAATCGTTGACGTAGGCACTCCCAAAGGCCGCCGAAATGGTGTTGTGGATGGAACTGATGGGCAGTCCCAGGGTCCCCGCCTTTTCCCAGTCCACATCCACCCGGTATTGGGGCACATCTTCCATACCGTTGGGCCTGACCTTCGCCACGCGCGGGTCCTGGCCCGCCATGAACAAGAGCTGGTTGCGGGCCTGCATCAGGGCCGAGTGACCGACGCCGCCTCGATCCATCAGCTGAAAATCGACGCCTCGCGCATTGCCGAGCTCGATGACCGGCGGAGGCGGAAAGGCGAAAACCATGGCTCTGCGGATTCGAGTAAACGCCCCCATGGCACGACCGGCTACCGCGTGGGCTCTCAGGTCCGGACGGTCCCCCAGCTTCCAGTCCCGGAGCTTGACGAAAACCAGCCCATTGTTTTGGGCCCGCCCGGAAAAACCGAAGCCCACGACCGTCAAACACGATTCCACCGCCTCTTTCTCCTGGGTCAGGAAATGGTCCCGAACCTCGTTGGCGACCGTCTGGGTCTGCTCCAGGGTGGCGCCGATGGGCATGAGGATCTGGGTAAAGAGGATTCCCTGGTCCTCATCCGGGAGGTATGCAGTGGGGAGCCGCCAAAACAAGAAACCGATCAGGGCGAGGAGCAGGACGTAAGCGGAGAGGTAGCGAAATTTTCGAGTCAGGGAATGGTTGACGATGCGGACATACCGATCCCTGACTCCGAAAAAGGTGCGGTCGAACCAACGGAAAAAGGGACGCAAGAAAAACACCGCACGCTGCGACGGTTCGTGTCCGTGGGACACCGGTTTGAGGAGCGTCGCACACAGCACCGGCGTCAAAATCAAGGCGACCACCACGGACAGCAACATGGCCGCGATGATCGTGATGGAAAACTGGCGATAGATGACGCCCGTTGAGCCGGGGAAAAAGGCCATGGGGCCGAAAACCGCCGAAAGCACCAGTCCGATGCCGATGAGGGCGCTGGTGATCTGATCCATGGACCGGGCGGTGGCTTCACGCGGGGCAAGACCCTCCTCGGCCATGATGCGCTCCACGTTCTCCACCACCACGATGGCATCGTCCACCAGGAGGCCGATGGCCAGCACCATGGCGAACATGGTCAGCATGTTGATGGAAAATCCAAAGGCTCCGAGAACGGCGAACGTCCCCAGGAGCACCACGGGGACCGCGATGGTGGGGATCAGGGTGGCCCGAATATTCCCCATGAAAAGCCACATGACCAGGAACACGAGCAGGATCGCCTCAAACAGGGTCTTGACCACCTCGTAGATGGCCACGCGGATGAACGGGGTGGTGTCGTAGGGATAAACAACCTTCATCCCCGGCGGAAAATACCGGCTCATCTCCGCCAGACGTTGCTTGATGCGATCCGCGGTTTCCAAAGCGTTGGCGCCGGGCGCCTGGCGGATCGCCATGGCTGCGGAGGGCTTGCCGTTGAAATGGGCCTGAACGTCGTAAAACTCAGTCCCCAACTCCGCCCGGCCCACGTCCTTGATCCGAACGACGGACCCGTCCTGGTTGGTGCGGATGGGAATGGAGGAGAACTCCTCGGGGGTTTTCAGCAGGTTCTGGACGATGATGGAGGCGTTCAGGCGCTGGCCTTCCAGAGCGGGGGCTCCACCGAACTGACCGGCGGAAACCTCCACGTTGTATTGCTTAAGCGCCAGGATCACATCCTCCACGGTCAGGCGATAGTCGGTCAACCGGTCGGGGTTCAGCCAGATGCGCATGGAATACTGCGACCCGAAATTCTGGACCTCGCCCACCCCCGGCACGCGCGCCAGGACCTTTTCCAGGTTCGACTGGGCGTAGTCCCGCAAGTCGTTTCCGTCCATGGAGCCGTCTTCGGAGATCAACCCGACGATGATCAGGTAGTTTCGCGTCGACTTGTTGACCACGACCCCGGCGCGCTGGACCACCTCGGGGAGGCTGGCCATAGCCAGCTGGAGCTTGTTTTGGACCTTGGCCCACGCCAGATCCGGATTGGTGCCCGGCTTGAAGGTGAGCTCCACACGCGAGGCGCCGGCGGAGTCACTTGTGGCGGACATGTAGATCATCTCGTCGAAGCCGGTCATCTTCTGCTCGATGATCTGGGTGACGCTGTTTTCCACCGTTTCTGCCGAAGCTCCGGGGTAAAACGAATCGATGGCGATGGAGGGAGGGGCGATGGGCGGGTACTGGGAGATCGGCAGGTTGTAAATGGCCAGCCCGCCGAGGACCATCAGAATGATGGCGATGACCCACGCGAAAACCGGCCGGTCCAGAAAAAACTTGGATAACATGCCGCGCCTCCCTCAGTTGGATTTCCCGAGCCGTTCAGATGTTCTTCCGGCTTCGCCGACCGCTCCGGAAACGCCACTGACAGGGATCGCTTTAACGGCAACGCCAGGCCGCACTTTTTGCATCCCTTCCACGATCACCCGGTCCCCTGGGGCGAGACCTTCCCCCACGAGCCATTGGCTGCCCACCGCCTGATCGATGCCGACCATTCTCGCCTGGGCCTTCCCCTCGGCATCGACCACCAGGACAAATGGATTTCCCTTGGGGTCCCGTGAGACCGCTTGCTGGGGAACCAGGATAGCCCGTTCATTGACCCCTTCCCGGACCACCGCCCGGACGAACATCCCCGGGAGCAGGAGACCCTCCGGATTAGGGAAAACCAGCCGCAGGATGACCGAGCCGGTCGTCGGGTCCACGGTGACATCGCGAAACTGAAACGTGCCTTCCTGAGGATAGCGCGTGCCGTCCTCCAAGAGGAGTCGGACCGGCTGTTGCCGGCCCTCGTCCGCATTGAGGCGGCCTTCCTGCAGACGCTGCCTCAACCGAAGCAATTCCGCCGTGGACTGGGTCACGTCCACGTAGATGGGATCGAGCTGCTGAATGGTCGCGAGCGCCATGGGTTGATAAGCGGTCACCAAGGCTCCGTCGGTCACGTTCGATCGTCCGATCCGCCCGGTTATGGGGGCGGTGACACGGGTGTATCCCAGATTGATGCGGGCCCCCTCCACCGCGGTTTTCCAATACTCGATCTCTGCTTTAGCCTGTTCTACGGCCGCCACGGCATCGTCGAGGTCCTGCTGACTGACGGCCTTATCCACGAGCAGTTCCTTGTACCGCTCGGCCCGCGAACGGATCGACGGCAGGTTCGCCTGCGCCTTGCCAAGCGATGCCTTCGCGGAATCATAGGCCACCTGGAAGGGGGCGGGATCGATCTGGTAGAGGAGCTGACCGGCCTTGACGTCGGACCCTTCCCGGAAGAGGCGCTTCTGGATGAGACCGTTCACCTGGGGCCGGATTTCAGCCACCAGGTAGGCCGACGTGCGGCCCGGGAGTTCCGTGCTGAGCTCGACCGACTGCGTTTCCACGCTCAGCGTGGCCACTTCCGGAACGGGGGGCGGCCCGGCCTGCTGACTGTGCCCGCGCTCGCAGCCCGCCGTCAGGAGAAGACTCCAGATCAAGGCCGGAACAACCAGCCATCCAGGGGGACGACAAACGCCTCGCTCATGTTGCATCCGCGATCTCCAGGAACCATCAGTGGGGGCATTCCTCGCCGGGGAAAATCCAGGGGAATTCATGATGGAATGAGTCCTTTGAAGAAGACATTGAGAATGACGTCAGGGTCTTCCGGATAGGGACGGCCCTCCGGATCATCCAGCCAAAGGAGCAAAAAGGCGTCCACGACGCTGTCCAGGGCGACCGCCAGATGAAAGGGATCGGCGATTGGCTGAAATCGTCCGCTCCGGATGCCGCTCTCAAAAATTTCGACCAAGCCCTCCAGGAAGGCATAATGACGCTTGCGCAGAGTGTCGTCGAGCCCTGCCTTGACGTTGAAGCTCGCCCCCCGGCGCTCGGCCAGAAAGAGACGGACAAAAGGCAGGTTCGCGCGAACCCGCTCGCCCTTGACCCGGATGTAGCGGCGCAGCTTTTCGACGTCGTCCTCCGGCTCCCGGATCGCCCCCGAGACCGCTTCCTCGAAGGCGTCACATTGCTCCAGCACCAGGGCCTTGTAAAGATCTTCCTTGTTCTGAAAAAACTTGTAAAGGGTCCCGATGGCGAACTCGGCCTTCTCGGCGATCTCGTGCATCGATACATTATGGTATCCCTTTTGCGAGAACAGAGCGAGCGCCGCCGCGAGCATCTCCTGTCGCTGCCGCCGTTTCTCCCGCTCCCGCCTTGAGAGCGGACGATCGCTTTCCATAACCCCTCGTCTCATGGGAGGACCAAATGCGTTGAGGTGTGAATGTGACGTCACATTATCGAACGATATTACAAGATTTACAAGGGAAAGATGCCCGGTCCTCCTAAGCTCCAGGGGCCGAGCTCTCCGCGAGTGTCTCAGAGTCCGTTCGGGGCGGCAAGTCGACTCGTTTCATTCCAACAGGACTGCGGGCCGGGTGCGGTGCTGGCCCCGTATGGCCGCGCGATCCACCCGCCAGGGATCATGCGCTCAGCCTTGCGCACTGGACTTGGCGCTCGCGTATTGATTCATTGGCGATCCGCAGGGGAGGGCAGGACGAACTCGGTTCCGGCAAGGCCCTGCGCCGCCTTTTCGATGTCCTCCAGACCGCAGATGACGGCGCGTTGGCCCCCCGCTTCAAGGAATTCGACTGCCGCAAGCACCTTGGGTCCCATGGAGCCTTCGGGAAACTCGCCGCGATCGAGGCGCGCCCGCGCCTCGGCCGTCGAGAGTCGTCTGGGGAAATGCTGCGCTCCAGTGCCGAACTCCAGGGCGACTCCCGGCACATCCGTGGCGATGATGAAGACTTGCACGCCCACTTCGCGGGCCAGGACGCTGCTCGCAAGGTCCTTGTCAATCACCGCGTCGATGCCGTGAAACCCGCGGCGCTTCCTGACAACGGGGATGCCGCCGCCCCCGCAGGCGATGACGATGAACCCCAGGTCGATCAGTTGTTTGATCTCGCGTTTTTCCACGATGGTCAGCGGCTTGGGGGAAGCGACCACACGGCGGTAGCCTTTTGGCGTCGCCACCGTGGGATAGGGGAGCTTCGCGGCAACCTCGGCAGAGAAGGCCGGTCCGATGGGTTTGCTCGGGTTTTGGAACGCGGGATCTTGGGGATCCACCAGGACATAGCTCAGCAGGGTCACGAAGAGCTGGCGGTGGTCGAGATGGAGTCGCATGAGCTCGTTGTCGAGGGTCGATTCGATCATGAAGCCGATCTGCCCCTGGGTTTGGGCCACGAGGATCTCGAGAGGCAGCCTGGGCTGGGTGTCGCAGCACTCCTGTTGCAGCAGGAGATGGCCCACCTGCGGTCCGTTGCCGTGCGTGATGATGATCCGATGGCGCCGGGACAGGCGTGCGATCTGGCTCAGGGGGGTCCGAAGGTTGGCAAACTGCTCCGCGATGGTTCCCGATTGGCCTTTTCGGATGAGGGCGTTTCCGCCCAGCGCGACCAGGAGGATCGGTTTGTCGTGAACGGGAGGTTGGTCCGTCATGTCTAAAGAACCACTGCAGGACGCTTCACATCAACAGCTCCTGGGCCCAACGCAGGAGAATGTCCTCCAGAGTGGGCGCCCCATAGTCCTTGTATTCGTAGCGGACCCGCATGGACGGCTGGCGAATGTCGAGGATGGCTCCCAGGTTCACCGGGGTGGCAATCAACACGAGATCGCAATCGACGGCCCGAATGGTGCGTTCCAGGTCCCGGCACTGGGCTTCGCTGTAGCCGACCGCGGGCAGTTGAGGCCCGAGATGCGGGTACTGCTCAAAGGCGTCGCGAATGGACCCGACCGCAAAGGGCCGTGGGTCGACGATCGTACCCGCCCCATACTTGCGGGCGGCAATGGTGGCCGCTCCGAGGCTCATGCCCCCGTGGGTCAGCGTCGGCCCGTCCTCGATGAGCAGCACGCGTCGGCCGCCGATGAGCTCCGGATGGTCGACCGAAACCGGGGATTCGGCGAGCACGATCTCCGCCCGGGGATTGTGTCGCTGAATGTTCCCGATGACCGTCTCGACGTCGGCGCTCGAGGCCGTATCGACTTTGTTGACGATGGCGATGTCCGCCATCAACAGGTTCGTCTCACCGGGGTAATAGAGCCGTTCGTGGCCCGCCCGATGGGGATCGAACAGCACGATGTGCACGTCGGGATGAAAGAAGGGCGTGTCGTTGTTGCCGCCGTCCCAGACGATCACGTCCGCTTCCGCCTCGGCCTGCTCCAGCACGCGGGCGTAGTCGATCCCTCCGTAGACGACGATGCCTTTTTCCACGAGCGGCTCGTATTCTTCCCGCTCCTCGAGGGTGCATCGATTTCGTTCGAAGTCCTCGTAACAGCAGAAGCGCTGCACGGTCTGACGGGTCAGGTCCCCGTACGGCATGGGATGGCGCACCACGACGACCCGCTTGGAGATTCCCTTGAGGATGTCACAGATTTTGCGGGTGGTCTGGGACTTGCCGCAGCCGGTGCGGACCGCGCAGACAGCGATCACGGGCTTTTTCGCCCGGAGCATGGTGTAGGGGGCGCCCAGCAGGATGAAATCGGCGCCCTCGGCCATGGCGATCGAGGCCTTGTGCATGACGTCGACGTGGGACACATCGCTGTAGGAGAAGGCGACCAGATCGATGCGATGATCCCGGATGAGCCGGGCCATTTCCTCTTCCCGGTGGATGGGAATGCCGTCGGGATAAGAGGGGCCGGCGAGCTCGGGGGGGTAGGTGCGGCCCTCGATGTTGGGGATCTGTGCGGCCGTGAAGGCCATGACCCGGTACCTGGGATTGTCCCGGAAGTAAACGTTGAAGTTGTGGAAGTCCCGCCCGGCGGCGCCAACGATGATCACCCTTTCGACCATGTCGTGTCCCTTCACGAGAAGGCAGGCTTGACGGTCCGGTCCGCAGGATGCGAATCGAGCCAGGAGCCGATTTCGGTCGGCATCTTGAGTGCCTGCTCAAGATACATGAGAAAGAGGTCCCGTGGTATGTCGCGGGCACCGAACCGCTTGAGGTGGTCGGTGCTGACCTGGCAGTCGATAAGCAGGTAGCCCTGCTCCTGCAGCCGATGCACCAGGTGCACGAACGCCACCTTGGACGCATCGGGTTTGAGTGCAAACATGGATTCCCCGAAAAATATCCGGCCGAGGGCAACACCATAAAGGCCTCCGGCCAGCGTCTCGCCGTCCCAGCTCTCCACGGAATGAGCGAACCCCAACGCGTGCAGGCGGCAATAGGCATCGATCATTTCGGGCACGATCCAGGTCCCCTCACCCCCTTTGCGCCGCACTGTCGCGCAGGATTCGATCACGGAACGGAAATCACGGTCGAAGGAGACACGGAAGCGTTCATGCTTCAGGACCCTCCTGAGGCTCCGGGAGACGCGGATTTCCTGAGGGAACAGCACGAGCCTCGGGTGGGGACACCACCAGAGGATAGGCGTTTCGTCCGAATACCAGGGAAAGATCCCCATGCGGTAGGCGAGGAGCAGTCGTTCGGCGGAAAGATCGCCCCCGACGGCCAGAAGACCGTCGGGCTCGGCGAGATGGCATGGGGGAAATGCCAGGACGTTTGAGAGCCGATAGATGGGCATCGCAGTCTAATTGGGGGCGGGAAGGCTCGCCTGCGACGCGTTGTCGCGAAACGTGAAGACGAGATGCTCGCCCGTCCGGCTCGAATCCCCCGAGGGCTCATCGATCCCGATCCGGCCGACTTCGACCAGCCCTCCCTGCTTGAGGCGGCCGAACAGGATCTCGTCCGCCAGGACGTCTTTGACCTCCGTCTGAATGAGGCGCGCAAGAGGACGCGCTCCGAAAGCCGGGTCATAGCCGTTTTCGGCCAGCCAGAGGCGGGCGTGGGCCGTGAGCGACAGTCGGACGCGCTTTTCCTCGAGCTGCGCTTCGAGCTCGGCCACGAACTTGTCCACAATGCGTTCCATGATTTCGATCGTCAGTCCATTGAAGGCGACGATCCCGTCGAGACGGTTGCGGAATTCGGGGCTGAAAAGGCTTTCGACCGCCTTCAGCCCCTTGTCGATTCGCGTGTCCACCCCTTTGGCGGCAAAGCCAATGGTGGCGCTGCTCATTTCCCGGGCGCCGGCGTTGGACGTCATGAGCAGCACGACATTGCGAAAATCAGCCTTCTTTCCGTTGTTGTCCGTCAGGGTCGCATGGTCCATGACCTGGAGCAGGATGCTGAAGATGTCGGGATGCGCCTTTTCGATCTCATCGAGGAGCAGGACGCAGTAGGGCTGCTTACGGATCGCGTCGGTCAGAAGGCCTCCCTGGTCGAACCCGATGTAGCCTGGGGGCGCCCCGATGAGCCGCGAGACCGTGTGCTTTTCCATGTACTCGCTCATGTCGAAGCGCAGGAACTGCACGCCGAGAACCCGGGCCAGTTGCTTGGCGACTTCCGTCTTGCCCACGCCGGTCGGGCCAATCAGCAGGAAGGATCCGATGGGCTTTTCGGGGATCCTCAGCCCTGCCCGCGATCGCTTGATGGCTTTGCAGAGGGCCTCGATGGCTCCGTTCTGTCCGAACACCTGAGCTTTGAGATCCTCCTCAAGCGAATGCAGTCGTGTTTGATCCGTTGCGGACACCGTGCGCGGCGGGATTTTGGCGATCCGCGCCACCACCTGCTCGATGTCCTTGGGTCCCACCACGCGGCGGACCTTCGGATCTTTCTTCAGTCTGAGGCTCGCTCCGGTCTCATCGATGACGTCGATGGCCTTGTCGGGCAGGTAGCGGTCGTTGATGTGGCGAGCGGCAAGCTCGGCCGCTGCCCGAAGGGCTCCATCCGTGTAGCGGACGCGGTGGTGCTTTTCGTAGTAAACTCGGAGGCCTTTGAGGATCTGATAGGTCTCCTCGACGGAAGGCTCCCGGATCTCGACCTTCTGGAACCGTCGGCTGAGGGCGCGGTCCTTTTCGAAGAAGTTCTTGTACTCCTCGTAGGTCGTCGACCCGATGCAGCGCAGACCTCCCGTCACCAGGACCGGTTTGAGGATGTTGGAGGCATCCATGGAGCCCCCGCTCGTGGCCCCCGCGCCGACCACGGTGTGAATTTCGTCGATGAACAGGATGGCCCCCGGCTTGTTCTTCAGTTCCTGGATGATCCCCTTGAGACGCGCCTCGAAATCCCCTCGGAATTTCGTTCCCGCGAGCAGGGCCCCCATGTCGAGCGTATAGATCTCCACGTTGTGGAACGCCTCCGGCACGTCCCGGTGGAAAATCTTGAGGGCAAGTCCCTCGGCGATGGCGGTCTTCCCGACGCCGGGGTCCCCCACGAAAATGGGGTTGTTCTTGCTGCGGCGCCCCAGGATCTGGAGGGTCCTCATGATTTCCTGCTCGCGACCGATCAGGGGGTCGATGAGGCCGTCGGCGGCCTTCTGAATCAAATTGATGGTGAAATTCTGCAACGCCGAGGTCTTTTTCTCCTCCCTGGCGCCACCCACATCGCGCCCACCTTCGATGCGGCGCGAAGCGTCCTCCATATCCGGATCGCCCACCTTCGACACACCGTGGGAGAGGTAGCTGAGCACGTCCAGTCGTGTCACGCCCTCCCGCTTGAGGAAGTAAACCGCGAAGGAGTTTTCCTCGTAGAACATGGCCGCCAGGATGTCGCCGGCGTCCACTTCTTTCTTTTCGGCGCCGTGGACGTGCATGATCGCGCGCTGCAAGACCCGCTGCACCCCGATGGTCTGGATCGGCTCCTGCTCCACTCCCTCCGGCAGCTTTTCGACCTGCTCCCCCAGGAACTTGTCGAGCCTGATCTTGAGGGCCTCCAGGTCCGCTCCGCAGTGGTAAAGCACGCGGCGTCCCGTAACGTCGTGGAGCATGGCGTAAAGGATGTGCTCCAGCGTGAAGAATTCATGGTGGCGCGCCTTCGCCTCCTGGACCGCCGCCGCGAATGTAAGCTCAAGCTCTCGATTGATCATCTACGTCTCTTCCATGCTGCATTTGAGAGGGTAGCCGTTCTTTCGGGCCAAATGATGCACCATTTCCACCTTGGTCTCCGCGATCTCGGCCGTATAAACGCCGCACACCCCCGTGCCGCTTCGATGGACCAACAGCATGATGCGTGTGGCTTCCGCCGGTGACTTGTGAAATACCTTTTGCAAAATCTCTACCACGAACTCCATAGTCGTGTAGTCGTCGTTGTGGAGCAGCACTTTGTACATGGGAGGCTCGCGCAGCTCATCCTCGACGTGGCTTTCCAGGTCCTCCCGCAGGTCCGGGTGATGCTCGCTCATGATCTCTCCCTCCTCACCACCTCCAGGCGATCCTTGACCTCGTTCTTGATCAAGGATAACGTTTTCCCTCCCACTGTCAAGCGGTCGGGGGATCTCATCTCTGTCGTAACGATTGGTTTTGATTCATGATTATTTCTTGCGGAACGTCCCTCTTGTCGGGGCGTCACCGTCACGCAGAGGAGGCATCGATGGCCGGGAATTCGTTCGGGAGGCTCCTTCGGATCACCACATGGGGAGAATCGCACGGTCCTGCGCTGGGGGTCACGATCGACGGCTGTCCGCCGGGCATTCCGCTGCAAGCCGAGGACATCCAGCGTGACCTGGATCGTCGGCGTCCCGGTGGGAGCCTCGGATCTCCCCGTCGTGAGCCCGATCACGTGGAGATCCTCTCAGGGGTGTTCGAGGGCCGGACGACGGGCACGCCGATCAGCCTCGTGATCTTCAACAAGGATCAGCGCAGCCGAGACTATGACGCCATTGCGACGCTGTATCGACCGGGGCACGCCGACCGCACCTATGATCAGAAGTATGGCGTGAGGGACTGGCGGGGAGGAGGGCGGAGCTCCGCCCGGGAAACGGCGGCCCGAGTGGCGGCTGGTGCGGTCGCGCGGCAGTTCTTGTCCATTTACGACATCGAGGTCGACGCGTACACCATCGCCCTGGGCGGCGTTCGCTGTAAGGAGTATCGCTGGGAATCGGCTGGGGACAACCCATTTCGATGCCCCGATCCCGCGGCGGCAAAAGCCATGGAACGGCGGCTCCGGGAGATCCGGGCCATGGGGGATTCGCTCGGGGGCATCGTTGAGATCCATGCCAGGCGGTGCCCGCCCGGCCTTGGCGAGCCCGTTTTCGACAAACTGGACGCGCGGCTGGCTGGTGCCCTCATGTCCATCGGCGCCGTCAAGGGGGTGGAGATTGGCGAGGGGTTCGCCGCAGCGGATTTGCTCGGGAGTGAAAACAACGACCCGATCTTGCCCGAGGGTTATGGGAGCAATCACGCGGGAGGGATTCTGGGGGGCCTTTCGACCGGAATGGATATCGTGATTCGGGTGGCCGTGAAACCCATCCCTTCAATCGGTAAACCCCAGCAGACCGTCACGCGGGAGGGCGAGCCGACCACCATTGTGGTCGGGGGACGGCACGACGCGGCGGCCATTCCAAGGATCCTTCCGGTCTGCGAGGCCATGGTGCTTCTCACTCTCGGGGACTTCATGCTCCATCCGTGTCCCCCCATCAAGAACGTGATGGGCGAGCGGCCATGAGCTTCAGTCGTCGAAATGCTCGTCGCACATCCGGACGAGATGCTCCTTGAAAGCCTCCGGGATGTCCGTGAACTGAACCCCGAAACCGGATGGATAATAGACGACCTGCCCCCGGTTGATCCACACGACTTGGCCGCGGCATTGGGCCGGAGTCTCGTCGTCAATCCAGATTTCCATGTCGACGAAGCTTCGGGGTGGCAGCAGGTGGTTGGTCATGACGAATACCCCTCCGGGGCAGATATCGCAGCTGATGCCGGCGAACTGCACCTTTTCGTCTCTGCACTTGATGGAGAATTTCCTGCGGATCCTCCGGTAAAAGCGCCTTTCGACCAGGTCGCCCGCTGGGGCCATGCTCATGGGAATCCTCTCCGGTCCATTGGGTTTGGGGATCATTGTGTATTCTATCGGCCGGAGGCGGCGTTTGCATGAGGGGCAAGGGCAACCCTCGGGCGCGGCGGAGTCGAACCCGTTGGGGCCCCGGCAAGGGGTGTCAGAAAACCCAATGGGGAATCAAACGGTCCGCTTGACGGATCCTGGCATCGAGCGCCCGCCAATCCGGCTCGAAGCGAGCCATCAGGGTCCAGAAGGCGCTGGAGTGGTTCATGTGGATGGTGTGACAGAGCTCGTGCAGGAAAACGTACCGAACCAGATCGGGCGGCAGGAAAAGGAGGCGCTCGTTGAGGCTGATGGTGCCGCGGGTCGAGCAGCTGGCCCAACGTGTCCGCTGCCCGCGGACCTGAGCCCTCCGGAAGCTGAGTCCGACGCTGGCACTCGTCTCGCCAAGCCATGGGATCAGATGCTCTTCGGCCTCGTGCCGCAGCCAACGCTTGAGCAGGGTGCGGACGCCCTCCTGGTCCTCCAGATCGCCCTCGATCCGTATCCGTGTGGGCGATGGAGTGCTCAGAAACAGCATGGGGCTTCGGGATGCAACGCCCTGGACCAGGACGCGGCGACCGATTGCGCGCAAGTCGATCATTTCGGGGATGGGCTCCCGCTGGAGCTGCGCCTCCCTGGCTTCCAGGATCTCCCTCATCCGGGCGATCCAATCCGCGTGCTTGTGCAGAATCGGCGGGATGCAACGGGGATCGAAGCCCGGAGGCACCACCACCTCCACCGTGCCCTCCGGAAGGACGCGGACCAGCACACGCTTAGCCCGCGGGCTCTCGCGGAGTCGATAGGGCATGGACAGGCTTTCGAGAAGTTCCGGGCCGTTCAAAACCCAAGGTCCTCGTTGATCAACACGACCTTGACGCGCTTCTTGGGATACGATTTTTCGGTGATGGCCCAGCTGTTGCAGATGCGATCCGGGCTGCCGCAATCCTCACAGGCCGTGGTCACGGCGCACGGGGTTTTTTTCTCCAGGCGGATGGCATTGACGGGTGCCGCGTAGTTCTTGATGCGGAACATGGCGTCGGCGACGTCATC
>CAZGQL010000006.1:18918-45128 GCA_964527905.1 uncultured Syntrophobacteraceae bacterium
TGCGCCCGGCGAGCACGATCACGTGTTTGGGCCCGAAGGTCAGAGCCGCCACGCGATTGCCGATCATGTCCAGGTTGACCAGCTGTCCGGATTCGGTGAGGGCGTTCGTTCCCGTGACAAACAAGTCGACCATCAGTGCCTGGCGCCTGCGCTCGATCACTTCTTCGCGGGTGACGTTCTTGTCGAAGGTGTCGATGACCGTGGTGTCGGGGAGCGAGCGCAGGGCTTCGTAGAGGCCGGTGGCCAAGAACGTGGCTGAGCCTCCCCAGGAAACGGACTTGATCTCGAGTGCGGGAAGGATTTCCTCGAGCACCACACGCTTGGCTTCGGCGGCGGTGGGGGCCAGGTAGACCTGAAACTGGTTCTGTTCCAGCGCCTCCTTGCACTTTTCAAGGCGCGTCTGCCAGTATTGCTGGATCGGATTCATAGGGAACCTCCTCATCGAGGGTCTCTTCGCTGCCGAACCTCAGGATCAGCTCTGCGAGGGATGCGCAGACCGGGCGTGCGTAGCGCGCAGGTACCTTAGCCCAGTTGAACGAAACGCACAAAGGGAATCCGACACGGTTCCATCGGATGCCTGGCGTAGGCCGTCTCTTCCCGGCGCTTCCTCGATGGGACTCCACCCTGTCGTGGTCGAGCCGCCATCGGCCGGTCGCGGCATCAGGGCTCATTCACCCAACTCCAGGCACGCTCGGATTCGGCCCGGTCGAAGTACTCCACTGGCACCGCCAACGGAAAGCTTCCCACCTTGATCCAGGATTTGATCCAGACCCGGGAGCCGAGGACTGCGATGCGATCGAGTCGGGACGCAAAGGGACTCAAAAAGGCGAGGGCGGAACGCAGCCGCTCCGGTTCCATGTGCCGAAACCCTTCAATCTCCAACAGAACCCGCGTGACCGTGTGTGGAGCCAGGGACTCTTCGAGCCGACGGGCGCACTGTGTCTGTTCATCGGGTGTCAGGTGGTCATGGATGCGAAAGACGACGACATTGAGACCTTCCAGGCGAGGCTCCGGCTTCATGGACCATCCTCCTCTCGTGATCGGATCCCTTTTCCCGACAAGCACTGGGGCGCGAGGCAAGCAAAAAGCGCCCCGTCCGTGACGGGGCGCTCTTCAGCACAACGCGCGGCGAATCGTTCCAACGGAGCCCGACAAGAAAACGTTTCAGGCGTGGCCGAGCCAGCGCATCCGTTCTTCGGCGGCGGCGACCCTTTCGGCTTCCAGTTCCACGCGCTCGCGCCGCAGGGCGGCGAGCTCTTCCAGGGCACGTTCGAGTGCGGCCCGGTCTTCCCGGCGCATCCTCATCTGCTCGATCTCGCGCCTGAGGAATCGGGCCCGCTCGGATGCCGAGCGGATCCGTGCCAACACATCTTGCTCTCTGTAGGTGAAGACCTTGCTGCGGTCCTCGCAGGTGTAGCTGCCACCCTGCTCATCAGGAGTCAGGCAGCATCCGCAGCCGGTGCTCATGAGACGACCCAATTCCAAACCCGCTTCCATAACCTGTCCCTCCGTTAAGCTAAAAAACCCAAAACCCATCCCGCGGCAAAAACGCCGTTGACATCAATTAGAACGGGCGTGGTCAGCGTGCTGCAAGCGGCCGTGCCTCTCGTGGCTCAAGAGGGCTGGGCCCAGAATTTACGTATAAATTAATGCGGGGTCTGATTCAGGGAAAGGGGTTGGCGTTGCAGGGGATGTGCTCGGGGCAATTGCCTTATGGGCCGGTTTTCTTGGGTTCGGCTGGGCGGGAACCAAGGGAGGAGAAAATCCCCCGGCTGGATGAGCTCCCTGGGTTTCGTCCGCGCCTGTGGTTTCGGATCCTGGCTGCTCAGGTCCCAGCTCCCGGACCACTCCGGACTCGGGAGGGGACGGATTTTCCCGACTTCAAGGCTTAGGATGCGACCGGGAGCGATCCCAGGCAAATCGTTCGATACTTGCAGAGCCCTTGGTCGCAGTAGCCGGCTGAACGGGCGAAACAATCGAAGTTGCCCTCCTCGACCTGGCGTTTCCGGTAAAGGGGGATCAAGGCTTCCTTGAGGCAGGGCAGGCACAACCCGTGCGAGTAGCCGTCGATTTCTGGATTGCCGTTCCCCCAGGTGATTCCGCACCGGATGCACTGGAACATCATGGCCGTTCCCCATTGCGCTCGAGATTTCTGAAGAAGCGTTGCCTTTCGCACGTTAAGTTTAGCAACATGCATGCCAACTGCTTGGGTCTGTCGGATCCATCCCAGGAGGTCGAATTAGCAAGGCTTTCACGGGACGGGTCCACCCGGGTGACGAGAGCTCCCACGATGGGGCGTTACCTTTTTTACACACCTAGCGTTCGGACGGTTCCATTCTTTTCCACCCCTTTGGCCAACGCCCACCCGGCTCAGTCGGAGGGCGTCGGCTTCCCATCGAGGGTAAGAGGCGTCACGGTTCTGCCGCCCATCCGAACCGGGCTTCCCACGCCCGCATTTCCCGGTGGCGTGAGCCCCTGGTGAAGGAAGACTCGGGTGAGAAAGAACGACATGGCCTCAGCCCTTTTCGACGGGAAAGGTCAGCTTGGCGCCGAACCAGCCGATCACGACAACGGTCGCAGCCAAGCTCAACAGCAGGGCCACATACCCGGGATGAGCGCCCTCAGGGGAGGTGAGCACCTGTGGGGAGATCATGCGCCAGGTGAAGGCCAAAAGTGCCAGGAAAAACAGCAGGATCGAGGCACAGATCTTGACCGTGACGGATTCCATGGGCTTGGCCAGGTAATTCACCCACCAGGTCAGGAGGCCGGTCAGAATCACAATCGGCAGGAACGCGAGCCCCGCGACGAGACAGTGCAGGGCCGTGCTCTCAAAGCTATCCTTGCCGGTGGCCAGGTAGAGAAGGCTGAAAACGGGTGTGAACAGCATGAACACGATGGGGAAATGAACGGTCATGGGGTGGGGGTGGCGCCGGAGCATGGGGATTCGCCCAAACCAGGTTTCGAGCAGCGGCGGCAGTGAGGGGCCGAGGGCGGACGTTTCCTTGACGACGCCCACTTGAGGAAAGGATTCGAGCTTTTCCACGCCGTGGGGTGCGGCCTGAAGGTCGGTAGTGAGATCGTGCCCGGCCTGGTGGCGACGCATGTGGGATCCACTCTTCCAAAGTGTGCTGCTCGAAAGGTCGTAGACCTTGCCCTGGTGGGCGACGTAAACCGGCTGGCCCTCCTTGCCGTTGAATGCGGCCAACTCTTCCAGCGTGAACTCCTTCATACAATCCCCTTTATTTCGCGAAATTCGTTTGGCAAGCGATTGTGAGGTCTGTTCGGTCGGTCGCCCATCGGTTCTCTCACCACTTGATCACGCGGACCTTGGAGAGCGTTCTCCCCAGAAAACGTTCGCCGATGGTCTGGAACCGCAGGGGAACATCCGTGACGTAAAACACGTAGTCCGGCGGGGCGGTGCTCGTGTTGCTGAGCCCCTTTTCCGCAAGCACTGAAGCCGTCTGATCTGCCATGGCCTCGGCCGAATCCACCAGAGCGATCCCGCTACCGACCACTTCCTGCAGAAGGGGCTTAAGGAGCGGGTAGTGGGTGCAGCCCAGCACCACCGCATCGATCGGGTGGCTGAGGATGGGCTTGAAATACTCCTGGGCGGTGAGGCGCGTGACGGGGTGATCGAGCCATCCTTCCTCCACCAGCGGGACAAAGAGGGCGCAGGCCTGAGAGAAAATACGCACGGATGGATCGTAACGGTGGATGGCGCGAGCGTAGGCGTTGCTGTTGATGGTGGCCGGCGTCCCGATCACCGCCACGTGCCGTGCCCGGGTCAGGGCCACGGCGCTGCGGGCTCCCGCATCGATCACATCCAGCACCGGAACGGGCGAAAGGTCGTCCACCACCTGGTGCGCGACTGCAGCCATGGTGTTGCAGGCGATGATCAGCAATTTCACACGCTGCTGAAGCAGAAATTCCGTGATCTGCCTTGCATAGGAGGCGATGGTCTCCACCGACTTCACCCCGTAAGGCACCCGGGCCGTATCCCCGAAATACACGATGCTCTCGAAGGGGAGGCGCTCCATGAGGGCGCGGACGACGGTGAGACCGCCCACGCCCGAGTCGAACACGCCGATGGGGTTTTGCAGGGAAGGGGAGCTCACGGCTTGCCTCCGCTCCAAATGGGGTACCGGTCCCCTGGAGTGCACCAAAGACCTCATGAACTGAAGCGTTGCCAGGATGCGGCACCCATTTCGGTGGATGCTGCATCCCCCCGAGCGACGCTTCAAGGTACCCGATCTTGCTGAAGGGCTCAAGAGCCGAGGTCGTGCTCTCCCACCCAAGGTCAAGCCACCCCCTGCGGGGCATCCCTCCAAGAGAGCACGTCCCACCATTCCGTGGGCTCGGTTGTTAGAACCTGTTTAGAAAGAATTCATGCGCGCGACAATCGCCTGCTGATCAAGTGGATCATACGGATAGGAACCATGGCCTCGCTGGTCTTCTCCGATTCCTCGTAATCTTTGCTGAGCCGTCGGGAACGGCCAGGCCAAGCGAACGTGCGTTCGACGAACCACCTTCGAGGCAGAACAACAAAGCCCTTCTGGTCTTCTGCGCGCATAACGATCTCAAGAATCCAGGACCCAAAGGCATACGCCTACTCGACCAGTTCCCGGCGTCGTAACCATGAGGGCCACCCGCTTCGGTCGTCTTCACGCTTGGACCGTCAATGATTGCAGCACTGGGGCAGGCGTCCCTGCCAACGTGGACTCGCACCCCAAGACGCAAGAGGCCCGGGATTTGTTCCCACGCGCCTCGGATCCGGAACTGCCGAAGGTGGTAGTAGACGGTCTGCCATTTCGGAAAGTCATGGGGGAGCATGCGCCATTGGCAGCCAGCCCGGACAACGTAGAGGATTGCATCGAACATCTCCCGCAGACAAATCACGCGTGGCCGGCCCAAATGCTGCGTGAAAAAAGTTCCACCAACAGAGTCCAAAGCGTTTCCCGTTGCTTGTCGGTAAGACCGGTGTCGTATGGGCGCCGTTCCATAGTAAACCTCCAAGGTTGGGTGGCCTGTTGTCACCCTGCCTTCGACGCCCTAGGACGCACCGAGACGGTCACCTTCCCCTACCGTCAAGGAGAGACGCTCGAGACCGTGACCACGACCTACGAAGCGCGAAGGAATCCTTCGGGTCTGTGGTTCGAAGCCTCGGCCCCCGAGGGGTACTACCTCCAGTATGCAGGTTTCAGCGCCTCCGGGCAGGTCAGGACCGTGACCCACGGAAACGGCGTCACGATGGTGTACACTTGCGATCCTCTGACCTGGGGGCTCCGGACGCTGGTCACCGCGGTCCCTCCGCCCGAGCTGGGAGCTTCCATCTTGAGTCGGTGCTCGTCAGTGTATATACTGTTGAGCGTTTTCAATACACAGGGGGAGGAATTGCATGCCTATCAGTGTCAGAAACCCTCGAGCAGAAAAACTCGCGCGCCAAGTGGCTGCCGAGACTGGAGAAAGCCTTACGGAGGCGATCATCCATGCATTGGAAGAGCGACTCGAACGTCTCAGGGGACACCGCACCGCCCTTGAAGTGGCCGACGAGATCATGAGGATTTCCCACCGGTGCAGGGCGCTGCCCGATAAGGACGAACGCTGTGCGGACGAGATCCTGGGGTACGACGAGAGGGGGCTGCCGCAGTAATGGTCATCGACACTTCTGCCCTGGTTGCAATTCTTCTCGGAGAGCCTGAAGCGGAGCGATTTGCTCTTGTGATAGCGGCCGATCCTAAAAGACTGATCAGTTCCTTTACGGCGTTGGAAACTGGCATCGTGATCGAAGCGAAGAAAGGCGAGGCCGGAGGGCGTGAGCTGGACCTTCTTCTACACCATGCAAAGATTGCTATTGTGCCGTTGACTCTTGAGCAGTACGGGATCGCACGGATTGCTTGGAGAAGGTACGGCAAGGGACGGCACCCTGCGGGACTAAACATTGGAGACTGTTGTTCCTATGCCCTGGCGAAGTTGGGGGATGATTCGCTTCTCTTCAAGGGAAATGATTTCTCTCTAACGGACGTCAAGGCCGTACCATGGAGCTCGTGATCCGCTTTTTTCCCTTTTCGGCGGTCCCTTAAGGACCTTGCAATCCCACCCTCCAAGCTGGCCCTTTCCACGTCACGGTCCTTGCACCGCCCAATTCACCCAAAGGAGCAGGTGCGGTCAGGTTCTAGACTGAACAGAAGGGTACTCGAGCCAATCGGGTAGTTTCCTGTAGGTCGACGTTTAGGGGTATGTCGATGTAAGTCCTTGAATTCAAATGCCTGGGACGCACCGCAGCATTGGATCTCTTCGAAGGGCGTGCTGGAGGTTCTTTAGGGGCGGTTCCTGTGTTAGAGTCGGGGCTGATGGAGGAAGGTGGTTCGGGTGAGTTACGTGGTCCTGGGAAATAGCATAACGAAGGAGAATGGTTCATGCAGAGAATGGGATGGGCGGGTCTGGTTTTGATCCTTTTGTGGGTTCCGGTTGCAGGGTTTGGCGGGACCGGTCTCAAGAGCGGACCTGTGGATTTGAGCTCCGGGGTGCCCGACAAGGATCTCCGATACGAAGATTTTCAGATCACTCCGGACGGTTTCATCACGGGATACATCGTGAACCATTCGGGCAAGGTCCGCCCGGGGGTCCGACTCGACATGTGGACCACCAACCGCAATGAGACGAGAATCCTGTGGCGGAAGAGTCTGACACTCGGGGACATTGGGCCCCGCGAGCGGAAGCTGGTCAAGGAGGTCTACAAGGAAGACAGCGAAGAGCCGGCCAGGACGGAAATCAAGTTCCGGATTCCCAGTGGAGCTAATTTCAGGAACAAGTGAGGATCGTCAGACCGCGCATCTCGCTTGCCTGACTGATGGGGCGCAGCCGGACCAAAACGTTGCTTCGTGCTCGCTGCCGGGAGGCATGAGAAATGGATGAACCTGGGGAGATAAGAGTCTGGGACCTGTTTGTCCGTCTGTTCCATTGGCTCTTGGTCCTTGCTTTTGCCGTGTGCTACCTGACCGAAGGGAAGCCCCGTTGGCTCCACGTCAACGCGGGATACGTCATCGCCGGTCTGATACCCCTGCGCGTCATCTGGGGCTTTGTTGGACCCCGGCACGCGCGGTTCAGTGATTTTGTGCGGGGACCTCGGGCGGTGATGGCGCATCTTTTGGAAGTCGCCACGTTCCGGGCACGCCGGTACACGGGGCATGATCCCGCCGGAGGCGCCATGGTGGTGGCGTTGCTCGTGGTGCTCTCGCTGACGGTCATATCGGGCGCGCTCCTCTATGGAGTCAAGGACCGAGCGGGACCGCTCGCGGGTTTTCAAATCGGCGCGCTCGAATCGGTTCCGCTCCTGAGCCCTCCTGCGGCCGTCGCGTCCAAAGGCGAGCGAAAAGGGGGGCATGGGGGCCGCATTCGAGATGAGCGCGAGCACGCGCTCAAGGAAGCCCATGAGATCCTGGCAAATCTCAGCCTGGTGCTGGTGGTTCTTCACATCGGCGGCGTCGTGGCCGTCAGTCTGCAAACTCGGGAAAACCTCGTTTGGAGCATGATCACGGGGAAGAAGCGCGTCACCCCTGATTAGGATGAGGATGGCAGCCGACCCTCCGTCGGTCGTTCCGGTTTTCCGCCACAGCTGGTTCGCCGCGCCGGTGAGGCTGCAGCAAGACCTTCAAATTTTATTACCCCCACGGAGGCTGGGGCTCAGAAGTCGTCGAAGAAACTGGGGTTCCACCTGCGCGGGAATGACGGTGGTGAGGCGTTTGCCAGTGCTGCAACCGTCTCTAAGGCCAGCCGTTTGCGCTCTATGATGGGGTGATCCCTGGAATTGTCTACCGAAATGGCCTCGCTTCAGCTGAGCTCATCCAGGGTGAGGCGGGCGCTCGGGATGAACGTCTCCACGAAATACCGGACCTCGGGCAGATCAATTTGTTCGACGGTATGCCGCAGGGCTTTTTCCGCCTTGGAAAATTCCTGGTTGCCCGCTCCGAGCTCCTCAAGACATTTCATGTAAGCGCACAGCTTGTCCGCCGCCTTCACGATCTCCCGCAGGGCGGCGTCGGCCTCTTCCGGAAACAGGAATGGTGCGTAATCCGCCCGGAGCTCCTCGGGGATCATCTCGAAGAGCTGTCTGGCGGCCGCATGCTCAATGCCCCGTGAAGCCTGACGGATTTCCGGGTTGAAGTACTTGATGGGAGCGGGAAGGTCCCCGGTCAGGACCTCGGTGGCATCGTGGTAGAGGGCCAGAGAAGCGGCGCGGTCGGGGTCGATCCGACCTCCGAACAGGCGGTTTCGGATGATGGCCAGGGAGTGGGCGATCAGGGCCACCCGCAGACTGTGCTCCTGGATGTTTTCCGTGTACGTGTTGTGCATCAGGCCCCAGCGCTTGATGAACTTCATGCGGGAAAGGTAGGCGAAAAAATGACTCATGGAAATCCATCCTTGCTTCGCTACGCGCGGACGGCGCGTGGGCATTCCGGTCACGGCGACGGTCTCCGGGTTCAAAAGCCGCGGGACGCTCGTTACGGGCTCCGGTCGCATCGGTTCTCCGCTGCCCGAGGCGATGGCGGACTGGAGCCCGTTCCCGGGATGTATAGCAGATTTTGCCCCATCCATGCGGGAGAATCCGGCGTCATTTCGGAGTGGTCCCATGGGGGAATGGGGGACGTCTTGTGGGGAGGGTATGGAAGGAACGAGCGTTTTGTGAGATGATTTGAATCGTTGAGGGAACCGGCTGATGCCGTCCGGCGCTTTGAGCACACGGCCCTGAGACGATGCTTTCCCCTTGAACAGGACAGAAGGTCATGAGCCGCACACCGTTCAATTTTCGCAGGATGCTGGCCGAGGAACTGGACACGGAAAAGCTCCAGCGGAGCTTTTTGAGTGCCCTCCTGGAGCTGCAGAATGTCGAGCGCGGATCCATATGGGTAAAGACCCCGGATGGATACCTGTGCGTCGAGGCCGCCGGGAGCGAGAGCGATGCCGTGCGGGGCATCACCATCCCTTGGGAGCAACCGAGCATTGTCGGATGGGTCATCGAAAACCGCCAGATGACCATCGCGGAGCCGGGTAAGGACGACCGGCATTTTGGGGATTTCGAGGCGCGGTTGGATGTCAAGAGCCGACTCATCCTGTGTTTCCCTCTCTTTCTGAAGAGCGGCGAAGTCTACGGGGCGATCCAGATCATCGACACGAGCGCCGAAGGCAACCGGCTCAACCTCAACGAAGATTACCTGCAGCTGCTTCAGGAGATCATTGACCTGGGTTCCGTGGCGCTCAGCAACTCGTTGATCCATGCGGATCAGGTCCAAGAAAACCAGCGTCTCAAGCAGACCATCGAAGCGATGCGGGACCAGGGCGTCTTGATTGGGCGCAGCGAACCGTTCCTGCGGGCCCTCAAGACCGCCGGCGACTACGCCAAGACGGACTTTCCCGTGCTCATCACGGGGGAGAGCGGTACGGGCAAGGAGTTGTTCGCACGAGAAATCCATCGACAGAGTCACCGCGGCGGCAAGCCCTTCCTGGTGCAAAACTGCAGCGCCATTCCCGAAACGCTGCTCGAAAGCGAGCTTTTCGGCTACGTCAAGGGGGCCTTCACGGGTGCCGTCAAGGACAAGGTGGGCCTCTTCGAGGCCGCCGACGGCGGGACGCTTTTCCTGGATGAGATCGGTGATATGCCGTTCCACCTACAGGCACGCATGCTGCGTGTCCTCCAGAACAATGAAATCAAGCCCCTTGGCGGAACGCAGACCCGGCGGATCAACGTGCGGATCATCTCTGCGACCAACAAGGACCTCCGAGAAGCCATCGCCCGGGAGCAGTTTCGAGAAGACCTGTTCTATCGGTTGAACGTGCTCCCGTTGCACATCCCTTCCCTGCGGGAGAGGCCCGAGGACATCCGGCTCCTCCTCGAACATCTGCTGAGCCGAGAGTCGGTGCGGCTGAGCCTCCCTCCCAAGCGCTTTTCCAAGGAAGCCATGTCCCTGCTCCAGGCTCACCCGTGGAAGGGAAACGTCCGGGAGTTGGAGAACTTCGTGCGGCGGGTCATCATCGTGACCCATTCGGAACTGATCACACCCGAGGACCTGCGGGCGTCCTTCGGCCCGGAGGAGCTTTCCCTGGGCTCCCAACCGGCGGAGGTGTCCCCCGATGTCGAATCTCCGCGCCCGTCCGAGCGCCAGGAGCCCGGACGGCCGTGCTTCGAGGGATACACGTGGGAGGCCCTGGAACGAGAATACGTGCTATACCTGCTCGAAAAGAACAAATGGCATGTGACCCGGGCCGCCAAGGAGGCCGGTGTGATCCGCTCGACCTTCGATTCGCGCATGAAGAAACTGGGTATCCGAAAATGATGTGCGGCTCGCGGCGGCGAGTCCGTTTTGTCCCGGAACCTCTGGAAAGGTTAGGGAACGCAGATGCACCATGACCACCATAACGCCTCGTGCACTTCCATCGCTGAGCGAATCCGTCGGGCGCGTTCCGTGGAGGAGCGTTACGGGGAGGCTCTTCGCGGTGACGCTGAAATCCGACAGTTGATGGAGCGACTGGAAACCCAGCTCTCGGCATCCCTGCGGACCATGATCGACGTGGGGATCGTGGCGGCTTGTACCCGCTGCGACGAAAAGGAAGGCGGCAGTTGCTGCGGGGCGGGTATCGAGGAGCGCTACGGCGAAACGATCCTGCTGCTCAATCTTCTGTTCGGGGTGGAGCTGCCGAGGATGCACCTCCGGGAGGACAGCTGCTTTTTTCTGGGAGATCACGGATGCGTGCTGAGGGTTCGGGATGTCCTGTGTGTGAACTACTTGTGCCGGGCTGTCCAGGAGGGCTTGAGCCGTCAGGGGCGGGACCGGTTGCAGGAGGCCGTCGGGGCCGAGTTGTCCACGGTCTTTGAGCTCCAGGAGGCGGTCTTGCGCCTCGTGCGTGCCTGGGACGGCGAGGGCGAACCGCTTCCTTCCCGGGGCATCTCGAGCAGCAAGTCCTCGAAGGCCGCCGCCATGGCCTGAACGGTGAAGTGCTTGCGCACCCATGCTTTGGAGGTTTCACCGAGTCTCCGGCGCAGGTCTTCATCCCGGAGGAGCATGAGGATCTTATCCGCCAAGTCCCAAGGGTTTCCCGGTTCGGCCAGAAACCCCGTCGTGCCCGGAATGATGATCTCCCGCATGAATCCGACGTCCGTCGACACTACAGGCACCCCCGTGGCCATGGCCTCAAGGGCGGCGACCGAGAGGGTTTCCTGTTCGGGATTGGAGGACAGGGTGCTCACGTCGAGCGCCCGGAACAGGTCGCCCATATCCCGCCTCACGCCCAAAAACTGAACCCGGGAGCCGAGGTCCAGCTCACGTGTCAAGGATACGAGCCGATCTCGTTCCGGGCCCTCGCCAACCACCAGGAAGCTCGCTTCGGGGAAGGATTGGAGCACGGTTCGGGCCGCCTTGAGGAAGACCGTATGGGCTTTGTCCGGCCGCAGGGCGGCGACGATGCCGACCACGGGTCCGGCGGGTCCAATGCCGAGCCTCGCTCGAGCCGATTCCCTGTCCAGATCGGATTCAAATCGCTTCGGATCGACGGCGTTGTAGATGGTTGTGATTTTGCGCAGGGGGATCCTCTCGGCTCGGGACAAATAGGCGCGGTGCCCCTGGGCAGCGGCCACCACTCGATCCACACCGAGATGCAGCATCCTTCGAAGGACACGGGTCAGGCGATGGTGACTGTAGGTTCGGTTGGTTTCGTTTATCCAGTTGATCACCATGGGGATTCCGGCCAGCTTGGCGGCAGGGACACCGTACGCCAGAGCGTCGCGATGGTTGATCAGCAGCAGGGCATCGGCCCTGAAGGCCAGCAGAAGACGGGCGATACGGAGGATCCCTATGGGGTCGAAGCGGGAACGGATCAGACTCGTCCTGTAGGGAACACCCAGGCGCAGGGCTTCCAGACCCAGAAGTCCGGGGGGCTTGAGGAAGTAAAGGGACGGCTGAACTCGTGCGGTGTCGAGGTTTCGAAGCAAGTCTAGGAGAAGTTGCTCGGCGCCTCCGACCGTGAGTGTGGAGACGAGCACGGCGAGCCGAAGCGGCTCGCGGCCGTCCGGCGCGTCCAGACGGTGGCCGGTCATCCTTCCGGACTCCCTTGCGGATCCCTGGCGGGAACGAGCGTCCGCGAAACCGTTCCATGGGACACGGCCTTGAAGATGCCGGAACCATTGAACCCGATGAACAAGGGATTTCCGGCATGCGGGCTCCAAGAAAGGACGTTGACGCTGATCCGGGGCAACGCTGAAGCGCTCGGAACAAACGTCGTGCCGCCGTCGGTGCTGAAGTAGGTCCCGTCTGCTGCCCGGTAATCATAGCCCAGGGTGCCAACGGCGACTTGGTTGGGATTGGCGGGAGAGATGGCGATGGCGTAGCTGGTCACGTGGGCAGGGCGTTCCCCTGGCAGGGTCATCTCCTTCCAACGGACCCCTCCATCCTCGGAAACGATGAGTCGCTTCTCGGGGCGCGCCGCCAGAATGCGGTCGCGATTGGCCGGGTCCAAGGCCATCCCGAAGGTGAAGGGGAACGCCGGGGTAAGGGGCGTCCAAGTGTTCGCGCCATCCGTCGAGCGGAAGATGCCTCCAGCTTGGGTACTGGCATAGAGGATCCGCGGATTGTCGGGGCGGATCAGCAGGGCGCCCGGTCCCTTCAGGTACGGGGTCGTCATCCCCGTGCTTGAAGGTTCCCACGTGGCTCCGCCGTCAGTGCTCTTGAAGACGCCGTAACCGTTCGTCCCCACGTAGAGGGTGTCGTCGGCGGAGGGGTCCAGCTCCAGGTTGGTTGCCACCCCATCGACGTACGGAAGCTGAGGCAGGGGCCTGGAGGGCACGGGAAAACTCCTGTCCTGCCAGGTGATTCCACCGTCTAGGCTCCGATAAACAAAAAACTTGTCCTTTCTCCCCCACGGCCGTGCCAGCAGATACATCTTCATGGGATTGAGAGGGGAGATCTCGATTTCCTGGGCATGACCATCCAGAACACCCTGCATCCGCCGCATCCAGGAACTCCCGCCATCGAAGGTGACCATCAGACCGTTGTCCGCGACGCACGCGAAGAGAATCGTCGGATCACGAGGGTGGGGCTTGAGGTCGTTGACGACGGTGTTCTGGAGACCCCGGTGCACCTGAGCCCAGCTTTCGCCCGCGTCGGAGCTTCGCCACACGTTCCACCAGTCACTGAGCCATACTTGGTTCGGGTCGTTGGGGGCAAACCGGATCTGTTCCGTGGACTGGAGCGAGCGCGTCCAATTCTCGGCGCTCGCCGGGTCGGCCTGGAAGGCTTCAACCGACTTCCACGTGGAGCCGCCGTCGCTCGATCGATACAGGCGATGGGGCCAGCTCAGCGGGTGGGAGGCCAACAGGAGAAGGTTCGGATTGGATGGGCTGATCGCGAGTGCCTTGAAGGCTCCGGGTTCCAGGGCGGGTTTTCCCATAAACGTCCAAGCGGCGGCGGACGCGTCCAGGGCGTAAACCCCGGAGGTCTTCTCGACGAAGCAGAGCCCACGCCCGGGGTGTGGGACCAGGTCCACGACTTCCGGGCGCTCCGTAGTCAAACCAGCGTTGAAGGGTTCCCACTGGCCCTCGCGGAATCGATAGACGCCCTGAAGGGTTCCCGCGTGGAGAATGCCGTCGTGCAGGGCGATGGATGTGACGGAAGCGGATTCCAGTCCCGGGAGCCTCTCCGGGGAAAAGCCGCCCGAGTTGGGGAATCGGAACACACCTTCTGCATCGGATGCGACCCACACCCAGTCCCTGGAGAAGGCGATCAGATGACTCCCTGCGTGACGGGCGCCGTAGCGGACCGGAATGCCCATCTTCTGCCAATTGGTTCCGCGGTCTTGAGAGAGGTAAAGCCCGTCGTCGGTCAGCAGCAGGATTTGTTGAGGATGAAACGGGTTCGAGGCCGCGTCGGCGACGGCGAAGCCGTTCAAGGCTGCTCCCACGAGGTGGAAGGTCTCTCCTCCATTCGAACTGCGAAAGACTCCGGCGACGTCCGAGCCGATGAAAATCGTGGCGGGGTCGGTCCCATCGAAGGCGATGGAACCAAAACGCCCACCGCCACCGTACCCTGCAGGCTGTAAAAGGAATTCGAGGGACCCATCGGTCGGGGTAAGGATTTGGCGCAGGGAAGAGGGCTGTGTGACAGCGGAGAAAAGACTCTGGCTTCCGGAATGGATCCGTTCGGCCATCTCCGCCGCGTCCCTCTGCGACGGGTGGCTTAGCAAGATCATGGTGCATAAAGCCGTGGCAACGGCGAAAACGGAAGGTCGCTTCATGAAGGTCCCTCCCTTCCGATCGGATTCGCGACTCATGGCTTGTGTTCCCGCATGGGCTTCAGCGGCAGGGACTTCTGGCCGCTGAAATCTGCTCGGTACTCCACGAAGGCCCGTTCGACCCCATCATAGCCCTTCATCCACACGGTCCCTGAGACTTGGTTCCCGACGAATCGCACACTCAATTTACCCGCTTGTGCGTAGACCCGTGTCGGCAAGGCCTGCTGTTCCGCCTGCTTCCTGCGTTCCTTTTCTCTCTGGGTCAAAAAGGGACTCTTGTTCTCCAGAAGGGTGGGACTCAAAAAGTAGAAATGCACATCAGGTTGCTTGAGATAGGTTGCCTTCACTTCGCAGACGATCTCGCCACCCAGCTCCATCATGGAGGTATCCTCGGAGAACCAATAGAAGCAGTTCCGGCCGTTGGTCCGAGGAAACCCTTTGATGATCAGGAGGTAGGTGTTGAGGCTGAGGGGGGGAGGCTGTTCCAGCGTGAGGGTTCCGTGAACGCCGGTGAAACGCTCTCCACCCGCGTTCCCAGCAAGGATGATTCGAAATTCCTTGGGCTGTTCCGCCGAATCCAGAAGCAGTTCCTGTGCCGGACACGACACTGAAGCCGCCAGTGCGCTGACAAACAAAACCGTTGCGAAGATCGGTCCCATTTCTCTACGTTCTCGGTGTGAGGCAAATCCACCCAGGCCCGCCGCTGACCGCCGTGAACGGGGCGATGCCTAGGATATTCTGAAGGCTTATGCTTGACCCGGATCGATCGTCATCTCGGTCGCGACCTTGCGGCCTCGGCCATCGGCGAACGCAATAGGAAAAAGGCGATGAAGCGGGGCGAGCCCAATGGGGCTGCCATCGTGCAGCGTCTTCGGCTCGTCTCCCGCGCGTTGTTCCATGCTGCTGGTAGCGGATCGGAACAGTCAGAGACCTTCAATCCGCTTCGGGCCCAGCGTGATGATGCGATCGCCATGCTCGACCCGTCTCTCCCCCCCCGCATTGAGTTGGATCCCTTCGCGTGTGGCAATCCCCAGGGCAAGGTGCCCCCGGTCCCGGCACAGGGCGGCGATCTCGCCAAAACTCCTCGTCTCCTTGACCGGGACGAAAAAGATCTGTTGTCCGAACCGCGTGCTCAGGAGCTCAGCCATCACCTCCTGCACGCCCGGGTTGAGCAATTCCTGACTGATGAAATACGCGTCGAAGCGGGAAGCAGAAACGATTCGGTCGCAGCCCGCCTTCTTGAGAAGCTCTTCGGTGGCCGGGTCGAGACACTCGACGACGGTCTTGACCGATTTGCGACGGGCTTCGATGGCCAGAGCGATGGTGACGTTCAGGGTGTCCGAGGCCGGGTCGGAGGCATTGCGGGCGAGGACCACGGCGTATTCGGCGCTGTCGATGGAGGCACGGGTGAGGGTGGCGTCGCGCACCGGGTTGCCACGTACGAAGTGGAGCCCTCGTCTGGCAAGCTCCGGCGGGAGCTCTTCGAGGTGCTCGTCCACGAGGACCGCCGCCGTGTGCTTGCCGAAAGACGGGTCATGCATCAACTCATCGAGCACCTGTGTCAATTTCGCGACTCCGGGGAAGTTGATGAGCACCAGGTGTCCTCTGCCGATATAGGACGACATGCCACGAATCTCCTTTGTCTTGGCGCTCACCAGAGCGGCTGCCAGCACCGAGAGGGCGTAGCCGAGCAGGCCTATGCCAAAGAGCATGACCGGTCCGCCTACGAAGTATCGTCCGCCGGTGGTCTTGGGGAAAAAATCACCATATCCGACCGTGGTCATGGTGACGATCGTGTACCACAGGCCGTCGGACCAGTTGAGATCGGGATTGCCCGGCAGCTCCCAGTATAGAAACCCGGTCGTGCCGTAGAGCAGAACGGATGGCAGCAGGATAGCGATGCGCAAGGGTGCCGGGGGATTCCGAACCAGATACTGCATGAAGTGCTGGAGAATCAGGTACATCATTCCTGCCTTCCCTGCCACTCCCGCATGAGGGCGGACGCATAGGCGGTCATTTCCGCGTTGGCCCAGAAGCCCCGCCTCCCGGCACGAGCCAGTTCCTGCTCCTGCAGATAGAAAGCCATTCCCGGGAAAGGATAAACGGTGTACACGAGCACCAGGCCCTCCCGGACCAGCCTTAAGCCTACGTCCTGGTCATCCACATAAAGCATGGCGAGGTAGCGTCCATAACGGTCCTTGGGAGGATTATGGAGCAGGACTCGGATGTTGCGGTCCTTCGTGATGCGCTCGAGCACATCCATGGCGGCGTGGCCGTAAGGCGCTTCCAGCTCTTTTTCGATTTTGGCGTTGAAGGCCTTGATGCCGAGGATGCGCACGAGGGCCGGCTCCTGACCTTGCTGGGACACCTGGAGGGTGTCGCCATCGATCACGCGGACCAGTCGCACGATGCTGCCGGTCTCGATTCGGCCCTCGGTACCGCGCAGCTCCCGACGCTGCCGTTCCACGCTGACCCCGTAAAAGGCAGACGCCGAAAGCAGGGCGACGATGCACCCCCAAAACAGTACCGCTTCCTTGTTCATGGGCTCGAATGGTCCAACCGTTCCATGACGGTCCAGTCAGTTCGTGCGAGGTTTAATACCGGGAGTGACGGACAACGGAAACGACTGTCCGGCTCCCGGCCACATGTCACGGCGGCTCCATTTCTGAGGGAGCCTTACGCCCTTGGTGTCTCCATCGGGGCGGCAGGGCATTGTCATCCGGTCCGACCCGTGTGCCGGAAAATCATTTCGGCTCGGTCGGGAAACGAGCGCGCTGCCATTCGTGCCATCCCCCCTTGAGTGCATACACTTTGGTGAATCCCTTGTCGAGGAGCTTTTGTGCCAAACTGGCACTGGTTCCTTCGCCACTTCAGGCGCAATAAAGGACGATCTTTTTGTCCTTGGGGTACTTCGAGGCCCATGCCTCAAAATCCTTGGGGTCCTCCCGGACGGCCCCCTGGATTTTCACGTCGCTCGCCGTCCAGTCCTTGCCTGCACGGACGTCCAGCAGGACCAGGCTGGCATTTCCCAGCTCACCCTTGAGTTCCTCCTTGCTGATCCTCGGAACTTCCTTGGCATCGGACTGGGCCACACTGAGGCTCAGCACCGCCACCACAATCGCCAGCACCAACCATCCCCACGACTGCCTCCGGCTCATGACGCACCTCCATTTGGGTCCAAAACAAGATCGGCGACCGGTGAGCCTACGTTCGTGGATCAACCCCCACGACTGTACCCCACCGCCGATCGGCACCATGGCAACAATATAAGGCCGATCGCCGCCGGGGCGAGGAGCATGAAGACCAAGAGGGCCTTTCTTTCAGGATCCGTCCAAATGGATGCCGCCACCACGACGAGAAAGAACAGAGAAAGAAGAGCATGGATCGTGGCACGGAACCGTTCGGGCGCTGAGTGGCTCCGAGCGCGGAAGGAACGACCGAGCGACAGGGCGCAGAGGGCCCCCTGGAAGCCTGAATACCCCAAGAGCCACAGCAGCAGGGCTCCCCGGATCCAGGTGTCGAGCAGTGGTTCGCCCGCCATGCCTGTACCGAGAGCGATCGCAAGGGCGGCTGTCAGCAGGACGACGCCGATGCGTCCCGTCCAGCCTATCCGCGATCTGCCGTCAACCGACAGGCCGACTGGATCCCCATGGGACAACAGGCTTGGCAGGGCTAAATACGAACCGTTCACCACACCAGCACATCCCGCGAGGACCACCGCCCCCATGAGGCTTCTGCCGGTTTCCCCCCAACCGAGGCGTGCGACGAGCATGTGGGGGACCGAGCTCTCGGCGAGTTTCTCCGTGGGCGCCAAGATCAGCGAGACGAAGCCCCAAATGAGAAACAAGCACGAGCAGAACATCACGACGGAACGGGAGGGGAGGCCCCCTGCCGATCGTGGGAACGCCGCCGGCGGGGAGTGGTAGGAGAGCTCGAAACCGGCGAGCAGGCTGAGCGCCACCCCGGCCAGATGGGGACCCACGGTTCGGACTTCCATCGTAACCCGTGCCGAAGCGGTGCTCCAGGAGATGAGAGCGGCAATGGAGAGCACCAGCAAGCCCGCAACAGCCGCGACGGCAAACAAGGACTGCGCAAGAAACGCCACGCGGGGGGAAGCGAGGTTGAGCACGGCGAGCAAAACCAGGAGCAGAAAGGCGAAGGCGAAATTGGGAAACCAATAGACGAAGACTTCGTTGAAGACAAAACCCGCCGTGGCGAGTACGGCCGTACCGAGAGACAAAAAGGCCGGTGTGCGTGTGACGAGAGGGATCAGCCGTGCGAGCCACGGTCCCGTGACAGCCTCCAGGGGGTGAGACTCCAGTGTGGACCCGGACAAGAAGCGGCTCACGCGACTGTAGCTCGTCGCATTGGCGACTTGCACGACGGCTGTCAAGGCGAAAAGGACAAGGAACCCGGCGCCCCCCTGTCCGACACTGTTTCCAAGTTTTGCCAACGATTCAGGGGACAACATGAATCCCAAGGCGAGTGCGGCCGGGGTCAAGCTTTTCAGGAGCATGGGCATGCAGCACCATCGGATTTTCGGGTCAGGTCTTTGTTTCCATCTCTGTTCGTGGCGCTGTGTTTCTTGGAAACCCTGTGTCGGGGGCGGGGGGATCGCCCGTCGCCGATCGTCCCGCCATTTGGACTGGACGACCCCCGACGACCGGAGTGCTCAGAAGACGCCCTTGTGAAACTGGAAGCCACGATAGCTCAGGACCGCCCCTTCCTGCGTGATCTGCTCCAGTTTGAGACCTTCGGCAACCTCATCTCCCTCCCGAAAGACGCGACCGTTGATGGTCACCCGTCGGTCGGAGGGCTTGTCGGAGTACACGAGGAAAGAGACTGAGATCTTGGGCAGGGTGTTTCGAAGCGATGCCGGGATCTGTCGAAAATCCGGCTCTTTCCTCGATGGACGCGTTTCCGAAAGAAGCGGTTTGAGGTCCTCCATCAGTCCCAGTTCGGACGCCCCCACTGACGGAACGGGAGGAACGACGGCGGGAGGCTCGGCCTGGGACGGCTGGGACGAAGGCACCGCGCGCCGCGTGTCTTCCTTCTTGGCAGCCTGGCTCGGCGCGCCGGGCACGGTTGTCTGGGCGACCGAGGAACCCGTCGCTGAGGGGGCGGCCGCCTTGGCGGGGTCGGAAGGTCGGTTAGGGCCTGGTTTGGGGGGTGTGGCGGCAGAGGGCGGGGCGAGTGTTGTTCGGCCCTCGGGATCGCCCGCCCGATCGGGGGCCTTTCGACTCGAGCCGATACCGGGTTTGTCCACTCCAGTCGGCTGGTCGGATTTCCGCTGCGCCCCCCTTTCAGATGTCTCGATTGAGCCAACCTGGCCTTTGTCCGCCGGGACCGGTTCAGCCTTCGGTGCCCTCGCGACCGGTGCACCGGTCGAGGACGGCACCCCCTCTGGGGAAGTCTGCATCACCTTGGCGGAGCTCCCTGCGGAGCCGGTGAGCGTCCTGTCTTTCCACGGCTCGATCCACCACGCCAGGATACCCGCGTTGGCCAGGAGCCCGACGGCAAGCAGCCACGGCCACGTTGGCCTGCCGCCCTTGGGAGTCCGGAGCGGCGCATGGGTGGTGGCGAGCCCGGGAGGGGTCCCCCGTTGCCGTTCCTGTTCGGATTTCCTCAAAGCATCCAGGATGTACGACACGGTCAGCCATCCTTTCTGGTGGTCGTCAGGTGGGGATCCCCCGAATGAATGACGGCATTGAGGCGAATGATGGTCTGCGGACCGACAATCCCGTCGGACTTGAGTCCGTTGGCCGCCTGAAAACGTTTGACGGATTCCTGAAAGGATGCGTCAAAGCCTCTGTGGTCCTCCGCAAGCAACTCGGATCGCCCCTCCGCGCGTGCCAGACTCTGCCTGAGCCAATCGACGGCCGGCCCTCGGTCTCCCACCTGCATGGCCCCTCCATACTGGGGGGGCGGTCTCCACAAGAGCGTGTAGTCGCCTTTCCAGACTTGTTCGAGATCCGGAAACGCAACGACTCTCGGCTCTCCAGCGATCGTCACCGTGGCTTTCTGCTCGCGAACGGCGGCGAGTGTGCCGTAGTAGACGGCTCCCTCCGCGTCCTGGAGTCGGAGCACCGCGGGATGGTCCATCCGGAGCAGGTCCTGCAGACCACCCCGCCCCGAGAGGCACATCAGCCCCGCGGCCTCCGCCCGTCTGCAGGGGCGAGAATCGTCTCCCGGTGAGAGCGGAACCTTCCACAACTCAAAAAGAGTCTGGAAAGCGAGGATCTCGCTCTGTGCGATCGGTCTATCAGGCGGCCATCGGAGATGAGCGGACTCTGCCCGCTCGGGTTTCGGTGGCCCGGCGGCTTCGGGCTCAACCGTTGGAGCGACCTGCAGTGCAGGTTCCGTCTTGGGCGCGGAGGGAAACGACTTGCGAAGCGCCCTGGTCGCCCCGCTCTCGGGATTCACTGTGGCGGCAGTGGACGGTGCGGCAGGGAGCTCGGGCGCCGGGCCCGGCAGATAGTAACGGGAGAGGAAAATGAGAAAAACCACGATCGCGGCGAGGGAGGCGAGGGGCACAGGCCCTCCAAGGCGGCGAAACCTTCCCTGCGGCTCGCCCAGGGCCTCTCGGGCCGCCTGGCGCAGGATTCTCCGATCCACGGTCGATTTGCCCTCGACGTAGGCTCCGAGTAGCGCGCGATCTGCGATGATGTTGATCAGCCGGGGAACGCCCCCGCTCAACCGGTAGAGAATCCCGAGGGTCGACGGCGGGAAGATCTCTTTGCTGGCCCCTGCGACCGCCAGACGGTGCGCCACGTAGGACTGGGTGTCCTCCCGGTTCAGGGGGCCCAGGTGATAACGGGCCACGATACGCTGAGCCAGCTGACGAAGCTCCCGGCGGGCGAGCATGTCTCGAAGCTCCGGCTGGCCAAGCAGGATGATTCGCAACAGCTTACGCCGGTTGGTTTCCAAATTGGTGAGCAGCCGCATCTGTTCGAGCACCGACGGGCTGAGGTTCTGGGCCTCGTCGATGATGAGCAGCGATTGGCGACCTTTGGCATGGGTTTCGAGGAGATAGGCGTTCAAATGGTCGACAAAGACCTTGATGCTGCGATTGTCCTTAGGACAGGGGACACCGAATTCGTCGCACACCGTAGACAGGAGCTCGACCACCGTGAGACGCGGATTGAGGATGAGGGCTACATCGCATTCACTGGGGAGCTGCTCGATGAGCCCCCGGCAGATGGTGGTTTTTCCCGTTCCGACCTCACCGGTGAGCAATACGAAACCGCCGTCCCCCTTCACGCCGTAGAGCAGGTGCGCCAGGGCCTCCCGGTGCTGCTCGCTCAGGTACAGATAACGGGGATCGGGAGCGATGGAAAACGGCGCTTCACGAAGCTGAAAGTACTCCTGGTACATCGGCACACCCGTTGTCTTGAGGCTCCCTGGCTAAATGGAAAAATATATTAAAAGTTTTGAAGCGCACAAGACCTTTGGGCCGGGTCACGGGGGATCGTCTCGGGTTGAGAACGCCCGCTCATAGAATGTCCGGACGGAGTCCGATTACCCGTTGACAGTCCTACAGTTTGTAGCCGAATTGTCGCAAGATGCCCTTGCGCCATACGATGTCCTCCTCGCTTTCGACACCCTTGGGCGAGAAGCCGTCGACGACCCCCAGGATCCCCCGTCCCTGATCGGTCTGGGCCAGGATCACCTGGGTCGGGTTGGCCGTGGCGCAAAAGATCCGACAGACTTCGGGAACCTGTTTGAGCGCATTCAGGACGTTAACCGGGAAAAAGCCATTGCCGAGGAACACGATGAAAGAGTGTCCGGCGCCGATGGCTTGCGCATTTTGGGTGGCGAGACCAATCATTTCGGCGTTCGTTCCCGAAGTGCGCACGAGACACTTGCCGGAGGCCTCGCAGAAGGCGAGGCCGAACTGGATGCCGGGAACCGCCGACACCAAGGCCTCGTGGATATCCTCCACGGACTTGATGAAATGAGTCTGACCAAGAATGAAGTTGATGGCTTCCGGTTTTTCGATCGCCACGCTGAGAAGCTCCATGTCTATTTCCTCCTCTCCCTGTTCTAGCACTTGATCCATCGACCTTGATGCCAGGGCCGACTCCGATGCGTAAAGACCGTCATCGGCCTGTGATCCGACAATCGAAGGCTGCCGTCACAGTCTCGCTCTGGTCCTGTGATTCAGACCAGTCGTTATAGCGATTCAGATCGTAGATCATCCGAGCCCGAAGGCTATACGAGCCCGGCTTGAGGTCCGGATTCCACGTCAGAATTCGATTCTCGCCCGCTCGCAGGGCCGGCTCGTGGGGCCCCCGCAGGTCGGCCTGGATTGCGCTCAAAGATTTGGGCCTGTCTTGATCCTCCGCCAAAAGGGCACGATCGTCCGGGCGGTCCCCGTACCAGGTCGCGAACAACCATTCCCGCGAAGCCACAATGCGCCCCTGCGGATCCTCGGCCTCAGCGATCAGATAAAGACCGCGTCGATTGGATCCGGAGGGGATGGAGTGCCCGGCGCCCACATTGATCACATGGAATTCGAAGCGGGATTCGCCCGCGGCGGGTTGCACGATCACCGCGGTGGCTGCGTTCATCACCCTCTGGCTCGAATGCCCCCCGGTCCAGAGATGGCGGGCGACAGGGCGCACAGGGACATCGTAGGCTTCCGCCGTTTTTCTCAAGGTCCGTGGCATGTGGCAGTCCTGGCAGTGCTGCCTCCCCAAGCCGACCTTGTAGAAATCCTCTCGCCATTCTAGGAAGGTCTGGGTCTGCTTGCCGGGCACATACGTGCCCAGACTGTGGCAATACGCACACATGGCAGAGGTGCGGATCCGCTCGTCTTGCACGGTTTCGTGGGGAGCTTGCACCTTGTGAGGCGTCCGGATGGCCCCCTCCGGGGTGAGATGACAACTGATGCATCGCACTCCCCCCACATCCTCCTCCTCGGGACGAGGGTCGGGTCTTCCTCGCTCCGGGTGCTCGAGATCGGGAATGGCGAACGTTCGAGGGAAATGGCAGGGGCGGCAGGATTCGGTACCGGCACCGTTGCCGAGGGCATGGACCGGAAAGGGCTCGAGCGCCGCCAAGGCATGACCGGTGCCGGAGGTGGAGACACCGGCGGGAAGGTCCAGCGCCCGCTCCTGGGGAGGTCTCGAGGGGACGTCCCTGTACTTGAGGTCCGCCCCGAACCCCATCGCGTATTCCCGGTAAATGGTCACGTGGCAGCCGCCGCACTCCTCGGAGGTCGGGCTCCGGCCCCCCAGCTGCACCGTCCTGGCGGGTGGCTCCTGGCTCCAGGTGGGTCCTCCGCACGCGAGGAGGAAGCCGGCTACGGCGAATCCCACGGCGAGAAAAAGGATGGCAGAGCGCCAGCCTGTTGGTTTCATGCAAGTCCCCACGGGGGGTTCGACCTGGTCGGCGTCTCCCGTTGGTGAAGCCTTGTTCCTTCGGGAAACCGGGTTTCTCGGGATGGAGGACTCATATCATTGCTTGCAGGCTTTGGGAAGAGCCTGCAAGGCTCTGTTGACGAAGCCATGGCCGCGAAGGTAATGTGCGGATGCGCCCCCTGGGGAGTCGTGCCTCCCCGGATATCGGCCGCGGAATCATTCTCATTCTCGGATGGACCAGCCCACTGCCATAAGGGAGCAGACATGAGCACGGATTTCACCCCTCCCCCCAACTTCATTCGCACCATCATCCAGGAGGACATGAAGACCAACAAGTTCGGCGGCCGCGTGATGACTCGATTTCCTCCCGAGCCCAACGGCTATCTGCACATCGGCCATGCCAAATCCATCTGTCTCAACTTCGGACTCGCCGCGGAATTCAATGGACTGTGCAACTTTCGATTCGACGACACCAACCCGAGCAAGGAGGACATCGAATACGTGGAGTCCATCCAGGCGGACGTGCGTTGGCTCGGGTTCGACTGGGGGGACCGCCTCTATTACGCGTCGGACTATTTCGAGCAGATCTACCAGTGGGCGGTGGAGCTCATCAAGAAGGGAAAGGCCTACGTTTGCAGCCTGAGCGCGGAGGAGATCCGCGAGTACCGGGGCACGCTGACCGAGCCAGGGCGTGACAGCCCTTACCGGAATCGATCCGTCGAAGAGAACCTGAACCTTTTTGAGCGGATGCGGGCCGGGGAGTTCCAGGAAGGGGAGCACGTGCTGCGGGCGAAAATCGACATGGCGTCCCCGAACCTTAACCTCCGGGACCCGGTCATGTACCGCATCAAACACGCCCCACATCATCGAACCGGGTCCGCCTGGTGCATCTACCCCATGTACGACTGGGCTCACGGATTGTGCGATTCGATCGAGGGCATCACCCATTCGATTTGCACCATGGAATATGAGGATCACCGTCCCCTTTACGACTGGTTCCTCGACGAATTGAACCTCTACCATCCCCAGCAGATCGAGTTCGCCCGGCTGAATTTGAGTTACACCGTGATGAGCAAGCGCAAGCTGCTGCAGTTGGTTCAGGAAAAGCACGTTCGGGGATGGGACGACCCGCGGATGCCCACCCTGGCCGGGATCCGAAGACGGGGTTACACGCCCGCGGCCATACGCAATTTCTGCGAGCGCATCGGGGTCGGCAAGCGGGAAAGCCTCGTAGACCTGGCCTTGCTGGAATACTGCGTCCGCGAGGATCTCAACAAATGGACCCCACGCGTCATGGCGGTACTCAGGCCTTTGCGGGTGGTCATCGAGAACTACCCCGAGGATCAGGTGGAAATGATGGAGGCCGTCAACAACCCGGAAGATCCCGGAGCCGGCACGCGTCAGGTGCCCTTTTCGCGGGTTTTGTACATCGAACGGGACGATTTCATGGAAGATCCGCCGAAGAAGTTCTACCGTCTGGCGCCCGGTCGGGAAGTACGCTTGCGTTACGCCTACTTCGTGACCTGCACGGGAGTCGTCCGGGACGAGAACACGGGGGAAGTGGTGGAACTCCGATGCACCTACGACCCCGAAACGCGAGGCGGGGGCGCCCCCGACGGCCGCCAGGTCAAAGCCACCCTCCACTGGGTGTCCGCCGCACATGCTGTGAACGCCGAGGTGCGTCTCTATGACCGGCTCTTCACCAGGGAAAATCCGGGGGACACACGGGAAGGGGAGAGTTTCAAGGATTTCCTGAATCCGGATTCGCTTGAGGTGCTGCCGTCTTGCTGGGTCGAACCGAGTTTGGCCGGCGCAGTGCCCGGATATCGCTGCCAGTTTGAACGGCTTGGCTATTTCTGCGTCGACCCGGACAGTACGGAAGGCAAATTGGTGTTCAATCGCATCGTGACCCTGCGCGACACGTGGGCCAAAATCCAAAAATCCGAGCAGGCCCGACCATCCGGACGGTAGGTTTCATCGAGACCGGCTCCCAGGCTTCAGCAGGAAAGCCGGCGGTGGGGAACCGACCGCGAGGAAGCAGCGGACGCGGCGGCGAGGCGATCGAAATTGATGAGGGAAAAGCCTCCAAGTCCGTTCAGCCGTCTCCGGCTTCGGGCTCACCCCACAGAGCGTCCCGAAGCCCCGAGCTGCGGACCATCCGGCGGCCGATGGCACGGTCGAAAATTTCCCGACGGCCCCAAACGGCCACGGCCTTGCGTGCGCGGGTCACGGCCGTGTACAGAAGCTCCCGGGTGAGGACCGGCGCATCGCGGTCGGGCAGCATGAGGAGGACGCGGTCGAATTCGGACCCCTGGCCCTGCGCCTTGTGGACCGTGAGCGCGTAAGCCGTCTCGTGGGCCGGAAGGCGGGGCAGAGGAAGACACCGGGGATGCCCCTGGCTCCCGAGGAAATGTGCCCTCAGGTCCTGGTGGGCATCCGGTCCACCCGGGGCGGCAGGCCAGGTCTCCGGGGCCACGATCCCGATGTCGCCATTGTAAAGCTTCAGAGGGTGATCGTTGGTCGTGATCAGGATGGGCCGTCCGAAATACGCCGCGCCTGGCCCGATCAATC
>CAZGQL010000006.1:45138-58341 GCA_964527905.1 uncultured Syntrophobacteraceae bacterium
GGATCTGTTCAACCAAAGCATTCAACGCGGCAACGCCGTAGGGACCCCGGCGCAGGGCGCACAGGATGCGGAACCTTTCAAACGCCTTCAGCATGCCCGCCAGAGTGCCTTCCCGCAGGAACGGTTCGAATCCTTGGCGCAGTTCGTCCCGCAGGCTCGCCCGGAGTCGGTCGACGGTCGGGAGCTCCCGCCACTCCACATCGGAATATCGCGGGTCCTGAAGGATATCGAAGGCCGTTGCGGCCCTTCGTTGATGGCGCCGGCGAGAGTTCCGATGCCGCTTCCTGCTCCGAATCGGTGGCTCCGGACGAGCTCGACGATGCATCGGCGGAAGGCCGGACCGGGGGGCGAAGGGCCAAGACCTTCCCGGGCGATCCCCGTCAGGCTGCGCACCCGGGGCGAGAGAGACTCCAGCGGGTCTCCTCGCACCCCAAGACCACAAAGGTCCCCGAGTACGGCACCGGCTTCGACCGAAGCCAACTGGTTCCGATCTCCGAGCAGGATGAGTCGCGCGCCACGGGGCAACGCATCCACGAGCTTGGCCATCAAGGCCAGGTCCACCATGGATGCTTCGTCGACCACCACCACGTCGGCCGGTAAGGGGCGGTCCGCGTGGTGCCGATAAGAGGGGGAGCCGGGGACGGCCCCAAGGAGCCGGTGGATCGTGGCGGCCTCGCGAGGGATCGCTCCGCGAACAGCCTCATTGCAGGGCAGGGTCCCCCTCGCCTGACGGATGGCTTCCTCAAGTCGCGCGGCGGCCTTCCCGGTGGGGGCTGCAAGGACGATGCGCAGCGGGGACGAGCTGGGTTGTTCGAGGAGCAGGGCGAGCACCTTGGCGACGGTGCTGGTCTTTCCGGTTCCCGGGCCACCGGTGATGATACAAACGCGCTTGAGGACCGCTGTGCAAGCCGCTACGCGTTGCCAGTCGATTTCGTCCTGGCGGGCGGGGCCGAAAAGCCGCTCCAGACCCTCGCGTAGAATCAACTCGTCGACCGCCGCCCCCTCGTCCTGCGCTTCCAGCCGAAGCCGTTCGGCCAAGGATTGCTCGTATTCCCAGTATCGATGCAGGTACAAGCGGTTCCCGTGGTCCAACACAAGGGGACGGGCCATGCCCGGAAGCCCGACGGCCGGGTGGGCGAGAAGGCGGGTACGCCAGGAAGCGAGGTCGGGAAGGACCGGAGCTGGAGCGAAATCGGTGGAGACCGGAGGGGTCCTGCCGGCCAAAGAGGGCAAATGGAGGCAGACGTGCCCCTGACCCGTGGAGTGGCTCACCAGGGCGGCGGCCGCCCACACCGCGGGGTCGTGGATCCCCGTGCGGCGGGACAGGAAGTCGGCAAAAGAGCGGTCGATGAGGCGTAAGAGCCCAGAATATCTTAGAAAATCCTCAAGCTCTTCGATCCTGCTCTCCGGCGTTGGGGCTCCCCTGTGCGGCGTCCTTTCAGGGCGATGGTCACCAGCCGACGGCAGCATGAGGGAACCAGCATCCCGGCGCGGGTGGGTCATTGGAGGAGCTGCTCGGCGGCGCTCTCGGCGGCCTCGAACCATTGGACCGTGTTGGTCGCCGGGACGGTGCGCGTAGCGGCCTTGATGAGCGCCCCGGTTTCCACGTTCACCAGACGCACGTCCAGGCGCATCATGCTGCCAACCAGCTGATAGCCCCCGAAGATCATCGATTGGGCCCCCACCATTCTTCCGAGCCGGAGCCGCGTAGATTCGTCCGCAAGGGCGCTCGATCCTAGGTGCAGCTCTTCGAGTGCCAGTAGAAGGCGTTGACGCTCCACCACCGTGTACCCAGGCTTCCTGGAAATCGCCTCTGTCACCCTTCCGGCCAGCAATTCTCCCAGCTCCGCGGCCACCGAGGCCCCATGGACCAGCGGGTCAAAGTCCCAAACGGCAATGGTCGACGGCATCGACAGCCCCCCAGGCTTCGCCGAAACCTTCTCTTCCGCCGGACGCTCCCGCTCGGGAGCACTCACGCTGCGCTGTTGGGGGGAAGCACATGCGAACCCCAACAGCAGCGCGGAAACCACACTCAACCGAAAAACCTTTTCCACAGCGCGCATCCGCATTCTTCCTTTCACGGGGATTCCAGTTTCTCTTGGACCTTGTCGTCCACCCGGACCGGCTGCCCCTTGGTCAAGACCCTGGCGAAGGACAGATCCGGCTCGACCTGCGTGACCTCCAGTACTCCCACGGGCCTGGCGGAGGACTGAAGCTTCTTGCCCTTGTACTCAATGGCTTCGCCTTCTTGAAGCAGGTCGAATTTCGTGCCGAGCACGACACCCTGCTTGGATCCGATATTGAGGGCGATCCGGTCGCCCTGGACCTTGGCCACATAGCCTCGCAATGGATACTTGGTCACGACGGTTCGGAGGATCTCACGGTGGAGCTGTCCGATGTCCTGCTCGAGGGAAGTCTGGGTCCCCACGTCACGGTTCACGACCAGCGGAATGGAGGTGGTCTCCGTGTCGATGAGGCGCAACGATAGAAGCGTGCTGCCCGGCATGTACAAGAGGGATCCCGTTCCGACGAGCTTCGCTGCGAGGATCCGCCCAAGCTTCAGGGCGGTTTCCGGATCGGCCAGTTCCGAGGAACCCAGATTGAGCTCGTCGATGAGCCGCTCGATCATCACGCGCTCGACGACCTGGACGCGGTTGGAGGCATTGAGCAAGTCCGAGAGTTGCAAGGCCAGCACGGAGGCCAGGCCGTCGCGCTCGGGCAGTCCCCCCTTTTCCTGCATGTCTAGGAAGGTGAGTACCATGGGGCGAGAGGTCCACGAATCCTGTTCCTTGGGTCCGGCTTTCTGTTGGGAACGGTATCTCTCGGCGAGTTCCTTGATCAGTTTGTCGATGCGCTCCCGCTTTTTGACATCCTTTTGGATATCCAGCATTTGCTGGGCGTTTCGTGCCAGAGTGGAGGCGTAGACATCCGACTTTTCCACCGTCAGGCTCTGACGGTAGCTTTCGAGAGCCTTGTCCCACTTCCCCTGTCGCTCGTAGGTCAAGCCCTTGTTGGTGGTCCCCTCGATATAGAACGGATCAATGGCGACGGCTTCGTCGAAGAGTCGTCTTGCGCCTTCATGGTCGCCGTTTCGGGCGTAAAGACGTCCGAGCTGGTTGTACGGTTTGGCCTGTTGATAAGGTGCGGCTTCCTTTTTCTGGACAGCCTTTTGGTATTCCGACTGGGCTTCCGCCGTCTTGTTCTGGGCCGCCAGAACGTCGCCCTTGACGACGTTGGGGAACTTACGGCCGGGGGCTTTCTGTTCGACCTCGGCCGCGAGCCGTAGGGCCTTGTCAGCCTCTCCCTTTCGAGCATGCACGGCGGCGAGGCCCTCCTTGCCCAGGACCTCCCCCTGGCCCCCTTTTCGCGCCATTTCCTGAAAAATCTGGCCGGCCTTGTCCACTTGCCCGGCTTTCAACGCCGCATGACCAACGACCGCACGGGCGTCGAGGTTCTGGGGATCCTTCCGGGCCACCTCCTCCCCGATGGCCATGGCGACCTGGGTCTCCTTGCGCTGAAGCTCCCGCTCCGCCACGCGGACCAAAACCAACTCCGTGGACTTGCCGCCTCCCTGAAGGAAATCCAACACCTTGAGCTCTGGACCGAGGATGCACACGGTCGGCAAAACGGCCTGAGCGTCATAAAGGTCACTGACGTTGCCCCGGTCCAGCAAAACCGGCACACTGAGTCCCGAGCGGTTCACGAAATCCATAGCTTTTTCTTGGGGGGACAGGGTGACGGCCCAGATGGTGATCCCAGAGTCCTTGAACCGGTTGGCAACCTGCATCAGGTTCAGGAGACCCTCTTGATTGGATTTCGACTCGACGTCGAAGAAGTAGATGACCGTGAGGGGCCGGTTCCGGAGGCTCGTAACATCGTGCGTCCGCCCCTGGAGGTCCTTGAGCGCAAAGCTCGGCGCCGGTTGGCCGCTCACGGGTTTGGCATGGGCCCCAGGCGGCCCGCAGACAGCCCAAAGGAATAGGGCCGCGGCCAGCTTGATCAGAAGTCCTCGGATCGGTCTCATGGTGCCCTCCTGTCGGTTGAATGGCGACGCGGAAGCTCTCTGACCCGACACGTCCCGCTCGAGACTACGGAATCCGTTCGAGCTCAACGGGGATGGACGTCACCTTGTTTTCGCTGATGCGTACCTGAGCTTCCCAGTCTCCATGCTTGTCCAGAGTCAGCCGCACTTCGTGGGAACCCACCGGAAGCTGGATTTCCAATGGGGTGAGACCTTTGATGTCGCCGTCCACCAGGACCCGGGCTCCAGGCGGAGTACTCTCCAGCCGGAGGGAGCCAACCGGGGTCGCAATGTCGCGCCGCGGGGGCGTGGTGGTCGAGCCGGTCGTGCCGGAGGACGGGCTCTTGACGGTCGCGGGCTCGCCCGACCGCGGGTCCGAACCTGGAGATTTTCCGCCCGAGGTCGTAGGCGGCTCGTGTGCTTGATCCATCGGGACCCGGCTGTCCGTCTTGCCGGGAGTTCTTGAGGCCGGGGGAGCGTCGCGCATCGTGGTTCCCGGGGAGACGGTGCCCTGGGGGGTCGGAGGCCGAAAGGCCTGTTTGACCACGAAAACGCCGGCGGTGGCTCCCACGGCGAGGAGCACGACGAAACCCATCCAAACCATTGGAGAGGGTTTCCCCTTGCGGGGCCTTGGTTCTACAGCCTGGCCCGGATGGGATGACCCGAGACCCGCTTGGCACGTTTTCAGGGCCTCGGTCAATGCCTTGCCGGAAGGATAGCGTCCCTCGGGAGCCTTGCTGAGGCATTTCATGATGGTCTGGGAGAGCGTGGGGCTGATCTCCGGGTTTTCGGCCCGGGGCTGCGCAGGCTCTTCATTGGTGATGGCACGGAAGATGGAGGCGATCGATTCACCTCGAAAAGGTCTGCGTCCTGCGCACAGTTCGTAGAGGATCACTCCGAGCGAGAACAGGTCCGAGCGGCCGTCAACCTGCTGGCCGAGCACCTGCTCGGGCGACATGTAAGCGGGAGTCCCCAGGATCTCCCCGGCCTGCGTCTGCTGGGTCGCCTCAGGATCATCGATGTGGGCGATGCCGAAATCCGTGATTTTGACCTGTCCGTCGGGTTGAATGATGATGTTGCTTGGCTTGATATCGCGATGGACAATGCCCTTGCGATGGGCGTAATCGAGGGCGTCGGCCACTTGAATGCCGACTTCAATGGCCTCGCTCTCAGAAAAGCGCTCCTGTTGGACAAGCTCGCTCAGGGGCTTTCCCTCCAGGAATTCCATGGAGATGTAGACGGTCCCATGGTCCTCTCCGATATCGTAAACCACGACGATGTTCGGATGGGACAGACGGCCCACTGCCCGGGCCTCCTTCAGGAACCGGTGTCGAAAGGTGTCCGTCGTGACGCGGTCCGGCCTCAGGACCTTGAGAGCGACCGGCCGGTCGATCTGCGGGTCGTGGGCCTGGTAGACGACTCCCATGGAGCCCTTTCCCAGTTCCTTGACGATACGGTATCTTCCGTATTGCATGGATGCCTATTTCTGCAAGAAATCCATGATGGTGGAAACGGGAATAAGGAATCCCACCGTTTCGGTCCCCCGGTAACGTCCCTTGATCAGACCGATCAGGTTTCCCTCCGCATCAAAGGCCGGGCTGCCGCTGCTTCCCGGCAGCGTCCTCAACCGGACCTGCCAAAGGGGTTGGTCGTCGGCGATCCTAGGCGGCCCGGTGACGACTCCCTCTTGAAAAGTCCCCGGCGCGTTCTGCGGGCATCCGATGGTACCGATCGGTTCCCCCTGCGTCAACTGAAGCCGGCCTTGGGCCACGCTGATGAAGTCCGCGGCCCGGCGATCGGTACGAATGAGGGCTAGGTCCTTCCGGGGGGAAATCCGGACGACCTGCCCTCGCAAGACTTCTCCATTGAACAGGCGCGCCGTAAGCGTTTGGGAAGCCCGCAGATCGTGTGCCGTGCTGAGGATGTGACCTCCCGAATCGATGAAGAAGCCGGAGAGCTGAATGGAGCGGCCGTCTCGGTTGCCGTCGATGCACACGACCGCACGGGCCAGGTAGGCTGCCGTCCCGGGGATCGGCAAGGCTTCATGGCGTGCCGAAACGAGTGGTTCCGCGCGATGGCGGTCGAGAAAGCTCCAAAGCTCCGCCAAACGCGCTTCGTCGTTCACTCCGTTCCGTTGGCAAGAGGCGTCGACATCCGTGGCGAAGACGGAATGAGGCTGCAGGGTGATCTGCCATCGCTCAGGGCCCCTGTTGGCATAGAGGCGCACTCGGCCGGCGTCCAGCGGGTACGAGCTGACTTCGTATCCGGCTTCGCGAAAACGCCTTTCGATAAGCCGTTGGCATTCGGCCGAAGGCAGGGGAACGAGCCGCTGTGGACGGGGCCCTTCCGCCTGTAGCGATCCTTGGAGCAGGATGAGCAAGAGCAGGGGAAGGCACCGTCGAAGGCGTTTCATGGTCGTTGGATGACCTTGCTGACGATGACCGTGATGTTGTCGTTGCCGCCGGCGGCGTTCGCCATCTCCACAAGGGTCTCCACCTTCTGGCCTACGGTTGAGGCGACGGAGAGCACACCCTGAATGGCATCGTCCTCGATCATATCCGTCAGGCCATCCGAGCAAAGGAGAAAGATATCTCCCGGGAGGAGGCGGCCCCGGACGAAGTCGACCGCGAGATCTTCCTTGGTACCCACGGCGCGTAGGATGACGTTACGAAGCCGGTGCTTCCTCGCCTCTTCGGGCGTGATGAGTCCCAGGTCCAGCTGATCTTGCACGAGGGAGTGATCTCGCGTGAGCTGCTTGAGTTCGCCGCCACGGAACAGGTAAGTCCGGCTGTCCCCAACGTGTCCTAAAACGAATTTCTGGTCGTAGAACCGAAGGAGCTCGGCCGTGCACCCCATGCCGGCATGCTCCGGCTTTTCCCTCACGTGCTCGAGGATGCGCTCGTTGGCCAGTTCATACGTCCGCTGCAGCAGATCCAGTTGTTGCTCCTCCGACTGGGCCTGAAAAACGGAGAAAATCTCCCGGGCGGTATTGGCAAACAACTGGCTTGCGAGCTCGCCGGCGGCGGCGCCCCCCATTCCGTCGGCCAGGGCGCACACTCCCAGTTGTTGATCGACGTAGAAGGCATCCTCATTGTTCGACCGCCGCAACCCGGTGTCTGTTTTGCCAATCGATACGACACGGTACATGCAGGTATCCCATGCAGGGGGAAACGCGACCTTCGGCCGGGGGCCGGGCCGTCCCGTGCCCGAAGCACCGAGGGTTTCGGCATATCCCTCGAAAACAGTGTTTGCAGGCATTCCTTGAGAGTGGCTATAATAAAGAGGTTTGAATGTTCGTGCAATACCTTCAGCGGCGAGGCCAAGAATACCCCTTGTGTCACTCCATCGGCTCGCCTGGCGTCGCGAGCGGGCATCCCAGCGGGTGAAAAGCATGAAACGGGCTCCTCTCATCGTCGTGCAGATCGTTCATCTTCAGGGCCCCATGAAGGGGCAGATTCAGGAGTTCACCGACGCGGTGATCGGGATCGGCAGACATCCGGATTGCCAAGTGAGATTTCCGGCCGATCTCGCCATCCTGTCGCGAAAGCATGCAGAAATTGTGCGCGACGGCAATCGGTTCAAGGTCATGGATCTGAGCCAAAACGGCACGTTTGTGAATGGCAAGCGGGTCACGGAGGCCTATATCAAGAGCGGGGATGTGCTGATGTTTTCGGAGGGCGGACCCAAGGTGAGCTTCCTCGCGCAGGTTTCGGAAGCGGCCACCGAGTCGCAAACACCTGCGATGGAGCCCGCCACCCAAGCCCCTCCCATTGCTCCGCCTCCGGTGGAATCCCCCAAACGCCATGACGTTCGGCAGACGCCCCCCTCACCCCCATCGCCCAGGGAGTCTCAGCCGGTCGAACGGGGGCCGGTGGCCGTCGAACCGACCGTCATGCCCCTCGTGCTGCAATATGGGCCTACCCTGCGATCTTACAAGCAGCTTCCCGTGACGATCGGCAAGCACCCGAACTGCCAGTTTGCCATGAATCATCCGCAGCTGCTCGACATGCACGCCCAGGTCTTTTCCGTCGGCGAACAGTACTGGGTCAAGGACCTCACCGGACGCAGCCTCGTTCGCATCAACGGCGAGCCGGTGGGCATGCAGGGGCCGCTGCGTTCCGGAGACATTCTTGCTCTGAGCCCACAAGGACCCTCTTTTCGCTATCTGGGCGAGGGGCGTTTCGCCGAATTCGAGGACGTTCCCCCACAGGCTCCCGAAACGCCCGTGTCCGAGGATGGTCGACCACGCGAGTCCGATGGCCGCGAGAAGCCTCCGGAAGGGCGCAAGTCCGTTCTTAAACGCTTCTTCCGGTGATCAGGTTAAACGGAAACTCATGAGAAAACTCTTGGCGGGAGTAGGGCTCACGGGCTTGGTTTTGGCCTCTGTGCTCGGTCTTGTGCTGTTCCATGCATGGTTGTTTGTCCGGTTGCCCGGCGGGCCGGATCGCACGATGATCGTCGTGGAGATTCCTCCACGCGCCGGTGCCATGGCGATCGCCCATCTGCTCGAGGAAAAACGACTCATTTCGGATGCGCAGAAATTCTATCTGCTGTGCCGATATCGCAAGGCGTCCAACCGGCTGCGCGCCGGTGAATATGGTTTCCTCGTCCCCACAACACCCGACGTCATTCTGGATCGTTTGATTCAAGGGAAAGTGCTCCTGCACCGCATCACGTTTCCCGAAGGTTCCACCATTACGGACATCGCCAACGCAATCGAGCAGCAGGGACTGGGCTCCGCTCAGGCGATCGAGCGCGCGGCACGCGACCCGGACCTCGTGCGGGCCCTCGACGTCACGGGTCCAAACCTCGAGGGGTACCTGTTTCCCGAGACCTACCATTTTCCGAAATCCCAGGAGCCCCAGAGCATCCTGCGTGCCATGGTGCATCAGTTCAGACAGCAGTTTCCCGAAGCCTGGGTGAAACGGTCCGAGGAAATCGGGATGTCGATCTCGGAGGTGGTGACGCTCGCGTCCATTGTGGAAAAGGAGGCGGCCGTGGATAGCGAGCGACCGCTCATCGCCTCCGTTTTTCACAACCGGCTCAAGAAGAACATGCCTTTGCAGAGCGATCCCACGTCGGTTTACGACCTGCCGGGGCATTCAGGCCCCGTCACAAGCGTCCATCTGAAGCGCCAAAGCCCTTACAATACCTACGTCGTCAAGGGCCTTCCCATCGGTCCCATCTGCAACCCTGGGCGAAAATCGATCGAGGCGGTCCTCTACCCCGAGACGACACCCTACCTCTACTTTGTGAGCAACCTGGATGGGACCCATCGGTTCTCGGTTTCCATTGCGGAACACCAACAGGCGGTGGGGCAGTATCGGGACAAGGTGCGTGTGCATCAGGAACAAACAAAGTCCTCCCCACAGAACCGGGGGGGAGCAGAGGGCCCCTCGGCAGGCACGACGGAGGATGGGAGGCGGCCCTGAACGACGGCGGGAAGCCCGGTACACGGTTAGGCGAACCGGTGAGAGCGACGGCCGGTTGGTCAGGACAGGGGGGCGGCCCCGACGCGGTCGGGAGGGCCATGCGGAGTGCCGGGTGGACCGGTTGGACTGACGAATGGAGCTGGGAATGAGCGATACGTGTGATCCGGTGGCGGCGAGCATCGTTTTCGCCGCAGGCAAAGGCAGTCGCATGGTGGGGTTTTCGGGTAACAAAACTCTTCTGCCGCTCGTTCCCGTGGAATCGCCGTTCCAGGGGGAGCGGCCGATCCTCCTGGAGGTCCTGAGGGGGCTTCCCCCGGGTCCCAAGGCGATTGTCGTGCACCACTGCTCCGATGAGGTCCGGCGGGCCACCGCAGGGATGGGACTGGACTACATCGATCAACCGGTGACGAACGGGACCGGAGGCGCCCTGTTGGTTTCCCGCGGTTTCATCGAAACCACGGAGCTGGAGCGGTGGATCATCACCATGGGCGACGTTCCACTCATCCGTCCGGCCACCTACGCAGCACTCATCGAAAAGCTCGAAGGGTTCGAGATGGTCTTGCTCGGTTTCATCCCCCAGGACCGGGCACAGTACGGCATGATCGAACTGGAGGGGGAGCGCGTGCTGCGGATTGTGGAGTGGAAATATTGGAGCGCCTATCCTGCTGAGCGACAGGCCGGGCTGCGTGTGTGCAACGCCGGGGTCTACGCCGCCAGGCGAGAGGCTTTGCTCCGCTATCTGGATCTCCTCGCCGGACGGCCCCACCTCGTCCGCAAGCAGCGGGACGGCGAATGGGTGACCATCGAGGAATATTTCCTCACGGACCTGGTGGAATGGATGAGCCGTGACGGCTTGCCCGTCGGCCTGGTGGTGTGCGACCCCGACGAGGTGGTCGGAGTGGACACTCCCGATGCGCTGCGGTTCGTTCAGGAACGCTACGCCGTGCGAACGGGTGCGTCGCCTATAGAGGCTAGGCCCCAATAGCGGCTTCCCGCTCGTTCCACCTTGAGATCCAGTCCGAAGACACCGCTCAGCTGCGCATCGTTCAACACGTCTTCCTTGGGACCGCGCGCCACGCAGCGCCCCGCTTTGAGCATCAGCACGTGGGAAAAGACCGGGGTGATTTCCTCGAGATGGTGGGTCACCAGGACCATGGTGGGACCAGCGTTGGAGCGTCCCAGAATCTCCAACGTTGCAAGGAGCTGCTCCCGGGCGACGAGGTCCAGACCCGCGCAGGGTTCATCCAGGATGAGGAGCCGCGGGTGGTGGATCATGGCCCGGGCGATGAGCAGCCGCTGCTTTTCGCCCTGGGAGAGCACGCCGTAAGGCTGATCCAGGAGATGGGAGCACTGCAACCGGTCGGCGAGACCCCGGGCATCCTCGTAGTCTTTCGGAGCCGGTCGCTCGAACATGCCCAGCGAAGCGAACTTGCCGCTCACGATGAGATCCAGTGGACGCTGTGAGGGGGGAATCTGCATCTGGAGAAACGATCCCACCCATCCGATGCGCTTGCGCAGCTCCCGCAGGTCGACTTCCCCGAAACGCTCCCCGAGAACCGTGATGGAACCGTTGGTCGGCCAGAGATAGCCGGCGAGAAGTTGCAGGAGCGTGGTTTTCCCCGATCCGTTGGGACCCAGCACGACCCACTGCTCATTTTCCGGGACGGCCCAATTGATGTCGTGCAGAATGGGACGCCTGGAGCGAATGAAATCCACGTGTTCGAGACGGATGCAGTCAGGGGCCAAGGGCTTTCCTCTTTCCGTTCATGCCAGTTCGCCGTTCTCGGCAAACGAGTAGTAAGCGGACCCGGCGATGATGATGTGATCGTGAACGGTGATGTCGAGGTCGTGGAGCGTTTTGCGGAGCCTCTGGGTCAGCTGGCGGTCGGCCGAGGACGGCTTGGGCTCACCGCTGGGGTGGTTGTGCGCCAGAATGACGGCGGTTGCCCGGTGCTTGAGGGCGGTTTCGACGACCAGTCGGGGAAAGACGACCGTCTTGTTGACCGTACCGTGCTGTACCGGTTCCATGGCGATCAGGGCGTTCTGGCTGTTCAAGGCCAGGAGGCAGAAGAGCTCGTGAGTTTCCCCGGCGAGCCTGGATTGGAGGAAGGCCACGACCTCAGGGGTTGAATGGAAGGATGGACGATCCCGCCAACGGTCCTGTTGGTAACGCTTCAGCAGTCTTGGGGTCAGGGCGAGGAGCACCGCAGCATGATCTCCCACGCCGCTGACCAGCTTCAGCTCGGGCAAAGGCGCGTCGAGTACCGCCGCCAAAGAGCCGAATCGACTCAGGAGCTCCTTGGCAAGCGGTTTTACGTCACGCCTGGGGATGGCGTAAGTGAGCAGCAGTTCGAGAACTTCATGATCATGGAAGGCTTCGAGACCGCTGTTCTCGAAGCGTTCGCGAAGCCGCTTCCTGTGACCGTCATGTTCCGGGCCCATAGAAACCGCAATGCCCGCTACAGTTTGGACTTTTCCCGCATCCGGGCCAGCAGGCTGTCGAAGGGCTCGTTGGTGAGGATGGAGTTGAATTGTTGACGGTAGTTGTTGATGAAACTGATGCCCTCGACCACCACGTCATAGACCTGCCACTGGCCGCCATCCGCGTAAAGCTTGTAATCCACCTGGATATCCTTGGTCCCGTATCCGGTGATCCGCGTCTTGACCAGGGCGTAGTTGCCATCGATTTGCTCGCCGTCGTAGACAACCTTCTCGTTGCCGGCCGTGTAGTTCTCAACCTTGTCCATGTAGGTGTTGAACAGGAGCTGGCGGAATAGATCAACGAATTCTCGTTGTTTCTCGGGAGACTGGTCCCTCCAGGGACGGCCCAGCGCCCGCCGCGCCATCTCACTGTAGTTGAAGTAGTCGTCAACAATCCTCATGATTTCCCCCCGGCGCGCCTGGCTGCCGGGCGAAGCGGGTTGTTTGAGGATTTCGAGGGTCCGGTCGGTACCCGTCTTGATGATGCTCGTCGGGGAGACCGAGGCCCCAGGAAACCCAGGGGTGCTGAAAAACGAGAACGCCAGGAAAAACATCCCGAGAACCACAGATGCGTACCGCTTCGACATTGTTCCTTCTCCTCCTCGTGTGCCGTGCTCCATTCACAACAGAGTCCCTGAAAAAACCTATTCACGCAGAACGATCTTGCCAACCGTCAAAAGAATGAATCTGCGTGTTGCCCCACACGCGTATGTTGGACGCTGTCCTCGATGGATACAGAAATCATGCCACCATGCGGCGGCCCCCACTCGTTTGCTCCGGATTCCAATCCCAGAAGAGTCGATCCGGCGCACAGGAACCTCCCGTCAAATGCTGTCAGAACAAGGTTGCGAAAGGCTCCCGGCCCCCGCTGGACCCAACGGGGGGGTCAGCATGTGGGAGGCGAATGCGGCGTCACGGCGGTATGGGGGCCTGCGCGAAGGCCGCGTGTCCCTTGCGCTCGGGAGAGTTTAGCATGTTTTGTCGTGATGCCAAGGGCCCAGGTCGACGGACTCCGGGGGGTAGGGGGCATTTTTCTCTTTCCATGACACAAATTTCATGTATATTGAAAACACTTGTGATTCTCCTCCATTTGTGGTCGACGAGGGGAGGGCTATCGTGCTCCTCCCCCCCATGAATCGGAGGCTTTTTATTTTCACCCTTTATCGAAGGACCTTGTATGACGTGAGGATGCAGAATAGACGATGAAAGCATTAGGAAAACACCTGATCGTTGAGCTGTATGGGTGCTCCTTCGAGCGGACTAACGACC
>CAZGQL010000007.1:0-44018 GCA_964527905.1 uncultured Syntrophobacteraceae bacterium
GGCGACCCTGCCTCGACCGGCGGATCAGTCCACGGCACGTGACAATCCGGGAGCATCCTAAAAAGGAAAAAGCCAATCGGTGGGGCAGACCGGTTGGCTTTTGAGGAGGAAAGAGGTTGTTTCTAGGGTTCAGCCCTCCATTGAAGCAATCCGTATGCCACAATTTCGATTCTCCCCAAGCCACTGAATTCACTTGATCATCGAACCAAGCCTCCCGATTCCGCCTTCCGCGTTCCCGACCAAATCCAGCCATCCCCCTCTTAATTACGCCATAATCACGCCAAAAACCGCCATCGCTCGATTCTGTGCGGGACGGCATCACGGCATGAGGTAGAAACTGAGGGACTTTTGGTAACCAGGCTCCAGCTGGACGAACTGGCAGCCGTACTTGCCCTCCAGGATATGCCGCACGACAACGCGGGCGCGGATGGGGGTCCGCTCCTCGTCATCGAGCTCGAATTGCACATCCAGCAAGTCGCCTTCCTGCACTTCTCCCAATCCCACCAATCGAAAGGCCAGGCCACCCCGAGAAAGGTCTTCGATCAGGATGTCGCCAAAGCCGATCGTGGTGGCGTCCGGCTTCCTGTAACTTCCCGGAAGGTTGAGGGCCTTGCGGTGCAGCGACCGCCGCTCGAATTCCACCGTGAAGCTTTGGCCACAGGTGCAACGAGCCTTCACCGGCCTGCCGAGCACACGCACCTTCGTGACGCTCACGGGCCGATAGAGTCCGCAATGGGGACAGACGAGAGTCACTCTGTTCTTCTTGCTCAGGTAAATCTTGTGCCGCGTCATGTTGGGCTCCTCCGGCGGAAACGACGAAACCAAGCCGACAGAGCTTCTGTTACCACGTTTCCACCCATCCGAGAAGCCCTAAACGGGCCGCGACCAGCAGTTCCCGCCCCGCCCCGGGAGGGACGATCCCGGGTTCCGCCGGCCCATTGGGCGGAAGACCCCATTTCGACCGCATATTGAGCCAACCCCGGGCGGGGGAGGCCTGCATCCCCCGCCCGGCCTCGGTCTCCAATCGCCGGGGGATCAAAAGGAGAAAAAGACTTTCTGAAGGACTCTGGGGGTGATGCCTGCCAGGTCCAGATACATGGTCAATCCGCCCATGAAGAAGGGCCATCCGGCCCCAAGCAGCATGGCCAGGTCGACGTCCTTGGAGCTTTCCACGACCTTCTCGCGCAGAATGGCATCCACTTCCCGGGCGAGGTTGCTCAAGACCCGCTCGCGGATTTCCTCCGCGTGGAATGCCCGGTCGGTTTGGCGGACCCACAGGGCTTCGATTTCCGGATCGACCACCGGCGGCTTTGAGCCGGCCAGATAAATCCCCGGCTTCCCGGCGGCAATCATCTTGGCGAAATTGGCGCTGACCGGGAACCGTTCGGGTCCGAAGGCGCGGTTGAGGGTCTCTCCAACGTGTCCGGCCACCGCCGGCCCCACCAGGGCCAGCAGCTCAAAGGGTGCCATGGGAAGCCCCAGGGCCAGCAGCGCCTCATCCACTTGCCGGAAGCCCGCTCCCTCGTCGACCAGGCTCAGACAATCCGCGAGCATCCGGGTGAGGATCCGGTTCACCAGGAACGCCGGGGAATCTTTGACGAGCACTCCGGTTTTCTTCATCTTCTTCGCAAGGTCGGCGGCGGTTGCCAGGGCGAGATCGCTGGTGTGGGCGGTCCGAATGATTTCGATGAGCGGGAGCACCGCGACGGGATTGAAGAAGTGAAAACCGATCAACCGCTCGGGATGTTTCAGGACCGAAGCCATTTCCGTCACGCTGAGGGCCGATGTGTTGGTGGCCAGAACGGCATCGGGCCGGACGACTGACTCCACCTCTCCGAAGACCTGTTTTTTCACGTCCATCCGCTCGAAAACGGCTTCGATCACAAAATCACAGTCCACAAAATCGTCGTAAGCGAGCGTTCCCCTGAGGAGGCTTGCATGGTAGCGGGCCTGGGCCTCGCTCAGCCGTCCCTTCTCGGCCAATTTGCTGAATTCCTGGGCGACGTATTGACAACCCCGATCCACGAGCTCCTGGCGGACATCCTTCATGACTACCGGAACCTGAAGCCGGTAAATGAAAAGTTGCGCCAGCTGCGAGGCCATCAGTCCCGCTCCGACGATCCCGACCTTGCGGATGGGAGTCGGCTTGGCATCCGGCATTCCCTTGGGCCTCTTGGCGTAGCGGTTCACCAGGTCGAAGGCATAGATGGACGCCTTGCAGTGGCGGGACTTGATCAGGTCCCCCAACGCGCGGTTCTCCTGTTCGAAACCTTCCTCCACCTCCCAAGAGCAGGCTCCCTCGACCAGCTCCAGGGCCCGATAAGGCGCCGGGGCCGCCCCGTGGATCTTGGCGTCGATGAAGGCCCGCGTTCGGTCGAGGATCCCCTTCAGGTTGGCGGTCTCGATGGGGGGCCGCTCGATCGTTTCCTCCCCGGCAATGATCCGCATGAGAAAATCCAGGGAATCGTCCAAAAAGGTCGCGCCGTCGAAGAGACGGTCCGCCAGCCCCATTTGGAACGCCTGGGCCCCGTGGATCATGCGGTTCTGGTTGAGGGCATTGAAAACGATGAGCTCCAGGGCCTTCTCCGGACCCAGCAGCTTGGTCCCCAGGGTGCAGCCCCCCCAGCCGGGAATCAGACCCAGGAAGCACTCGGGAAAACCGATGGCCTGGACGCTGCGCATCACCGTGCGGTATCGGCAGTAGAGGGCGATCTCGAGTCCACCGCCCAGGGCGACACCGTTGATGGCGGCCACCGACGGAACCGGGAGGGTGCGGATCCGATTCATCACCGCATGGCCGGTTTTTCCGATCTGGTAGCCCTGTTCGAAGGTCGTGATGAATGGCACCTCCGTCAGATCCGCCCCCGCCGCGAAAATGTGCGGCTTGCCGGTGAGGAGCAGCCCCCGGAGATCCGGCTCTCGCTCCAACCGGTCCAGGGCGCGGCTGAGGGAGGACAGCGCCGCCTCGCTGAAGGTCGTGGGTTTCTTGTAGTCGTGTCCGTTGTCCATGGTGAGGATGGCGATCTTCCCCACGGGCGACTCAAAAAAACGCGTGTAAAAGGACGTAACCGGCTCAGCCATGACTCCCCCCTATTGTTCCTCTCCCGAGCTCGTTCGATCGGTCAGCAGGTTTTCCCAGACGGCCGACGCCCCCTGGCCCAACCCCACGCACATGGAGGTGAGACCGTAGCGGACCTCGGGCCGTTCGGAAAACAGGTGCATCAGGTGCATCAGCAGCCGGGGCCCTGAGGCCGCCAGGGGATGCCCGAACGCAATGGCCCCGCCGAGGGGATTGAGCCGCTCGTCATCCGGGATTTCCAGCCCGAACTCCTTCATGAAGGCGATGCACTGGACCGCGAAGGCTTCATTCAATTCAATGAGACCGATGTCGTCCATGGTGAGGCCGGTCCTCTCCAGGAGCTTCCGGGTGGCCGGGATCGGACCGTATCCCATGATTTCGGGCCCCACTCCCGCAAAGGCATAGCCGACGAGTCGCATTTTGGGCGAAACGCCCAGCTCGGCGGCCTTCTCGGCGCTCATGAGAAGCACGCCGGCCGCCCCGTCGTTGAGACCCGACGCATTGCCCGCCGTCACGTTTCCCTGGGCGCGAAACGGAGGTTTGAGGTCCCGAAGCGACTCCATGGTCGTCTCGGGGCGCGGCTGCTGGTCACGGTCCGCCACCACCCAGCCCTCCTTCGTGTACACCGTCATGGGAACGATCATCTTTTGGATGATGCCGCGAGCATACGCCTGCGCCGTTTTCTTCTGGGAATGACAGGCGTAGGCGTCCGCCATTTCCTTGGTGATTTCGGGAAATAGGTCATGCAGGTTTTCGGCCGTCTTGCCCATCACCAGCGCATCCTCCGAAACCAGTCGTTCCGTGAGAAACCGGGGGTTCGGATCGGCCGTTGCCCCCATGGGGTGGTGCCCCATGTGCTCCACGCCGCCCGCGATGGCGACATCACAAGCACCCAGGGCGATTTCGGAAGCGGCGGCGGTCACGGCCGTGAGCCCTCCCGCACACATTCGATCCACCGAAAACCCGGCGCAGGCCGTCGGAAGCCCTGCGAGGATGGCGCTGGTCCGCCCGAGGGTCAGACCCTGGTCCCCCTCCTGCGTCGTCGCGCCCCAGACGTTTTCCTCCACCAAATCCGGTGTCACGCGGGGATTGCGCTTGAGGAGCTCGCGGATCACCCGGACCACCATGTCGTCCGCCCGGGTGAGCCAGAAATACCCCTTTTCCCCGGCGCGCCCGAAGGCCGTCCGCACCCCATCCACCACCACCACATCTCTCGCTTTCATGTTGGATCGTCTCCTTTCCCCAGTCTGTTCGCCCGTGAGCCCCCGGCGGTCGGGAAGCATCCCCGTGACGATGCGTCGCATACCCCATGGAATTCTATCCCAGAGCGAAGCCGTCGACCGGAAGATCCAACGGCGACCGGTCATTGTTCATGATGCCCCGCGCTTTGCCCCTGGCCTGTGTCAAAACCTGGTTTGCAAAAAATCGGGCCGAGGCGATTTTGCCGAAGTAGAACGCGGCGCTGCGGTTCTTTTCCAGAAGTGCCGCCCTGGAGCGCTCATCCGTGACTCGATGATCCCGACAGATCTCCTCGAGTCGCCGGTCGGCTAGATGGGCCTGCCAGAGCAGCATGAACCCCATGGCCACGTCCCCAAAAAGATCCAGATAGGGTTTGGCGTAGAGAACCGGAATCTGGAACTCGTCCGTCATGCTCTTGAGCGCAAAAAACTTCGTGACTTGCGTGAGGCTTTCCTGGGCTTCATCGTAGATCTGGACCAGGTCCCGCAGGTTGAAATTCCTACGGATCTTGCCCAGGATCTGCTCGGAGGCCTTCATGGCGTTTTTCAGGAGTTGGCCCCGCTTGATGGTGAGCTTACGCCCCACGAGGTCCAGCGCCTGAATCCCGTTGGTGCCTTCGTAAATGGACGCGATCTTACAATCGCGCAGCATTTGCTCGACAGGATATTCGGAGATGAACCCGTACCCGCCGTAGACCTGAACCGCCGTTTCACACACCCGGAACCCGAGATCGCTCCCGACGGATTTGCAGATGGGGATGAGCAAGTCCAGGTAGCCTTCATAGAGCTCATGCTCTTCCGGGGAGGTCGCGATGCGCATCCGGTCGATGCAGTAAGCTGCCAGGTAGAGCAAGGCCCGGAGCCCTTCGGTGCTGCTCTTCATGAACATAAGCATCCGTCGTACGTCCGGGTGCTCGATGATGGGCACCCGCTTGGCCTCGGGGTCCTTCATCCGCTCGACCGGCGCCCCCTGCACCCGTTCCCTTGCATACTGCAAAGCGTGCAGATAGGCGCTGCTTGCGTGGCAAAGCCCCTGCATGCCGACAAAGAGACGCGCCTCGTTCATCATCTCGAACATGATGCGCATGCCTTTGTTTTCCTGGCCCAGGAGGTACCCCACGCACCCGTCGTTTTCACCGAAGCTCAGGGAACAGGTCGCCGACCCGTGGATACCCATCTTGTGCTCGATCCCCGTGCAAACGACATCGTTATCCACCAGCGCCCCGTTAGCCTCCACGCGCAACCGCGGCACCAGGAAAATGGAGATGCCGCGGGTACCGGCCGGCGCCCCCTCGATCCGAGCGAGCACCATGTGCACGATGTTCTCCGTGAGATCATGCATCCCAGCGGAAATGAAGATCTTGTTGCCCTTGATGCGAAAGGTTCCGTCATCCCTGCGGAACGCACGGGTCGTGAGACTTCCCACATCACTTCCCGCCCCTGGTTCCGTCAGGCACATGGTGCCAGACCATTCGCCGGAAAACATTTTGAGCAGGTAGGTCTCCTGAAGCTCGGCACTGCCGAAGCGCTGAAGCAAACGGGCGGCCCCGTGCGTGAGTCCGGGATACATGAGGAGCGACCAGTTGGCCGCGCCGAACAGCTCGATGCAGGCGTTCGTCAGGACGAAGGGGAGCCCCTGGCCGCCCACCTCGGGAGGATCCCCCATGGCGAGCCATCCGCCCTCGCAATAGCGCTGATAGGCCCCATGAAAGCTGTCGGGAGCCAGGACCCGCCCGGCCTCGAAACGGCATCCCTGGCGGTCGCCCGGTTGATTGGCCGGGTAGAAGTCCTTCAGGGCGAGTTTTTCCGCCTGATCAAGGACCATGTCGAAGGTCTCCCTCGAAAAGTCCTCATAGAGCGGCGCTTTGCACAGTTCCTCGATGCGCAGCTGCTCATAGAGGACGAACTTCGCGTCCCGCTCATCCACCAGCAGGTTCATGACATTCTCCTTTCTGCTTTCCTGGCCCTCCCGTCGTCCCGGAATCCGGCAACGGAGATGCCGCGGCGATGCCCCTCAAGAACAAGTCCATCAACTGGCCGGCCGTACCGGCGAGATCGTACTTCCTGCCCGACATGACCCAGGTGGAGACGATTTCGTCGATGGTCCCGAACACGAAGCGTTTCATGAGACTCACCGGCAGGTCCCCCCGAAAGACGCCCTCACGGCGCCCCTGCTCGAGGATTTCCCCGATGAGATCCAGGTACGCTTTGAGTTCGCCCTTGGGGTACTCGCGCATGAAGCGGTAGCTCTGCCGCAGCTCCACCTGGAAAACCGCGGCCAGGTCCGGATCGGCCTCAAATTCGCCCAGGTGAAGGGCGACGAGGCGCGCGAGGCGGGAGGGGGCGTCGGGGAGCGCCGAGACCGCCTCGCGGAACTGCTCGATGACGTCGCGCATCTTCACTTCGAAGATGGAAATCAGCAGGTCGTCCTTGCTCTTGAAGTAAAGGTAAACGGTGCCGTCCGCCACTCCGGCTTCCCGGGCGATTTCGGAAACCTTGGCCTGAAAGAAACCGCGCCGGGCGAAGATCCTGACGGCGGCATCGAGGATTCGTTGGTGCTTATCGGGTTGCTTGGGGCGCATCCGTTCCGGGCCTCCGGTCCTCCGGTCCATGAATGAACATTCATTCATTTCTATATGCCATGCATCTCTTCCCTCGGTCAAGGGCCTTTCGCTGCCGATGCCCCAAGTGTTATAAGCACGCATGCAGGGAGGGCACGGCCATGAAGCTGGGAGTCGCATTGGGGGGAGGAGGCGTTCGGGGCCTCGCCCACGTCCTCGTCCTCGAAGCACTGGACGATCTGGGCATCCAGCCGGGCCTCCTGGCCGGCACCAGCATGGGTGCGGTGATCGGCGCCTTGTACGCCTCGGGCATGCCGGGACGGGAAATCAGGCAGCGCATCGAGCATCACGTCATCCTCAAGGGCGACAAGTGGCGCGACGTGATGGAAAAGAAAGGCGACCTGCTCCGGTGGGTGCATGCCTTTCGTGCCAACTTCTCGCGCGGCGGCCTCCTCAGTGCCAAGGGATTCTTTCGTTACCTTTTCGACGAGATCCAGGTCACCCGGTTCGATGAACTCGACATCCCGCTTCTTGTGGTCGCGGCCGATTTCTGGTCCGCCGAGCAGGTCGTGTTCCGCGAAGGGGAGCTGCGGCCGGCGATTATGGCCAGCATGGCGGTCCCCGGTGTGTTCGCTCCCGTCACCATCGACAATCGGGTCCTCGTGGACGGCGGCATCGTCAATCTCGTCCCCTACGACCTGCTCTTGGACGCTTGTGATTTCACCATTGCCGTGAACGTGAGTCGGATCCGCACCCCCGGACGGCACGAGGTTCCCGGGGCACTGGAGTCCGTGCTCGGGACCTTCGACATCATGCAGACGGCCGCCCTCGCCGACAAACTGAAACGACGGCCGCCCGACATCTACGTGAGGCTCGAAATCCACGGGGTCCGGATGCTGGAATTCGGCAAGGTTCAAAAGGTCTTCGATCAGGCCGCCCCCATCGTGGACCGTTTTCGGGAGACCCTCAGAGCCTCCCTGGATTCTCTGGAATCATCCGGAGGAACGGAATGAGAATCGCGTATTTCGATTGTTTTTCGGGCGCCAGCGGAGACATGATCCTGGGTGCCCTTCTGGACGCGGGACTGAGCCTCGACCGCCTGACTGAAGACCTGGCGAAGCTCCACCTCTCCCACTACGACATCCAGGCACAGCCGGTGACCCGCAAGGGACTCGGAGGGACCCGGGCGGTGGTGACCGTCGACGACGACCATCATCGAAGCCATCGGCGACACCTGCGGGACATCGAGGCCATCATCGAAAACAGCGATCTGCCGGCGGGCGTGAAGCGGAAAAGCCTCGAAATCTTCCGGAGACTGGCCGAAGCGGAAGCCCGGGTGCATCGCACCACCCTCGATGCCATCCACTTTCATGAGGTGGGCGCCATGGACGCCATCCTCGACATCGTGGGGGCCGTCGCCGGACTGGAAGCGCTGGGCATCCAACAAGTTCACTGCTCGCCTCTACACGTGGGCTCTGGGACGGTCACGTGCGCCCATGGAATCCTCCCGGTTCCGGCTCCGGCGACGGCCGAGCTGATCCGGGGGTTCCCGTCCTATTCAACGGGTGTATCGGGGGAGCTCCTCACACCCACCGGGGCGGCGATCCTGACGACCCTTACCGCCGGCGCAGGTCCCATGCCGGCCATGAAGGTGGAGCGGATCGGCTACGGAGCGGGGACCCTGGACCCACCCATTCCGAACCTGCTGCGGATCCTGATCGGCGAGGCACGGGAGACCTTCCTCGGGGCGGACGCGGAACAGATCGCGGTGATCGAGACCAACATCGACGACATGAGCCCGCAGTTCTACGACTATCTGATGGAACAGCTGTTCACGATGGGAGCGCTCGACGTCTTCATGAGCTCTGTCCAGATGAAAAAGAACCGGCCGGGCGTGCTGCTCACCGTCACGTGCGCCCCCCAGGAGGTCGAGCGTCTGGCCGGCTTTCTGCTGCGGGAGACCACCAGCATTGGTTTGCGGTGGCGCCTTGAGAGCCGATTCAAGACCCGTCGGTCGATCCGGGAGATCCCGACGCCCTTTGGAATCATCCATTGCAAGGTGGCGGAGCTGGACGGGGAAATCGTCAATGTCGCGCCGGAGTACGAGGACTGCAAGCGGGCCGCCTTCGAGCATCGTGTCCCCCTCAAGGTGGTGATGGAGCAGGTGAAGGCGATTCTGAATGCCCTGGTGCATGAAACGGACAAGCTCCGGCCCGAAAAAAGTGCGAGGGTTATTTGACATTTGCGCTCCGGAGTGATACATGCCTGCTGCCATGGGCCGGGATGGCCGCGTACGGGGCATGGGACGAATCGTTCGTCCAGATGATGACCTCAGCCATCCCGAGAGTTGGAATCCACACCGCTGTTCAGGACACCACCGATCACTGATTTCCGCCCACAGCAAGGTCTCCACTGCTGCGGACCAGCATGCGGGGGGCTCGATGGCGAGCCGGCCCGGCGCGGACCGCAGTCTTGAATTCCTCGATGGCTTCCAGCCCTGCAATCAATCGAGTCCATCCCGCTAAACGGGGCGTTCCTGCCGCTTCGAGCAGGTCCCGGGCGGGGCAGGGACTCTTGTGGCAAGGCGCCGCCTTTGCGAGGCGCCCCCCACTCAATCGAGAGGAAACCCAATCGTATGCATTTCGATGAACTGAAGCTCGCACCACCCATCCTGAAAGCTCTGGGCCGCTGCGGCCACCATGAGCCCACACCCGTCCAGGCAAAAGCCATCCCCGTGATCCTGTCCGGACGAGACCTCATCGCTTCCGCCCAGACCGGCACCGGCAAAACGGCTGCGTTTGTTCTCCCCGCACTCCACCGCCTGCATGCGGAGCCACGCGCCGGGAAAGGCGGTCCCCGTGTTTTGGTTCTGGCCCCCACCCGGGAGCTGGCGACCCAGACGACGGACGTTGCCCGCAACTACGGCAAGTACCTCAACGTTCACTGCCTGGCCATCTATGGCGGCATGCCCTTTGGCGATCAGGTGCGGGCCTTGTCCCAGGGACCCGAAATGATCGTGGCCACCCCCGGAAGACTCATCGATTTCATCTGGCGGGGACGGATCGATCTTTCTCAGGTCGAAATGCTGATCCTGGATGAAGCCGACCGCATGCTGGAGATGGGATTCATCGAGGATGTGGAGTTCGTGCTGGACGCCGTGCCCGAGGAATGCCAGTCGCTCCTGTTTGCGGCCACCATGAACGAGGCGACCAACACCCTAGGGCACAAGTTCCTCAAATCCCCCGAGCGGGTCGAAATCGCCCCGGGCCAAGTGACCCACGAGCGGATCGAGCAGCGGCTGCACCTGACCGACGGCCTGCAGCACAAGAACCGGCTGTTGCGGCACCTGTGCGCGGACTCGTCCATCACGCGGGCCATCATTTTTTCGGCCACCAAGCGCGACGCGGACACGCTGGCCCATGAGTTGAACACGCAGGGGTATCCCGCCGCCGCGCTGCACGCGGACATGAACCAGACGGCGCGCAACCGGACGATCGGGAACATGCGCCGGGGCAAGATCCGCCTCCTCGTGGCGACCGACGTCGCCGCCCGGGGGCTCGACATCCGGGGCATCAGCCACGTCATCAACTTCGACCTGCCCCGCTCGGCGGAGGATTACGTGAACCGTATCGGGAGAACCGGTCGGGCCGGGGAAACGGGAATCGCGATTTCCTTTGCCTCCCGGGCTGACCTTCCTTACTTGGACCGTATCGAACGCTACGTTGGGCAGAGCCTTCCCGTCGAGGTCATCCCGGGCCTGGAGCCCGAGCACCCGATTCGACGGACCAAAGGCGGCAGCCCGATCACTCCCAAAGACCACGGCAACGGCCACCGCGGCAAACGTCCCCGGCATGGAAACCGGTCCGGAGCCCCTAAGGCATCCCAAGACGGCGAACGACCCTCGAGCAACCGCGCGCGTCCTGGACCCAAACCGGCTGCGCGCAACGCTTCCGAGACCGGCACAGGCGATCCCGGGCAGCCGAGCAAAGCCCGGAATATCCGCCCCCACAGGAAAGCTGAAGCCGTGGTGCGGGGCGACCGTCAGCCGGGGAATTTGCAGTCGTAAGACCCCGGTGCTCTAAGCCGGCGGCCCCGGCACCTTTCCCAGAATGTCTGCGATTCAGTCCCTCGAGAGGCCGGCGGCCCTTCAGCCGGCCCCGGAAGGGAATTTCCCTTCACCTACCCCGTCTCCCGCTGAAGTGAGCTTTTTCTCCAGTTCGACAGCCCAGAAAATGAGGCTGCTCAAGGCGATGCAGCTCATGAGCTGCCCGGGGCCGAGGGGGTGCGTGCGGAACACGGTCTGCATCGAGGGGGCGTAAACGACCATCAGTTGGAGAAGACAGGTCAGCATTACGGCCCCCAGCAGCGGTTTGTTCGAGAGCAGCCCGACGGCGAACAGGGACCGGTGGCCGGATCGAACCGCCAGGACGTGGCTCATCTGGCAGAAGGTGAGGGTCGTGAACAGCATCGTCTGCCAGCGGGGGTCCTGGCCGTGCCAGCAGACATACCCGGTGGCAAGGGGGATGCACCCTACGAGGATCCCCACCCACAGGATGTGTCGCCCCAGCCCACGGCCGAAAATGTTCTCCCTCGGATCGTTTGGCGGCCGGTTCATGATGTCGGCTTCAGCCGGTTCGACTCCGAGGGCGAGGGCCGGAAGGCCGTCGGTGACGAGGTTGATCCACAGGATCTGGAGCGGCAGGAGCGGGAGGGGCATTCCTAGAAGCGGTCCAACCAGCATCACCCAAAGTTCCCCCGAGTTGGTCGTGAGCAAGTATTTTATAAACTTTCTGATGTTGTCGTAAATGGCCCGGCCTTCCTCAACCGCCGCCACGATGGTGGCGAAGTTGTCGTCGAGGAGCACCATGTCGGCGACTTCCTTGGAAACATCCGTTCCGGTCACGCCCATGGCCACCCCGATGTCCGCCTTCTTCAAGGCGGGGGCGTCGTTCACGCCGTCGCCCGTCATGGCCACGATGTGATGGTTCTTTTGAAGCGCTTGAACGATGCGCAGCTTGTGCTCGGGAGACACCCGGGCATAGACCGAAACCCTCTCAACGGCGTGTTCGAGCTCGGCTTCCGTGAGCCCGGCCACTTCATCGCCCCTCAGGACGGTCCCGTCTCCCGCGAGTCCCAGGTCTTGGGCGATGTGGAGCGCGGTGAGCGGGTGGTCTCCAGTGATCATGACGGGACGCACCCCGGCGCTGCGGCACAGGGCCACCGCCGAACGGGCTTCCGGCCGGGGTGGATCGATCAACCCGAAAAGCCCGACGAAAACGAGGTTTTTTTCGATCTCCTCGGCTGGGAACAGGAGCTCCGCGCCGCGGACGATCCGGAACCCCAGGCCCAGCACGCGCATCCCACGTCCGGCAAGCTCGTCGGCGGCGCTCAGAATCTTCGAGGCCCAGCCGTCGCCCAAGGGTTGGACCTTACCCTGCACCACCACCCGCGTGCAGGCGGTCAGGAGCCCGTCTGGGGCCCCTTTGCAGAAGGCGACGGCATCCTCGGAACCGATTCGACCTTCTGGATCGATCAAGGTTTGAATCGCCCCGGCGAGCGGACTATCGGGCGAATCGATCCGATGCCATGTGGTCATGCGTTTCCGCTCGGAATCGAACGGCAGCTCACCGATCCTTGGAAAACTCACCTCCAGATCCGCCTTCGAGTATCCCGCCCGCGCGGCGGCGAGCAGCAGCGCGGTCTCCGTCGGGTCCCCGATGGCATTGGAGCCCGGCCGGTCGCCATCCGGATCGTCCTTCAGGACCGCATCGTTGCACAGGGCGCCACCCGCGAGGAGCAAGGCGGCTGGGGCGCTTTCCCTATCTTCCTGACATGGGTCGCCTGGTGCCTCCGCATGGCAGGAAGCCAGTGGCTCCCTGGCCGGCGGCGTTTTCGCAACGTGTCCCGGCAGCTGGATGGCCGCCACGTCCATGCGGTTCTCAGTGAGGGTTCCCGTCTTGTCCGAGCAGATGACCGTCACGGAGCCAAGCGTTTCCACCGCGGGAAGCTTGCGGATGAGGGCCTTGCGGCTCAGCAGGCGCTGTGAGCCGATCGCAAGGGTGATGGTGACGACGGCGGGAAGACCCTCGGGGACGGCGGCCACCGCCAGGCTGATGGCCAGCAGGAACATCTCCCGCACGCTCTCGCCCCGCGCAAGGCCGATCGCGAAGACAACGCCCACGATGGCCAGGGCCGCCAGGGCCAGTCCCCGCCCGACCTGGGCCAGACGCTTCTGCAGGGGCGTCGGACCGCCGCCGACGGTTTGAATCAAATCGGCGATGCGACCCAGCTCCGTTTCCATTCCTGTCGCCGTCACCACCGCCCGGCCGCGGCCATAGGTCACGAAGGTCCCCATGAACACCATGTTCCGGCGCTCGGCCAGGGCCAGGGCGCCGCCTTCAAGGGGCTCCGAACCCTTTGCAACGGGCTGGGACTCTCCCGTAAGGCTTGCCTCCTGGGTCCTCAGGTTGCGGCACTCCACAATCCTGGCGTCGGCGGGGACCGCGTTGCCGGCTTCCAGGAGGAGGAGGTCACCCGGGACCACGGCGCTCGCAGGGATTTCCAGCACCTGCCCAGCCCGGCATACGCGGACAACCGGCACCGCCAGGGCTTTGAGCCCGGCGATGGCCTTTTGCGCCCGGTATTCCTGGCGAAACCCCAGGGCCGCATTCAGGGCCACGATGACCAGGATGGCGGCGGCGTCCTTGCGATCCCCGAGGTGGTGGGAGAGCACCGCCGCAAGGATGAGGATCACGACCATCGTGGACGTAAACTGCTCGAGCAAGATCCGCCCGGGGCCCCGCAGTAGGCGTTCACGCAGCTGGTTGGGCCCATGGAGCGCCAGTCGCCGCTGCGCCTCCTCCTGGCTCAAACCTTTCGTCCCATCGGTTCGCAGGGCATCCGCCACTTGCGATGGATCGAGCTCATGCCATGGCTTCACGAAGCTTCACCTTCCTCATGCGATACGGGTGAGAAGGCTCGAGGGCCGGGATCCCCCGACTCGGTGCCGTTCACTGAAGACACACGACCCGTCGGATTCCGGGAACCCGCAGACTGATGCGCCTTCCGCCGCCTTCGCCGGCTTCATTCCGGGAAAGTCCCGGCATGCGTTGAAACTTCCCAACCTGCGGCAAATGTTCCGCCGGGCCCGATTTGACCGGCACACCTTGAACAATCCAACATACTGCACTCTTCTCTTGAGGCCCAGAAAAACTCCACAAAATCTCCATTGGGAATTCTGACGTACACTGGACGACTCGCACAAGGTTTGTCAGCCGGATGACTCCCGCGAGATCTCCAAACACGAGAAAAAACACACCTCATCAATGGCAGAGGCATCGGCAACCGCAAGGTGATCCCAAGCCGCAGGCCGTCTTGCACACGGACCGCGGTCGAGCCGGGAAAACCGCGAGTCGTGGGCTGAGCCCGCGCACTTTTCCGCCGAATTTGATGGTTCCGTCAAATGCAAAGGCTCTCTCGCGGGATTTCCGTCCCGAGGCGATCCAGGCCGCCTGGACGATGTGCTCTCCCATCGCGAGGGTCTCGAGAGTCCAGCCGCACCCAGGGCGGTATTTTGGGAGAACGCTCCCTCGACAGCGCCCTTGGACAGGGCTCCAAGGGGACTCGTTTCCGTCGGTCGATCTCCAGGCCGATCGCCCGTGCGCGAGATTCCATGCCGGGGGGGGCGGTAGGTGATTTCGGGCAAGATGCCATCCACCGTCGTATGAACGTCTCAAGGGTCCACGGCGTCCGGCACTCTCACCGGGCGGTCGGAACGATGCCTCAGACTTTTCGAACGAAGGGAATATTAAACTAGCCTCGACTGGCACAGGCCTTGATCAATGTGATCAATGAATGGATGAAATCGTTGTGTAGAAGCCTTGAGCCCGAGCGTGGGAGGTTCGGCAGCCGTGATTCTGCTCTTGATCAAAATTCACTCCATTCCCGAGAAGCGGACGGAGCTCCTCCAGACGCTTCGGCTGCTTGAGGAGGGAACCCGCGGGAGCCCCGGCTGCCTTGGCCATGAGTGGTACCAGAGCGCCGAGCAACCCGACGTGCTGGTGCTGTTCGAGCAGTGGGAGACGCGGGAGCATCTCAGGCGGCACCATCGGTCCGAAATCTTCAGAGTGTTCGCCGGGGCCGTGCGGACCCTCACGGATCGGCTCGAGGCCAAAAGCTATAGCGTTCGGAAGGCGGCGAGCGGCCCCCCGCTTTGTCCCGGCGACGGGGGCCTGAAGGCCGTGTAAGAAAGGAGTCGCCCATGTGGTCCATCCTCCTCTTTTGGTGTGCGCTGTCGTTTGTCCCGATGCTGCAGGGAGAGGCCATGGCCCTTGAAGAAGCGAAGTACCGAGTCCTCGAAAAGCGGGGCGAGATGGAGCTGCGAGCCTACGAGCCGCTGATTGTGGCGGAAACGGTCGTCGAAGGGGATTTTTCGTCGGTGGGAAATGAGGCCTTTCAGCGCCTCTATGGCTACATCTCGGGGAAGAACCGCATGGCCCGCTCCATCCCCATGACGGCTCCCGTTTCCCAGGAAGCCGAATCCAGGCGGATCCCCATGACCGCCCCGGTCACCCAGGAGCGCGCCGGCGAGAGGTGGCGCATCGCTTTCGTCATGCCGGCGGAGCTGACCCTGGAGACCCTTCCGGAACCCACGGACCCCACGGTGGTCCTCCGGGAAATCCCCGGACGCACCCTGGCGGCCCTGACTTACTCTGGAACCTGGAGCCGCAGGCGCTACGAGGCCAAGGTCGACCTTCTTTTGCGCCGTGTGCGCGAGGCTGGCCTAAAACCAATCGGGGCACCCGTCTTTGCCCGTTACAATCCCCCGTTCACGCCGTGGTTTCTGCGGCGAAATGAAGTCCTGATCCCGGTGGAACCCGCCTGAGAACGCGCCAAGGGACAGGTGGGAAATCCTGAGCTTGGGAGGAGCACGTCGCCATGATGAGCCTCTTTCTTGGAAACCTGTTGTGGATCCTGTGCATGATGCTGGCGCTCTGGGTCGTGAGCGTCCGCATCAAAGACGTCAGCATCGTGGATGTTTTCTGGGGCCTCGGGTTCGTGCTGGTCGCGTGGCGCACCGGTCTCGTTTCCGAAGGCTATCCCCTGCGTCAGTTCCTGATGGTCGCCCTGACGACTCTCTGGGGGCTGCGGCTTTCGTTCTACCTGTATGAGCGCAAGCGCGGCAGGGGGGAAGACCCGCGCTACACGGCCATGCGAGCCGGTCGCGAGGGCCGGTTCTGGTGGACGAGTCTCTTCACCGTTTTCATGCTCCAGGGCGTGCTGCTCTGGGTGATCTCCCTCACGCTCCAGGTCGGCTTGAGCTCCCCGAGCCCAAACCGGGTCACGCTGCTGGATCGGCTGGGCTTTTTCGTTTGGCTGGTCGGCTTTGTTTTCGAAGCGGTCGCCGATCAGCAGATGGCCCGGTTCAAGCGGGACCCCCAAAACCAGGGCAAGGTGATGCGGGAAGGCCTGTGGGCCTGGAGCCGCCACCCCAACTACTTCGGGGAAGCCCTCATGTGGTGGGGCCTCTACCTGATCGCCTTGTCCACTCCCGGAAGCGCCTGGACAATCGTGAGCCCGGCCCTGATCACGTTCCTGCTGCTCAAGGTTTCCGGGGTGACCCTGCTTGAAAAGACCTTGGTGGAGCGCGGCCCCGAATACCGGAGCTACATGGAGAGCACCAGCGCGTTCGTGCCCTGGTTTCCCGGAAGGAGGCGGCGATGAGTCTTCCCGCCCGGATCGCCGAAAAGGGCCTGCTGCCCGATGCCTTCGTTCGCTGGGGCATTCGACGGCGTCACGCGAAGACCCTTGCCGAAGTGAGGCGGGGCGGTGTCGAGGGCGAAGCACAAGCGCTCCGACGCCTCCTCGGGGAGATGCGCCAAAGCCCGATCGCCGTCAACACGCAAAGCGCCAACGCGCAGCACTACGAAGTCCCCGCCGAGTTTTTCCGGGTTTTCCTGGGACCCCACTGGAAGTACAGCAGCGGGTTGTGGGGCCGGGGCGCCGAGACGCTGGAGCGGGCCGAGGAGGCCATGCTGGCGCTCACCTGCGAGCGCGCGGCCCTTGAAGACGGCATGGACATCCTCGAGCTGGGATGCGGATGGGGCTCCCTGTCTCTGTGGATGGCCCGCCACTACCCCGGAAGCCGCATCGTCGCCGTTTCCAACTCCCATAGCCAGCGGGAGCTCATCGAGGCCCGCCGCGCCGCCGCGGGCGTTGGCAATCTTGACGTGCGTACGGCGGACATGAACGGATTCGATCCTGGGCGAGCCTTCGACCGGGTGGTATCGGTCGAGATGTTCGAGCACATGCGCAACTGGGAACGGCTGCTGGAGCGCATCGCCGGATGGCTCCGGCCCGACGGGCGCCTGTTTGTCCATCACTTTTCCCACCGCGAGGTTTCTTATTTCTTTCGGGCCCAAAGCGAGGAGGATTGGATGGGGCGTCATTTTTTCACGGGCGGCATGATGCCCTCGGACGGCCTCATCCAGCGCTTCCAGGAGCACCTGGTGGTCGAGGACCACTGGAGGGTGAACGGCCTCCATTACCGGCGCACGCTCGAAGCCTGGCTGAGTGCGCTCGACCGCGGTCGGGAGACCGTGCTGCCCATCCTGAGCCGGGTTTACGGCCCGTCCCGGGCAGGGCTTTGGTTCCAGCGATGGCGACTGTTCCTGCTCGCCTGCGCGGAGCTTTTCGGGTATCGCGACGGCAACGAATGGCTGGTGTCGCATTACCGTCTGAGGAAGCGATAGACCTACGCCCTTGCGCCCTGGCGGTTGCCGTTGGATCGCGTGAGCACGAGCTGCAGGTTCCCCAGGCTGCGCGTCGCGAACGCCGCCTCACAGAAGGACAGGTAATAGAGCCACTTGCGCTGGAACGTGCGGTCGAAGCCGAGCGCCGCCACGCGGTCCAGGTTGGTCTCCAGGCGCAGCCGCCACTCCCGCAGGGTTCGGGCGTAGTGGGTTCCGATGTTTTCCAGGTGATCCACCACGAAGCGCGAATGGCGGCCCATGGCGTCGCACAGGGCCCCCAGGGACGGCAAGTGTCCCCCCGGGAAAATGTGCTTCTGGATCCAGTCGCAGCCCTTCCGGTACTCGTCGTAGCGATGGTCCGGAATGGTGATCGTCTGGAAGACGGCCAGGCCACCCGGCTTCAGGAGCCGATCACAGCACCGGAAGAAATCCCCGAAATACTTGTGCCCCACCGCCTCGAGCATCTCGATCGACACGATCCGGTCGTATTGACCGCTCACATGCCGGTAGTCCTGGAGCAGGATCGAGATGCGATCCTCAAGCCCGGCCTCCGCCACCCGCTGCCGGGCCAGCTCGGCCTGGGCCCGAGAAATGGTGATCCCCGTCACGCGGCAGCCGGTCGTCCGCACGGCTTCCAAGGCAAAGCCCCCCCACCCACAGCCGATTTCGAGCACGTGATCCCCGGCCCCGATGCGCGCCTTTTCGATGATGGCGAGCAGCTTGTTCCGCTGCGCCTCCCCCAGGCTTTCGGTTTCAGACCGGTAGAGAGCGCACGAATAAGTCATGGATTCGTCAAGGAAAAGCTGAAAGAAATCGTTGCTCAGGTCGTAGTGCTCCCGGATGTTGCGCCGGCTGCCGAAGGGGGAATTCTCGCGGGCGAAATGGCGCAGGTTGTCCCAAATCCGGCCGGCGGCGGCCAGGAGCATGCTGCCGTCCCGGATCGCTTCCCGATTGATCATGAGCACCCGGAGGACATCCGTCACCGAGGGACTGTCCCATTCCCCGGCCATGTAGGATTCGCCGAGCCCCACATCGGCACCCAGGGCGACCCGTTGGAAGAAGGCGTGATCGTGGACCGCCAAGGTGGCGTCCGGGGCGGCGGGGCCCGCGGCAACGACGTCTCCATGGGGCTCCGATGGAGGCAGGTCGGCATGCTTGCGGCCGCTTTCGACCTGCTGCCGGGAAGCGCCATAAACCTGCGTCCTGCCGTCGGGCAGCCGTAGGGTCAGGGATCCTGCCTCAATGCGCGACAGCAGGCCATGGACAAGGTCCAGGCATCGCTTCTCGATCACCGAGGGTGGGTTTCTCCGAATCGTCATGGGACTCATGGGAACAGGCTTGGGGTTCACGGGCAACCTCCGCTGAACGTAGAGCTGAGAAGCCTGCCACAGGATGCGCGGCAGGGTGAGGTGCGGAATCCACGGGTGGCGCAGGAGCACGCGCATCTGACTGGAAGGCGTGAGGGGCACGGGGCGCCCGGTGAGTCGCGCTTCAAACACCCGTTCTCCCCCGCGATGGAGGTGGACCGAGATGTCGAGCCCCTCCGAGAGGTCCCCGAAGAAGAATTCATAGACCCCTTCCATGGAATTGAAGGGGGAGACGTGGAAGCTCTTGGGCGCCGTGTAGCGCACGGGATACCGATCGGGAGGCGAGGACGGCTCCGTCAGGACGTACAGATGGCGCTCGCCGAAGGTGTTGTTGACCTCGGCCACGTTGCACCGCAGTCTCCCACCGGCGTCGAAGACGTAATAGAAGCTCACGGGGTTGAAAACACGATGGAAATAGCGGGCGGAGGTGACGAGAACGATCCGGGCCGCGTCGCTCCCGCATCCGGCGGCCTCCAAGTGGCGGCGGAGCCTGGCTTCGATGGACGGGCCCGGCGCGTCCAGGTAGTCGACATCATGGATCGAAACGGGCCGCAACCGATTGTGGCCGAACAGGGGAAGCGTCCGGTCCAGCCGGTCGAGCTCGGAAAGGTCCAGTCCGTAGACGTAAATCGGGTAGCGGAACCGATGGGAGACCGGTGCATGGCGCACATGCTCCACGTGGCCGACGAAGATCCGCGAGGTCATGGGGCCACCCCGAAGCGCGCCGCGACGTCCATGCCGGATTTGAAGCCGTCCTCGTGGAACCCGTATCCCAGGTAGGCGCCGCAGTAGAAGGTGCTTCGAAGCCCGTTCAGGCGCCTCAGGGGCGCCTGGGAATCCAGAGCCCCGCGCGAGTAGAGGGGATGCGTGAATTCCACGGCCTCGACCACCGCGTCGCCCGGGATCGGGCGGGACGCGTTGAGCGTCACGCAGTAGTCCTTCCGGGCCTGAAGCTTCTGGAGGTGGTTCATGAAATACGTCACGGTGACCGGAGAAGCCTCCATGCCGGCCTGTTCCCGGACATAGTTCCATGACGTGCGGGCCCCGGGAAGCGGGGGCAGGAACGAAGCGTCCGTATGGAGCACCACTCGGTTTCGGTTGTACTTCCATTCCGAGAGGAGACGGACTTCTTCGGGGTGCGGGTCTTCGAGGAGGGCGAGCGCCTCATCGGCGTGCGTGGCCATCACGACCCCATCAAAGTCTTCCTCGCTGCCGTCCGCGAGTCTTAAGGTGACCCCGGCCTCTCGGCGCCGCAGGGAGCGGACCCCGCAGCCGACCCGGGTTTCTCCCCGGAAGGTCTCCAGGAACCGCTTCACATAGGTCTGGCTGCCGCCGGGGATGAAATACCACTGCGGCCGGTCCCGCAGTTGCAGAAGTCCGTGATTGTCGCAAAAGCGCAGGTACGATTCGGCGGGAAAGTCCATCATGCGCGCACGGGGCGAGGACCAGATGGCCGCCCCCATGGGCAGGATGTAGCGGTTGATGAGGTCCTCCGAGAAGCCTTGCCGCTTGAGGAAATCCCCCAGGCTCGCGCCCCCCAGGGTGCCCTCGCGCAGGGCCCGCCTGGAGAGGGTCCCGAAGCGCACGATCTCCATCAGAAAGGACCAGAACCGGGGCTTGAGCAGGTTTGAGCGCTGGGCGAACAGTCCGTTCAGGTCGGATCCTGCGTACTGAAATCCCGAGGGGCGGTCGTAATAGCTGAACCCCATGTCCGTCGGCTGGATGCCCACGCCGAGCTCCTTCAGGAATTTCAGAAAATTCGGATAGGTCCGGTCATTGAGGACGATGAAGCCCATGTCAACCGGCAGCCCCTGGTCCGGTCCGGAGGGGATCGTGACGGTGTAGGTGTGTCCGCCCACCTGTTCGCGCTTCTCGAAAAGCACGACCTGGTGCCGGCGCTGCAAGAGATGAGCGGCGCTGATTCCGGAAATGCCGGCCCCCACGACCGCCAGCTTCAGGGAGCTTTTCGTGTGCATGCCTTGACCTCGCGATTCTCGAACGTCCCCTTGCAGCCCGCCCGCCGCGGGTTGTCCCTGGGTTTGCCCCATCCTGCGTCGATCTTATATTGCGAAGAAATTAAGAGCAGCAGGGGCACTTTCGCAAGCGGCTTGAAGGAAGAAGGACAAACGATGATGCATGACATCAAGGTCTACGGGCTGACGCTGATCGTCTTCCTCGTGGTGGACCTGACCTACCTCGGGGTGATCATGCCCGGTTTTTACAAAGCGGAGCTGGGAAACCTCGCGCGGCGCAGCGGCGACGCGCTGAATCCACTGTGGTGGGCGGCCCTGATCGTCTACGGATTGATCCCGCTCGGCATCGTCCTGTTCGCCCTTCCCCGGGTCGGGGGCGAATCCTGGGTGGTGTCGGCCCTGGGCTGGGGATTCGTGTACGGCGTGGTGACCTACGGCATCTATGATTTCACGAATCTTGCCACCCTGGACCGTTGGCCCTTGAAACTGACGCTCGCGGACATCGCATGGGGGGGCGTCCTCTGTTCGTCGATGACCGCATTCGCCGCATTCATCGACCGCTGGCTGCGCGGCTGAAGGTTTCAGCCGCTGCGGGGCAGGACCCTGGAGGACCGATGGAGCCCATGGATTCCGACGCTCCCGTCTCGATGCAGGCTCGCATTCCGTGGCGGGTGAAGCTGGCCTACGCCTTGCCGGCCCTGGCCCTCAGCGTGGTCGGCATCCCGGTCTACGTCTACGTGCCGAAATTCTACACGGACGTCGTCGGTGTCTCGGCGAGCGCGGCCGGGGCGGTGCTTCTCGTGGCTCGACTCTTCGATGCCGTGACCGACCCGTTGGCCGGCTTCCTTTCCGATCGCGCAAGCACACGGTTCGGGCGGCGCAAGCCCTTCATTCTCGGGGCGTCGCTGCCGCTCGCCGTGGTCCTCTACCTGCTTTTCACGCCCCCTGTCCTGAGCCCGGCAGGCGCCTTGTGGTGGCTCGCGCTCGGCATCGCCGGGCTGTTTCTCTGCTGGACCCTTGTCACCGTCCCCTATGAAGCCCTGGGGGCGGAAATCACGCCGGACTTTGACGAGCGCACGGCGCTGCTCGGCATGCGGGACGGCTTCCTGCTGCTGGGAACGCTCCTGGCCGCCAGCTCGCCCGTGATCATCGCCCGGTTGCTGGATCTACACTCTTTCCCTACACGACACTCTTCCGATCTGGATGGGTCTGCTCTACGCGCCGCTTCTGGTGGTCGCCAGCATGGTGTGCGTGGGGGCCGTCGGGGAAAAGCAGCACGTGCATCGTCCCGCGTCATGGAACCCTTTGCGGGAATTCCAGACGACGGTCCGCAACCGCCCGTTCCTCATCCTGCTCCTCAGCTACACCGTGAGCGCCTTCGGCAGCAACCTCCCGGCGACGCTGATCCTCTACTACGTGGAATACGTGCTGCGCTCGCAGAAGGCCGAGGCGTTTCTCCTGCTTTACTTCATAACGGGCGTCGTCTTTCTTCCCGCCTGGGTCGCGCTCGCCCGTCGGGTCGGCAAGAAAGAGGCCTGGCTCGGCTCCATGGCGATCAACACGGGAGCTTTCGTGGGGGTGTTTTTCCTGGGGCCGGGGGACGAAGCCTGGTACGGGCTGCTGGTGTTTCTATCGGGCATCGGCCTGGGGGGCGTTTTAGCCGTTCCCTCGTCCATGCAGGCGGACGTGATCGACTACGATGAGTCTCTCACCGGGGAGCGGCGCGAAGGGCATTACATCGGCATCTGGTCCGTGGCCCGCAAGCTTGCGGCCGCCCTGGGGGTGGGGCTGGCCCTGTTCCTGCTCGGGCAGTCGGGCTACGCGCCGGGCGTTGAGCAGTCGCCGGAAGTGGTGTGGATGCTTCGCGTCCTCTACGCTCTGGTGCCTTCGTTGTGCAATGGGGTTGCCTTCGGGATCGCGCTCCTTTATCCGATCGACCGGGAGCGGCACGAAGCCATTCTCGAAGCCATCCGGAATCGCCGGGACGGCCGGTTCGGTACTGATCTTGCTTGAAGTGAGGGTGTTGTCAACGACACCAAGCCATCGAGCAGGAGGTGATCGCCATGCGAAAACGAGCTTATCACCACTTTGTACTGGGAGCCCTCTTGGCCCTCATGCTGGCAGGGCCTTCGGGGAGCGAGGCCCGCCTGATCGAGGGAGTCTATTTCACGCCTCGCGTCACGGCCTCCGAGGTCCCGATGGTCCTGAACGGGGTCGGACTCAAGAGAGTCTGGCAGGTCGTGAAGGTGAGTGTCGCCGCGCTGTATCTGGGCGAGGGCGTGGCGCCGGCCACCGTTTTGACGAACGTGCCCAAGCGCCTCGAAATCGAATACTTCCACGCCATTTCCGCGAAAGACTTCGTGACCCTGACGGAAAAGCTGCTCCAGAAGAACGTGGATGTCCAGACCCTGGCCGGCCTCAAGCCGCGCGTCGACCGGCTCAACACCCTTTACCGCGACGTCAAGCCGGGGGACCGCTATGCCCTGACCTACGTTCCCGGACGAGGCACGACCCTCTCGCTCAACGGCGTCGACCTCGGGACCCTCGAAGGAGAGGACTTTGCGACGGCCGTCTTCTCGATGTGGCTTGGACCCCGGCCCTTGAGCGATTCTCTCAAGCGCGAGCTTCTGGGTCGCGGTTGAAGAGCGCGCCCATCGTTGCATGACGCACGCGCCTTGATGAACTACGAGATGGGATAGTGCCGGAAATGGAGCGAAAAGTGTACGAGTGGGGCTGGGTTGTCCTCAGGGGGGTGAAGGAACCAGGAGGTAGAATCAGGATAGCGACGGCTTTCGTGACGCTTGGAACGGCGATGAGGGCGCCCTTCACAGGGAGCCCTCATCGAGCGGACGGGGGTCGGAACCGATCCGGTTACTCCGCCTGACCGTATCGATTTTGCCGGTTGAGTTGTTGCTGGCGTTTAACCTGTCGATTGACAGCCTTCGACAAGGGCACGTTATTGTCGTCGCGGAGGATGAGAGCCGTTGTGTTCGCATCCTGAGTATAATCTAGGGACACCAACACGTTTTGCTCGACGGTGTTGCACTGCATCACATTCCAGACGACCGCGACCTCATCCCCGACGTTCGGCCGCGCGTATTCGGCTGCAGCCCAGTACCAGGCTGGACCCAGACCGACCAGCTTCACATTTTCCCCATCGATGTTCACAATGAAGCCCTGACCACTGCAGCAGGTGACCACGGTTCCCGTGCCGCTTCCCTGAGCCGTCACCGCACAACCCGCCAGAGCCGGTACCGGAGCCGCCATACCCATCACTCCCACCAGAAATCCCAGCATCATCATGCCAATCTTCGTTGCCGCCTTCATTTGCCGCATGCGCCTTCTCCTTTTCACTAGAATTCAATGGTCACAAATGGTCTTGACCCCCTCGCCGAGCGCGGGAAAAAGCTCGATCCGACCTCCCGTATTCGGCCTGTCCTGTATAGCTTTACACCGTTGCAGCCCAAACGGTCACAGCCGGCTCTTCAAAAAAACGTCGCACCGACTCCATGGCGGGAGATACGGGAGTTATGGGGCTCGGGGCATTGAGAAGGCGCTCATGGGAGGCAGAAGCAAGAGGAGCGGCAATCGGGGGAAAGAGGGCGGATCGAAGCTTTCCGACCTCCGCACTGGGGCCGGTGCTTGGGCGCACCTTCATGGTGCGGCCGCCGCGTGAGGGCTCAGCTCCCCGCACCCAGGGTGTCCAGGGAGAACTTGGTGGAGAGCCCCGCCTCGTCGGCCGCCGGCTGCACTTCACCGAGCTTCAGGCGGTTTGACGGGATGGATAGGGCATGTTGAAGCTCGGACGCGATCGCCTGGGCGCGGTTCACGGCAAGCTGAGACAAAGCCTCATCTGGGCTGGGGTCACTCTCCACGAGGCGCGTGAACAGCTCGGCGGCCAGAACATCCGACTGCTCGGGGCTCATGACTCCCGGGACGATCTTGTAGAGCTTGGTCGCACTCCAGAGCCTCGCGAGGCCGGTGCGCTTCTTCTTGGCTTTCCTTTCCGCTGCGGCTTCTTCCGGGGACGGCTGGGGCTTGATTTCACCGCGTTTCACCGCTTTCTCAAGGTCATCGAGGGCCTTGGGACCAAATCGTTCGGTGAACAGCTTCTCCAAGGCGCCTTTGACTTTGGAATCGCCAAAATCGAGCGGCTCGAATTCCTCATCGGATTTCGGCTTCCGTCCCATGCGGGCGACGACCGCCCGGGTCACATGGAGCTGCCGGAGGGCCAGGCCGTCGATTTCCGGGCTGAACTGGCCCAGGACGACCAGTCTGAGCTGAGGCTTCTTCTGCAGCGCTTCGGCCAGTTTCTTCAGCTTTTCCTTCTCCGGCGGCAGAAGCTCCGCTCTCCCGGGATCGAACTCCACAGCCTCGAACTTCTCGCCGCCTCCTCCCAGGAGCGATCCCAGCGCTCGAAACGGCGCCGTCACCGCCTTGGTAATGATGTTGACGAAGGCTTTCCAGATGATGGGACCGAGGCTGAACTGGGGATCGTTGAGCTCGCCGGTGACGGGCAGTCCAAGATCGATGCGGCCGTTCGAATCCTGCAACAGGGCGACCGCCAGATCCAGCGGCAAGTTCGTCGAATCGGGGCTGTCGACTTTCTCACCCAGCACGAGGTTGTCCACGATGATCTTGTTATCACCCACCAGCTTGGAATTTTGGATTTGGTACCTAAGGTCCATGGAGAGTTTGCCCGACTTGATCCGTCGTCCGGCGAACCGGCCCGAATAGGGGCTGATACTGGCCATTTCCACGTTGCGAAACACCATCGTGATGTCGGTGGAGCGTTTGAAATCGTTGATGTCGAGGGATCCCGTGATCCTCGCCAGGCCATAGTTGTCCACGCGCCCTTCAAGCTGGACCTCGGAGCGCGTCTTGGTCACCGAGGAAAGCTTCCCCACCCAGCCCTTCAAGGCGTGAATCCGGGTCTGGAACTTGGGCTTCAGGCTGAGGTCGGCAAAGACCATGTTGCCGTCCTCGATCCGGACCTTGCCGATGGTGAAGGGGAAAGGCGTCCCACTTCCGGCCGGTGGTGAGGCGGGACCTGCAGGGCCTTTGGGGGCTGGGCTCCTGGCGGCTGCGCTCCTGGACTGGGGCTGTGAGGGGGGAGGAGCGGCCGCTCCGCCGGCGCCGGGCTGCTCTTTCACGATCTTCGCCAGGTTCACGGTTCGATCTTCGGCGATGATCAATTGCCCGACGGGTTTCGAGAGCGTCACTTCCCCGACTTGCAGCTCATTGGGCTCGATTGTCAGCTTGACTTGGGGAATCCGCATGGCTCCCCAGCCCAGGAAGGTTTCCTTGGAACCGGGCTGGCTGAGACTCAGCTTGTCCACGCCGAAGCTTCCCTGGTAAGACATCTTGGGACCGCCACCGGGTTGCCCATAGCGAAAGACTCCTTCGGTCGACACCGCGGCGGAATCGAGGGTGAGCGTGATCAGGGGATCGAGGTATGGCTGCACCGGAGTGAGGACCACACCAGCGAGGCTAACGTTCGCCTCCACCGAGGGTGTCGCGGGATCGACCTTACCACGCAGGGCTACCTGTCCACCCTGCTCAAGCCCAAAACCCATTTCAAAGCTCATGGGGGACTTGCCGTCGATCTCGGCCAGCCGCGCCTTGAAGTCGCGGATCTGGTAGAGGGGCTTCTCGGCCTGGACCGTCCGATCCATGACCTCCGAGCGGAAGTTGTCGAGCTCGAGGCTTTTGAGGAGAAACTTCCAGGGAGCCCCCCCGCCCGGGGAGGATTTGGGTGCTGCCGGCGCCGACGCATCAGCTTTTCCGGCAAACAGCTGTTCCCAGTTGGTCCTGCCATCCGGGTCGCGCCCCACATCGGCGTGACCGTCGCTCAGGTGGATGCGCGCAAGGGTGAGAGTCTTGGCCGCCAGGTCCACCTCTCCCCCTTCCAGGACGAATTTCTGGACCTCGAACAGGGGTTTGGGGGCCCCTTTGACCCCCAGCTGCAAGCCCTTGAGCTCGCTGGCAATGCCTGTGACCCTGACCTGCGTCCTCGCACCGGCCTCCAGGCTGGCCTTCAATCCGACCGAAAGGCCCGCGATCCCGGCCGTGAGAGGCGACGGTCGACTCAGGTCCTCGAGGCCGACGGCCATGTCCTTGATGTCGACGCCCTCGACCTGGACCTTCCATGGCACTTGCCCGGCGGAGGATGCTTGGGCTGGCGTCGGCGGCTGCCCGGCTCCCTCCGCCTTTATGTCCGCTGGAGTAGGCTGCACGGGGGTATCCTCCGCGGGAGGGCTCTCCGAAGACTTCGGATCCGCATCCGGTTTGGGCGCCGGGGAGGCTCCGACCTTTTTTCCGCCTGCCAGGAGGCGCTCCCAGTTGCTCTTGCCCTGTGGGTCCACCCCGACATCCAGGTGCCCCTCGCTCATCCCGATGCGCGCAATGTTGAGCGTGCGTGCGCCGAGGTCCAGCTCGCCTCCCTCCAGAATCAGCTGCCTGGCTTCAAACAAGGGTCTGGGGGCGTCCTTGACGCCGACGGTCACCCCCTGGAATTCGGTGACGATGTCCTGGACCGCGACCTGGGTCCTGGCGCCGGCTTCGAGGGTGGCCCGCAAGCGCATGGAAAAACGCGACGCTCCGGCGGCCATGGGCAAGGACCGGCTCATGTCCTCGAGCCGGCAGCCCAAGTCCTTGAGCTCAAACGTGTCCACCCGGACCGTCCAGGGCGGCTCTTCGGCGGGAGCGGGTGCTGCGTCGGCGTCCGATTGCGCGGGTCGCGACTCCGTGCCCTCGGATGCGGGCCTGACACGCAGGACCTTCTCGAGGGTGCTCCGACCGGCCTCGTCGATGCCGACACGTACCGCGCCCCCGTCGACGAGAAATCGGCTGACCTGCAGCTCCCTCGAAGCCAGGTCGAACCGTGCCGAGTCGATGGCAAACTGGTTGAGCTCGAAGAAGGGCGCCTCGGTGTCCGGCAGCTTGAGTGCCAAACCGGACAGATCCACGCGCAGGTTCTCCAAGGTCATCTGCAGGGGGGACTGTGCGGCGCTCAACTGATAATCGGTGCTGACGGTGAGGCTCCCCTCAGGCCGCTCCAAATTCAGCATGTTTTGCAGAAATTGCCAGAAGGAAGCGGTTCGAATGCCGCTGCAAACGATTTTCCCGCTGGAGTGAAACGGCGCGAGCGAAAGCTGGCCTTGCCAAGCAAACGTTTCCCCATCTTGGGTTCCGACCTCCAGACTGTAGAGACCGCTCTGGTCCACCAGTGTGGTCAGTGTTTTCAGTTCCAGGTTCAGATCCTGAAAGGTCAGGGCGGCCGGGCTGACCTGTCGTTTATCCGTTACGGTCACCTCTCCCCCGGTGATGGCTGCCGTGCCGAGGATGAGCCCGAAGGATCCGGACTGGGGGGGGTCAGGCTCGGGCTTTGGTTCGGAGGGTTTGGGGGCAAGGACGGCGAAGTTGAGCGACCCGTCGGCCTCCACGACCAGATTCGCCGACGGGTTTTCCAGAATGATTTCCTTGAAGTGGGCCGCCTTCCGAAAGAAGCCGCTCAGCTCACAATCGAAAAAGAGTCGGGCGAAACCCATGAGCGGGGCCCCATCCGGCCCGTTGAGCTTGAAATCCTTGGCTTCGAATCGGAGCAGATACGGATTGATGCGCACGTCGCCGAGGGTGGCCTGGCAATGGAACTGATCGCGCATGACCTTGGGAACGTACCAGCGGACCCCGATCGGAGCCAGGACGAACCCCGCCAGCGTGTAGAACAGCAGGGCTCCCAAAGGCACCAGGAAGCGTTTGCTCAAAAGGAAACGACGGATCCCAGCTCTCATGTCGTCCACCTTTCACAGAGATTGATCAGGCCATGTGCAACAGTGTACCAGAGGCTGGCGCAATAGGCCAGGTTAAGGGGGCACCGAGAGAACAAATCCCGTCCCGCAGCCTTTCAGCGCTCCTCCCTCTGCCGACCGAGCGACTTCGCCCAGGGATCCTTGCTCCTCACGGGGCTTTGCGGTAGGATCGCCGGATCGTTCATCCGGCCGACAACAACCAGACGGAGCTGCAGCTATGTCTCTAAAAAAATTTATGATTCGATTGCTCGACCGACCCGGGGGCCGATTCATCCTGGCGGCGGTCTCAACCCGACTTGCCAGAATGCGGGGAGGCCGGGATATCGATGTCTTCTACGAAGACGGGCTCTGGGTCCATCGGGTGGGGCCCCACTATTTTCCAGACGGCCGCCGGTACGAGTATCGTTCCTCCTCCTACGCCAAGTGGAGCGGTCAGGCCGAACGGTATCTTGCCAAGGCCCGGGATTATTGGCTGCGGTTCTACAGGCCTCAGCCCGGTGATGTGGTGATCGATGTCGGAGCGGGAAGAGGCGAGGATACGATGGCCTTTTCGCAGGTCGTCGGCGACACGGGTCGAGTGCTCGCCATCGAAGCGCACCCGCAGTCCTTCGAACTGTTGCAGGACTTCTGCCGGAGAAACGGTTTGAGAAACGTAACCCCCCTTCACGTAGCCGTCATGGACAGACCGGGTCGCGTTCGGATGTCCCAAAGCGGCCAGTGGTACGACGCCGCCATCACGCTTGGGGATGATCCGTCGGGGATTGAGGTTCGGGGTGCCTCGCTGGATGAGATCTGCCAGGAGGCAGGGTTCTCCGGGATTTCCTTCGTGAAGATGAACATCGAAGGGGCCGAGCGGCATGCCCTTGAGGGCATGCAATCCGTTCTCAAGCAGCTCAAGGCGATATGCGTGGCTTGCCACGACTTCCGTGCCGACCGGGGGGACGGGGAGGAATTCCGAACGCGCGCCTTCGTCGAGCGGGTTTTGACCGAGCACGGGTTCAGGCTCGCGTCGCGTCCGGAGGACCGACGCGCGTTCGTTCGTGACCACGTTTTCGGACTCCGGTGAGTCGGCACCACCCCAACCGTTCCGCGGATCGTCCGCGGTCCACAAATCGATCAAGGTGATCGGCGTTATCATCCACAGTGGGGCTGTTCCCCGTCGACGCTTGGGCCAAACAGGGGAGCCCTTTTGCGAACCCGGAGATCATCACGCATCCGATTTTGGCCGGCCCGGAATGGAGGGGATCAGCCCCTTCCGGTATGCTTCCTCCTGAACTTCGAGCGGCATCATGCGGGCGTCGACCGGAAAACCGTTCACGGTGATCAGCCATGCCATCGGGTTCCTTGCCAGCTTACTCGGCAAAGTCCAGTTGGGGTCGAACCGCATCATCTTCAGGCTGTCTCTCACCGCCTTAGACTTGGCCGAACCCGTGCTGGCGCTCAAACCAAACGCCTTGTACAGATCCGCCGCACCGATGTACGGCTTCTTACTCTTGTCAAACAGGAAATTGACGAAGCCCAATGCGTGGAGGATTCCACACGCCCAACCTTCGGCCTTGCCCTGGGCGAGGGGCGACGGTCGTTTCCGGCACAAAGCCGCCGCCGCCTGACGAGCGAGGACGGCATATTCATCGGTCAGGTGCTTCTTGCAGAACTCGTCCGTGAGCCCCACGATGGCTTCGAAGTAGGGCTTCATGGAAGCGGGAACATTCTCGGATTTGCTTGCTCTCGGCAATGGTCGCTCCTTTCTCTCGTCTCTTTGACATCCTACGGTGGAATCGTTTTCACAGTCCTTCGTGGTCCTTCCAATGGAGCAGAGGCCTTACCAAAGGGTGTTACGGCCGGTAGATCCCCAGCTTACGCATACGACCACGGAGGGTGCTGGGGTTGAGGCCCAGGAGGTTGGCAGCACCGCCTTTCCCCTCGATCCTCCAGCGCGTCTGCTCGAGCACCCTCAGGATGTGCTCGCGCTCTAGGGCTTGGAGATTCTGCGGACCAGGCGGGGCCATGGGGGACTCCCCGGGCGTAAGGCGGTCGGCGAGGGTGAGCACGGAACCCTCCGAGCTGATGACGGCTCGCTCAATCACGTTTTCCAGCTCTCGAATGTTGCCCGGCCAGTGGTAGCTTTGGAGCTCCTCGATCACCGCGTCGGGAATCCTTCGGATCCCTTTTCCCAACCGCTTGCTCAAGCGGGCGACGAACGCGCTCACGAGGAGCGGGATGTCCTCCTTGCGCTGGCGCAAGGGCGGCAGGGTGATAGGAAAAACATTGATGCGATAAAAGAGATCCTGTCGGAACCTCCCTTCGCGAACCTCCTGCTCGAGGTTGCGGTTGGTCGCCGAGATGAGGCGCACATCCGCCTTGATCGTCCTGGACCCGCCGAGGCGTTCAAATTCCTTATCCTGGAGCACCCGCAGCAGTTTGGCTTGCAGCTCGAGGGGCATTTCCCCGATTTCGTCCAGAAACAAAGTGCCGCCGTTGGCCAGCTCAAAGCGGCCAACCTGCCGCGCGAAAGCTCCCGTGAAGGCCCCGCGCTCGTGGCCGAAAAGCTCGCTTTCAATGAGGTTTGCGGGAAGAGCGGCGCAATTGACCTTGACCAGCGGCCGGTCCGCTCGAGAGCTGGCGCCGTGGATCGCGCGGGCAATCAATTCTTTGCCAGTGCCGGTCTCTCCGAGAATGAGAGCCGTCGTGTCAGTGGGAGCGATCTGTCTCACTTTGAACAGAACGTATTTGAGAGCGTCGCTCGTGCCGATGATCTCCCCGAAGTTGTGCTCCGCGTGGATTTCCTCGCGTAGGTAAGCCCTTTCCGCCTCCAGTTGCGCCTTATAACGTTCGATTTCGGCCAGGGCCTCCCGAAGCTTTTCTTCGGCTCGCCTGCGCTCGGATACCTCGACCTTGAGCTTCTCGTTCGTGCTGCTGAGTTCGGCGGTCCGCTCGGTGACCCGCTGCTCGAGCCGGTCATGGGCCTCCTGCAGATCCTCCTCGGCGAGCTTTCGCTCGGTGATGTCCATGTGCAGGATGACCGCCTGGAGGGGACCTTCGCCCACGGGAGCCGCCCGCATGACGAACCAGTGCCGTTCGCGCTCGAAATGGCACGGATACTCCAGTGTGAATTGGTTTAACCGTCCTTCCAGAATGGCCTCAAGTCCTTCCAGGGTCCGGGCGGCCGTCTCGTCCCCTTCCTGTGCGGCACGACGGCATACCTCGAGGTAGTTGACTCCAGGACTGATGGACGCCGGATCGTTCAGATCCCGATCCTTTCCATAGCGCAGCCACGCTTCGTTAGCCAGCGTGATGAATCCTTGCGCGTCAAGGGTCACCAGGCTCATGGGCAAGGCATCGATGAGGGCGCGCAGGGCGGTGTGGGCCGCTTGGGGCAGCTTGGGCAAAGAACGCCCCTCGACCTTGCTCCATGCAACCCCAACCGACTTGCCGCCGCCGGACAGGGTCCCACCGCCCCCGGTATGCGTCCGTGCTCCCATGCGATGCACCTCCAGGATTCGAGCGGATAAATCCATCAACTCTCTCAAGAAATATGCGAAGTCCGGCTGCTTGGCAAACGAATTCGCGGACCGCCGCCGCTGCATGCAACGGCTCCGCCGTATTTGACGGTCTTTGCGGCTCTCCAGATTCCTGCAAGCCCAAGAAGACGACGACACAAGGACGATTGGGAATCAATGCAAATGGAGCCTATGGCGGCCGATGGATGAGGTTGGCACATAACTTGATATACGCTTGGTGCAAAGTGAACATGAATTAGAACAGTGACGAGCGAAACAATATTAACTTAGATGGATGATAAAGGAGTAAGCCATGAAGGATGTGACGACTTACTGTGACAGCCTGGTAGCCGAGCTTAGTGTTTGGAAAGCAAAGGCCTATGACGTAGTGAGGCGTTTGGACAAACTTTCCTCTGGTGATAAGAGCAAATTCGCTGACCAGGTCAATGATTTACACATCTACATCGAAGAGCTCGAAAATAGAATAGGCAGACTTCGGACCGAATGTCCAACCGATTGGAAAGCGGATGCAATCGAAATGGAAACAAAATTTGGTCATCTAAAGGGCAGATTTAACGATCTCTATGCGAATTTCTCTCCCGGTGATATTGGGGGATAGCTAAACACATAGATCTTTAGATCCATAAGCAGGGATAGGGTAGAACATCCTTTCCCTGCTTATATTTTTTTGTTCATTCCATATCTTAGAGCCTTGTCGTGTTCCAAAACAAGACTGGTGAAGCTCACACGACTTCGATGCCAGGACCATCCTCGATGGTTTCGCCGATGATTCGGGCGGAGTGGACGCCAGCCGTCCTGAGGCGACCGACCAGAGTGTCCGCTTCGGTGGCAGGCAGGGACAGAAGCAGTCCTCCCGAGGTTTGCGGGTCCAGAAGGATTCCCATCTGAGCTCCATCGAGAGGTCTGGCGAACTCGAGGTGATCCTGCACCAGACGTTGATTGGCTTGGTTGCTCCCTGTGGTTACCCTCCGGCGATACATCTCCAGGGCATGGGGATACACGGGCAGAGCATCGAAGTGCAGCCGGAATCGAAGCCCACTGCCCTTCGCCATCTCCAGGCAGTGTCCCAGGATGCCGAAGCCGGTGATGTCGGTGCAGGCGTTTACCGGGGTTTGCAGTGCGGTGGTGAGGGCGTCCCGATTGAGGGCGGCCACCTCGGGAAGGATGGCTTCCAAATCGGGCCATGGGAGCTTTCCAGAACGGCGTGCGTTAAACAGGACGCCGGTCCCGAGCGGTTTGGTGAGAACGAGGGCATCCCCCACCCGCGCTCCCGTGTTGCGCAGCACGCGATCCGGAGAGACCACCCCTGTGACGGCGAGCCCGTACTTGGGCTCTTCATCTTCGACCGAGTGCCCGCCGGCCAGGCAGGCGCCCGCCTCGATGACTTTTTCGTAGCCCCCTGCGAGGATCTCCTGAAGCAAGGAGGTCCCAAGCTTTTTGGCCGGGAACATAATGAGATTGAGAGCCGTCAGCGGACGTCCCCCCATGGCGTAGACATCTGAAAGGGAGTTGGCTGCGGCGATTCGTCCAAACCAGACGGGATCGTCAACGGGCGGCGTGATGAAATCCACCGTGGACACCAAGGCCAAGGCATCCGTGAGACGGTAGACCGCCGCGTCGTCGCTGGATTCAAACCCTACCAGCAGATTCGGATCCGCCGTCCCGGGGAAGCGCTTCAAGGTCTCCGACAGAACCGTCGGAGCGATCTTGGCCGCTCAACCGCACGTCCGAGCCATGGACGTGAGGGTTTTCTTTCGAAATGGGAACTCCACCTGCCTGTATCCCTCTCCCCCGTGTGCGAGGTTCTCAGCTCCAGGTCAGCATTTTCGTGAGACGTGCCCAGAATCCCTCGTGTCTACGGGCGTCGGCCCGTTCGCGAGCGGATCGCTCCCGCTCTTCGGCAAGACGTCGGGTCCAATGCTCCTCGCTTCGGGCCAACTCCTCACGGCATCGCTCCTGTTCAAGGGCGAGCTGCCGCGATGCCTGCTCTTCCAGGACGATCAGCTTCTCTTCCAGAGTCCGCCTGCGTTGTTCAACCTCCATCTCCGCCAGCCCTCGCTGGTGGATCAATTCGCGCTTCAGGCGGTCGATTTCCGCGTTGCGCTCGGCGAGCGCCCGGTCCTTGTCCCGCAGAAGGTGATGAAGGCGTTGATTTTCGTGGACGAGATCCAACCGGTCCTCCAGTTGTTCCTGCACGCGGAAAAGCTCCATGAGGACGGCGCGCACCGTTTCCTCTTGGGCGGAAATCCCCGAACGGGCCGAAGGTGCCGTTTCCGGTGGGAGGAGATTCTTCTCGGGGTGGAGCATGGCGTCCACCGCGGCTTGGGGGATCACGACGCAAGCGCCCCGTATGCCGAAAGGGAGCTTTCCCGCCGCCAAATAGCCTCGCACCACGTGCTCGCTGACGCCGAGCAACCGCGCCGTTTCGCCGATCGTGAGGCCCATGAACCCTCCCCATATTCTCTTTCAGTAACGCAGTTTTTATCCGCCACCCCGGCGGAGGCCGTTGCTGGATGCCGTCATCGGGGACGATGGGCTCACGCGTCGGCTCCCAAAGCAAGGCGCTCCTTGGGCCGACCTCAAGTCTCCCGATACGCTTCGGAACGGATGGCGTAGCGTCGCATCAGCTGCTGCAGGGCTTGCCGCTCGAGTCCGCATTCCCGCGCTGCCTGGCTCACGTTGCCCTGCGTCGCGGCGAGCAGGCGTCCGATATAGTCGCAGTGAAAGCGACGCATCATTTCTTCCTTGGCTTCCCGGTAAGGCAGCCGGTGTACCCCGCCGATCTCCGCAGCTTGAACGGTGCGCTCCATCGCGTGGAACCCGGCGTCCTCCGGCCGGATCTCTTCTTCCGGGGCGAATAGGATCCCGCGGATCACGACGTTTTCGAGCTCCCGGATATTCCCAACCCAGGGAGCCGCGATCAGACAATTCATGAGCTCGGCGGAGGCACGCTTGAGGGGCCTGTGAAGGGACTCGCAGTGTTTCTTCAGGAGATGATTGACCAGCAGGGGGATGTCCTCGCGACGTTCCCTTAGAGGGGGCAGCACGATGGGCAGCACGTTCAGCCGATAGAACAAGTCCTCGCGAAATTCGTTGTTTCGGATCTTTTCGGAAAGGTTGCGATTCGTGGAGGCGATGACCCGCACATCGACGTGAATGGACTTCGTGTCCCCGAGGGGTTTGATTTCCTTCTGCTGCAGAACCCTTAAGAGCTTGGTCTGGATGCTGGTGCTGATGTCTCCGATTTCATCCAGGAAAATGGTCCCTCCGTGAGCCGCTTGGAAGAGCCCGGTCTTGTTCTGGGTGGCGTGGGTGAAGGCCCCCTTGCGGTAGCCGAACAGTTCGCTTTCCAGAATGTTTTCCGGTACCGTGGGACAGTTTACGGCGACGAAGGCCCGTTCCCGGCGGTCACTCAGGGCATGGACGGCGCGCGCTGCCAAATCCTTACCCGTCCCGGACTCTCCAGTGATGAGCACCGTCAGGTCCGTCTTGGCCACCATCTGGATGGTTTCAAACACCCGCTTCATGGCGGTGCTTCGTCCCACCAGGTTCTGGAACGCCTCCCCCTCCCGCGCGCAGCGCTGAAGCTTGAGGTTTTCGCGCAGGAGCCGGCTCCGTTCGAGCGCCTTGCTCAGGGTGAGCACCAGGGCGTCGTGGTCGAAGGGTTTCGTCACGAAATCATAGGCACCGGCCTTGATGGCCTGAACGGCAATTTCGATGCAGCCGTGGGCCGTCATCATGACCACCGTGAGCCATGGCTGCACTTGGCGCAGCTGGGCAAGCAGCTCCAGACCGTCCATCCCCGGCATCTTGATGTCGAGGAGGGCCAGGTCCGGAGAGGTTTCCGAGAAGAGGGTGAGCGCCTCCCCGGCCGACGCGGCCGTCAGGACCGTGCAGTTCAGGTCGGGCTCCAGGCTCCGTTTCAACAATTGGAGCATGTCCTGTTCGTCATCGACGACGAGAATGACGTCCTTCATGGCTCCAGGGCTTTCTCCTCATCGAGGGGCAGGAGCACGCGAAAGGTCGTGCCGACTCCGGGCTCGCTGTCCACCACGATGTCTCCGCCGTGGTCCTTGATAATGCCGTAACTCACGGACAACCCTAGTCCCGTGCCCTCGCCCGTTCCTTTCGTGGTGAAGAACGGATCGAAAATGCGGGACATGATTTCAGGATCGATCCCGCAGCCCGTGTCGGAAATCTCGACGACGGCCCGAGAAAGATTCCTTTCGACACGGGTTTCCACACGTATCGTCCCATGCTTGCCGATGGCCTGTTTGGCGTTCATGAGCAGATTCATGATCACCTGTTTCATTTTGCCTACGTCCAGCGTGAGGAGCGGCATCCCCGGGTCGAACCGATGCTCGATGACCACGCCGTCCGCTTCAAAGTGGTTGCGCACCACGCTGAACACTTCCTGGAGCACCCCGTGAAGCCGCGCGGGCTCCTTTACGGTGCGGCTCGAGCGTGCAAAGCTCAACAGATCCCCGACGATGGTCTTGCAGTTCCTCGCGTGCTTCTCGATGATCCGCAGGTCCTCCCACCGTTGCGTTTCAGGGGGTTCGCCACGCAACAACAATTGAGTGTATCCCAAAATCATGCTCAAGGGGTTGTTGATTTCGTGGGCGATTCCCGAAGCGAGCTGGCCGATGGAGGCGAGCTTGTCGGCCTGGAGTAGCTGACGTTCCATGGACTTGCGCTGGGAAACATCCTTGAGGAGAAAGTGGATCGTTTCGATCCCACCCTCCGCACTGCGCTCGACCGCCGCGCTGAGCAAGGCGCTGAAACGGCTGCCGTCCACCCGCTTGAGATCAACCTCCCTTCCCGTAATGGCACCTCGCTCCTCTAGGCTCTTGCGGACCGCCTCCCAGTCCCCTTGCCGGATGAACAGATTTCCGAAATCAGACTCCGGCGGTCCTTCGGCGGCGCCCAGCATTGCGAGGGCGGCGGGATTCATGTCGACAACCTTCCCGTTGGTGTCCGTGAGCAGAATCATATCCGGCGAGAGCTCGAAAACCCGACGAAACTTCCGCTCGGAGAGGCCCAGTTCCTGGGTCCTTCTCGCGACGAGGTCCTCCAGATTGCGGTTCAGGAACAGCAGCCGCTCATGCGCCTCCTGAATCACGCGCCGGTCCGCCAGGATCTTCTGGTAAATGCTCCAGCTGCGTTCGAAAAACAGGGTAATCGATGCGACCAGGATGAAAGCGATGGTGTTGAACGAACCACTGTACGGTTGAATGGATTCCCAGATGTCGCTGCGACCCGAGAGTATTAGCAGGCGCTTGCCAACATGTCCCACCGAGCGGGAAAGGGCAAAAATGAGGAGGGCGAAGCACATCCAGAAGAGGTACGTGCCGATGACGTTGTCGACATCCTGTTTACTCAGGCGCCGCGCCAACCGAAGGGAAAGGACGGCAAAAACGATCGTCGCCAGCGAACCGGCGATGTCGATCAGCCAAATGGGATAGAGCGGGAGTGTCATGGCCCATCCTGCGGCGCCCCGAGCGATGGCGGGCGTTTCACGAGCCGCCTCAAACCCAGATACAGGAGCACGATGGCCGGTAGGCTCATCAAATGGTCCATTCTGGCGAAGTAATAAAGAAGGATCAAACCGGTCGGGCCCTTCAGCAGGGAGATCCTCCCTTGGAGAGTCGCTGCATCGATTTTGGCGTATAGGTCCATGCGGTCGTCCAGGTAATGGGCGAGCATGGAATCCAGGTTCCAGAGGATGAACAGGATGGCGGAATATTGAATGAATCGCCAGCCAGGCTCCTGGACCAGCTCCCGTTGGCGTAGCCGGTAAACGAGAAGTCCCATGGAAGAGGCGAAGAAAACGTGGGAAAGCTGATGAGCGTAAAGGCCCTCGGGGCCGGAATGCAATTGAACGGCGTCGGCGGGATGCACGGCGGCGAGCACCAAGCAGCCGGTCAGCCCGAGCACGCGGCAGCAGGTTGATGGGGCCGAGAGCCTCCTCGTGCGCTTGCCCGAAGCATGCGTCATGGTTGCGATCCTCCCTCCAAGGCCCGCAAAAGCTCCCGCATTTCCCGCGCGGTCACCTGTCCTGGAGCGGCCGCGCCGCGACCCGGGAGCCGCACGTAGGTCCAGGGGCTTCCGAGAAGGACGGATACGGCACGGCTCCATGTCCCCTGCGGCCCCATGCAAAACGCCACGACCTCCACGCCCAGCGTCTCGCGCCCAAAGGCGATGAGCTCGAGCACCCGCAAGTTATCCTCGGGATTTCTTGCATGCGTCACGATCTTGATCGCCTGCGGGCCCATTGAAGCCAAACGCCTCGCCAACGTGCGAAGCCTGGCCGTATCGGGAGTGGCGGCGAACTCATGGTGCGAGATCACAACGCGGGCACCCCGTGATCGAAAGGCTTCCACGGTCTTTTCAGAAACATCGTGCTCGAGGTCCACCCATTCGGCGCCGGCATCGACGGCCCTCTCCAGGAGAGCCAAACGGAGGGTTTCCGGCCCGTCGAAACGCCCCCCCTCGCGGACCGGCCGATGGGTGACGAGCACCGGATGCCTGTTGCGCTCGGTCAACTGGTCCAGGGCCGCTTCCAAACCCTCGGCGCTCGTCTTGGAGCCTGCAAGGTCCAGACGCCACTCCAGCAGGTCCACCTCGGAGTCCCGGAAATAAAGAGAGATCTCCTGGGGCGGGACGTCGACGAGGCAGCCGCAAAGCCAGGGGCGGCGCCGAAGTCCGGTGGGCGCGTCGTGCATCCTAGCGCGTCCTTTCCTTGTCGAACCGGATGGGAGTCTTCGGATCGCTTCTGGGGTAGGAGCCCAGGACCTTGAGAAACGAAACCCGCGGTTTCAGGCGGGTCAGGGCATCCTGCACGGCCTCGTCTTCCCGGTGGCCCTCCACATCGGCGAAGAAGAGAAACTGCCAGGGAAACTGTCTATTGGGGCGGGATTCGATCCGGGTCATGTTGACCTGGGCGACGGCAAACGCCTCCAGGGCGCCGTGCAGTGCCCCCGGTTCGTCGGAAACGGCGAACAGGAGCGATGTCTTGTCACGGCCCGTCGGAGCGCACGCCTCACGGCCCAAAACGACGAACCGGGTCGTGTTTCCGGGCTGCGCCTCGATGTGGTCCGCCAGGATGTTCAGTCCGTAGTGGCGGGCGGCGTAAAGATTGGAGATGGCCGCACCCGAAGGATCCCGACTGGCGAGCTGGGCGGCCTGGGCGTTGGAGCTGCACTGGTACACCTCCCCGTCCCGAAGGTTTTCCAGGAACCACTTTCGGCATTGATCCATCGCTTGAGGCTGGGCGTAGATCCGCTTGACATCCTCAAGCGAGTTCGGCTGCCCGCACAGGTGGTGGGCGATTTCCATGTAGCACTCCCGCATGATGAGGACCTCCCGCTCCACCAGCAAATCGATGGTCACGCCGATCCCCCCCTGGAAGGAATTCTCGATGGGGACCACCGCCAGATGGGCGGCGCCCTTCTCGAGGGCATCGAAAACGTCCTCCAGGGTGGGGGTGGGGAGGTAACGCGCCGAGTGGCCGAAAAACGAGTGGGCAGCCAAGTAGCATGTGGTCCATTCGGGCCCGAGATAGGCGATTTGGAGCACGTACTGCAAAAGGCGGGAAGCGGCGAAGATTTCTCGGTAAATGGCGCGCAGCGAGTTCTCCGTGATGGGGCCGGGGTTGAGGGCGCTCAACCGCTCGAAGATCCGCTCTTCACGACTGGGATCAAACAGACTCAGCCCCTTGTCTGCCTTGAGCTCCCCCACCTTCTTGGACACTTCCATGCGCGCGTTGAGCAGTCGCAACAGCTCCTCATCCAAGCGATCGATCCGATCCCTGAAAGCTTTCAGGGCCTCGCTGGCGTCCATTCCCATCTCCCGTTTCCGTTCCGCGCGACACAGCTGCAAAGCCTATTGTTCCCGAATCGTCTCATCCACTTTCCGCCCGAAATGGCGCCCCTCTCCCTCGAGAGCCACCAGCACGAGGTCTCCAGGTTTCAACTCGACAATCGATCGTGCCTGACCGCCCGGGTCCGAGAGACGGATCGTCTCGGCGTTCTGCAGCAGGATGGTCCCCCTGCGGCCGGCAGCGATCGCCTCCACAAGTAACAGGGGGCGTCGCTCGATCTTGATGCGGCCGACGGTGCTCGTCTGAGTCTCCCCACGGGAGTTCACCACAAGGACCGTGTCTCCGGCCGCAAGCTCGCAGAGGTAACGCGTCCGACCACCCGGCATGCGCGCGTAGGCATGAACAGGACCCGCGTTGACGCGAAATGGGCGTGGTGCCACATACGGATTCGGTTTCGCCTCTGCCTGTACATGAAACAAGAAACCGCTCGAGTTGCCGACGAGGAGTCCCTCGCCCTCCCCCATGAGAGTGCAGGTATCCACGCAAACGCGGTCGCCCAACCCTGCGGCTTCGATCCTTTCCACGGTGGCCGTTTGCAGCACGACCGCCTCGGAAGACGTCTTGACGAGATTCAGCAGGGCTCGAAGGTGCTCGGGCGATTCGGCATGGATCACGACTCCGGCTACCCCGCGCTCGAGGACCGTCAGGGCCAGGGAGCAATCCTCCGCCGTGCGCACGGGAACGAGAAGCCGACCGCCTCCAGCGACCAGGTTTTCGAGCGGAATCACTTCCCAGCCCCTGCTTGAACCCGCGAATACGGTCGAATCAACGGGTGGGCCCGGGGCCGGGAGCTGCACGGCGACAGGCACGGACCTCAGGAGCCGGGCGATGCGTGCTTCGTCGGCGGGGGAGCAAAGGGGCTCGAACATGACATCCCGTCCGGGGACAAGATCACCGTCCGGGGCGATGGTCGTGATGCGACCGAGTGCTTTGACATCGGGCTGGCAGCCCGCGGGGAGCACAAGAGCGTCGGCCCCGCCCTCGAGGGCCGCGGTGACCATCTCATTGGAAAACTTCTCCAAGTGAACCCACGCTTCTTTCACGGGATGCCTCACGTGTAGGCGGTTGAGCCACTGAACCCGGGCAGGAGAGTCGGACCAGATCCAATGCAAGAAGCCGCAGGCTCAACCTGCGGCTCCCCAGACCGGCTTGTTGATTGGGGGGTCGCATGCCATGGCGGAAGGGACTCCGCGCCCGCATCGCTTATTCAGCCGGCGTTTTGTGGTGGGAATGCCTTGGAGCCCCGCCCGTATCCACTGCCCACCCGACAAAAATGGGGTCGCCCGGACCGGGCGATCGGCCGTTCAACCTCATTTTATTTATAGTGAAATCAAAATATTATTGGCTGTTATCGAGCCTGTTTTCGCTCTTAGATAAAAGCCTGTCTTCCTCCCTGTCAAGCGAATTGTAAGAGCGGTGTGGCAGCGGTGGACGGCGGATGGGAATTAGACTAGCATGACGTCCGCTTGAGGGGGAATGGGGCTTTGGGTTCTCGGAGGCGCGGGGACGGTATCGCTTCGAGGGGTTTTTGCTGTCATGGGCGTGTCGTGGTGGAAATCGTCGCAGGCCATGGGCTGGGCGGCCCTCTTGATGGGCATCAGCACCCTGCTTTCGCGTTTCATGGGGTTGTTTCGGGATCAGGTGATTTCTTACCTGTTCGGCGCCACGCGGGAGTCTGACATTTACTTCGCGGCCTTCGTGATTCCGGACTTCATCAATTACCTCCTTGCCGGGGCTTACTTTTCCATCACGCTCATCCCGCTTCTATCCAGCCGCTTCGAACGGGACCCCCAGGACGCTTGGCAATTCTTTTCCTGTGTCCTCCTCTGGGTCTCCGCTGCCATCGTGGGGTTGACCCTGTTCGCCATGGCCGGGGCCGAGCAACTGGCGTTCCTGGCGGCTCCCGGACTGGGGGAGGAAGGGCTACGGCGACTGGCGGTTTTCTTGCGCATTGTCTTGCCCGCTCAAGTGTTCTTCCTGGTCGGGGCGTGTTTCATGGCCATCCTGTATGTGCGCAAGCAGTTCTTGATCCCCGCGCTGGCTCCCATCGTCTACAATCTTTTGATTATCCTCGGCGGTGTCCTCTTGCGCTTTCGGGGGATGGAGGGGTTCTGCTGGGGAGTGCTGGCAGGCTCTTTCCTCGGCCACCTCGTGCTGCCGTGGTGTGCCCTTCGGTTCGGGGGAGGCCTTTGCTTGACGGTGTGCTGGAGGCACCCGGCTTTGAAGCGCTTCTTGGCCCTGGCACTGCCGCTCATGCTGGGGTTGTCGATCGTGGTTCTCGACGAGCAGTTCTTGCGCGTTTTTGGGTCGATGGCTGGGGAGGGGGCGGTGAGCTGGTTGAACTACGGTCGCCGCATCATGATGGTCCCCGTCGGTGCGGTGGCGCAGGCAGCCGGCGTGGCGTCTTACCCGTATCTGGCGGAGTTGGTGGCCAAACAGGACCGAGTGCGTTTCGACGAGACGCTCAACCTGGCGCTACGAAATATCCTGGTGATCCTGATTCCGGTGTCGACCTGGATGATGGTCGTCGCGGAGCCCACTGTCCGCCTGATCTTTCAACAGGGTCATTTTTCCCCCACGGACACGGAGACGACGGCACGCATCTTGAGGATCCTCCTGACGGTCGTGGTGTGCTGGGGATTCTTCCAGGTTTTGGGACGCGCGTTCTATGCCCACGAGGACACGCTGACGCCTGTTGTTTTGGGAACGGGTGTCACGCTTCTTTCGGTCGGCATTTACTTCCATCTGGTCCGCTGCTGTCGGGCAGACGGGGTGGCCCTTGCGAGCTGCGTGTCCATCACTCTGTACACCGTCGTCCTGGGCCTTGTTTGGCGACGACGCTTTGGAGGCGGGGCCTTCGTGGGGATTGGCAGATGTGCCCTCTTGATCACTGCTTTTTCGGCGGCGGCTGCGGGGGTGGCGTACCTTCTCGGACGCCTTGGGCTCCCTTTCCTGGAAGCTCATCCGGTTCTGCGGTCCCTGGGACGCATCGCCCTCAGCGGCTTGGGGTTCGGCGTGGTCTTCATGATCCTGCTTACACGATGGGCTCCCCAGCTGGCCAAACCGCTGATGGACCGAGTGGCGCGGCTGGGGAGAGGCTCGGTATCTTGACCCACTGGGCCGGATTGGACCATACGAGGAAAGAGAACGAATGCGACCACGCTACGGCGACCGGATTTGTGTTTACAAGCAGTTTTCGTGTAAGTATTTTACCCTCGCCCTTGTTTTGACGATTGGAATGCGTGGGAGTCCTGCCATTGGGTTGTCGACCGTGGGGCCGCCCGAGCCGGTGACTTTCCCCGGTAAACTGATGCATGGAGAAAGCGAGTGGGCCTCCCGTGGGCCTTGGGAACAACTGCGCGATCGTCGAGGACAAACGCCATGAAAAAGTTACCCCTCTACATTGAACGGCAGCTCACGGTCCGATCGGTTGCGGAAAAGAACCTCAAAGCAACCGTCAACGTGCTTGGAGCGCGCCACGGGGACCTGATCATGATCGACGATCCCCTTTGCTACATCAACGAGCGCCTTTCGGTGCCGATTGAGGGCGAGATTGTGTGCCAGCTCTTTCACGAGGGCGATTTGTACCGCTTCCAAAGCCGGGTGCGGAAGTCTCTGGGTGAGGGCATCACGATCATCGACTACCCGGAGCGGTTCGTTGCCGAGGCCATCCGCAAGCACCACCGGATTCAGGTCAACATCGAGGCACGGTTTCAGTTGGAACGAACCAAGGAGGTTTTTCGTGTCACGATGCTCGACATCAGCGAGGGCGGCTGTTTCATCGTCGTGCCGCAGCTCATTCACGTGACCGAGAATTCACCGTGCCGGCTCGAAT
>CAZGQL010000007.1:44028-58190 GCA_964527905.1 uncultured Syntrophobacteraceae bacterium
CCCGACAAACAGAACATTTCTGGGCTCACAGCGAAGGTGCGCACGATGCATTTCCTAGCCCTGAAGCGGACCACGGGTTTGGGGTTGCAGTTCACGGGTCCTCCTGAGGAGGTGAACAAGGTCTCGACTTTTTGCGATTACTGCATGTTCTTCAAGGTGTGAGGCTCTCTCGGTTCAGATTCTTCGATCGACTCTTCCTGATCCCCTCCACGCTGCCGGTTCGTCTCCATCCCCAAAATTTGGATGTCCGTTGACCGTCCGATTCCATCCGTGCAGCCCCTCAAGTGCGAAAGGTCCTCTTCGGGCCCCCCGTGCTGCAGGGGGTTGTCGGCAAGGGTGCACGTCCTATTTTGATAAGAGGGGAGGGCGCTTGTGAGGCCATGGGAAAGGGTACGTGCACGGTGCGGCACGCGATTGGATTTTGCCTGGCTCTTGCTGCAATGGATGACGTTCGGGCCGTTTGCTCGGAAACCGCCCAGGCAAGGGGTTGCCGTCGAGTGCCTAATACATGCCTAGACCGTCATGAGGTGTACCGGAACGGGGAGGACGACCATGAAGCGAATGTGGATTCAAATCAAGGACGAAAAGGAACGCGGAACGCTCAAGGAATCACTCAAGGGAATCGGGAAGGTGGAAGACGACCCGGGTGATCCGCGCCGGCTGATCCTCACCTTTCACAACCAGTCTGAGGGTGGGATGCGCATGGCTGGTTTTCGCCTCACGGAGGAATTCCTGCAGTACTTTCACGACTTCGGCATGGTTCGGGAGGGCGAGTGACGACGGGGATGAAGAGAAACATGAATTTCCCATTGTGCTTGACAACCAGACGGTTCGTCACTAGGTTGGCTTAGCACTCTGCTGTGGGGAGTGCTAACAAGACGGTGGGAGATGGCTGCAGATGGAGCTGACGAAACGAGACCAAGAAGTTCTGGGGGCCGTGGTCACGGATTACATCCAAACGGGCGAGCCCGTGGGATCCCGAGTGATCGCCAAGCGCTATGGCCTCAAGGTCAGCTCCGCAACCATCCGAAATGTCATGTCCGACCTTGAGGAGCTCGGGTTTCTCCACCAGCCCCATACGTCGGCGGGCCGCGTTCCAACGGCCAAGGGGCTGCGCTTCTACCTGGATTCCATCGTCACCATGAAGGCGTTGGAAAAGAGCGAGCGGGATATGATCCGAAAGGCTTTCCAGGATGCCGAGCTCGATGTTCGGGAGATGCTCCAGCGTGCCACCGGTGTCCTTTCCCGCGTCTGCCGCCAGGCGGGAGTCGTGCTTTGGCCGAAGCTTGCCGGAACGCGCGTGCGGCATATCGAATTCATTCGGCTTCGCGCGCATCAGATCATGGTGATCCTCATTTCCGAAACGGGGCTCGTCCATCATCGACTGGTGGAATGGGAGGAGGACATCAGTGAAGCCGATCTGGATAAGTACGCGAGGTATTTGAATGAATTGCTCGAGGACGTGCCGCTCGGCGAGGTGAAGCAGCGTATCCTCGAGGAAATGCGCAACGAAAAGAGCACGTTCGATCAGCTCTACACCCGGGCGCTCGAGATGACCCGCCGTTTTGTCCAATCGACTCTGGAGAACAGCGAGGTGTATATCGAGGGACAGACTCATTTGCTGAACAACCCGGAGTTTGCCCACGTGGAGAGGATGCGGCGCATGCTGGAGGCTTTTGAGGACAAGTCGCGCATCATCCGGTTGTTGGACATGACCATGGAAGGCAGCTCGGGCGTACAGATCGTGTTGGGGTCCGAGAGCGACCTGGAGGACCTGAAGGAAATCAGTTTGATTTCTTCGCCCTACCGCCGGGGGGACTCCCTGATGGGAGTGCTCGGAGTGATCGGGCCGTTCAGGATGGATTATTCGAGGATCATCCCGGTGGTGGAATTCACCGCCGGTTTGCTCAGCCAATTGCTTGAGGATCGAGAAGACCCGGAGCCTATCGGCTCTCAGGCATGAGGGCGCTCGTGGCGCCGAGTGGATGTTGGGAGTTTGGCGACCAGTGCGAGGGTGGAAGCGCATGAAGGAAAAGAAAATACCGGAGGAAGATGCTTCGAGGCAGGCGGAAGGTGAGGTCGACGGGCTGCGGGACGAGGCCGTGAAGGATGGAGAGCCGGAGGAAGATGCATCGAAGCTGCTTGCAGCCAAAGAAGAAGAGATCCAGCAGCTTCAAGACCGGATTCTGCGCATGGCCGCCGAAATGGACAACACCCGCAAGCGGCTCGAGCGCGAGAAGGCCGAGGCGATCAACTTCGCCAACGTAAACCTCATCAAGGACCTTCTCTCCGTGGTGGACAATCTCGAAAGGGCCATCCAGCACGCGGAGGGAGAGCCGGAGGGTCCGGCCCTGCTGGACGGGGTGAAGATGACGTTAAAAGGGTTCTTGGATGTCCTGGCTCGACATGGGTGCGTCCCTTTCGAGGCGGTCGGCAAGACTTTCGACCCGAATTTCCACGAAGCCGTGGCGCAGCAGGAGTCATCTGAGCACGAGGAAATGACGGTTCTCAGCGAGTTCCAGCGGGGTTACACCTTGAACGAACGGTTGCTTCGACCCGCGATGGTCCTTGTATCCAAGAGTGGAAAGCAGGAATGAGAACAGGACGGCGTTGACAAGATCGGGAAGCGACGCACAGACATAGAACGATGAAGGAGGCCAAAGCAATGAGTAAGGTGATCGGTATCGACCTGGGGACGACCAATTCGGTGGTCGCCATCATGGAGGGAAAAGACCCGAAGGTACTCCCCAATGCGGAGGGAGGGCGCACGACACCGTCAATGGTAGCGTTCACCGACAGTGGTGAGCGGCTGGTCGGGCAGGTGGCCAAGCGCCAGGCGATCACGAACCCGGAGAACACCATTTTCGCCGTCAAGCGGCTCATAGGGCGAAAGTACGACTCGAAAGAGGTCCAGCAGGACGTGAAGATCCTGCCTTACAAGATCGTCAAGGCCAGCAATGGCGACGCCCACCTTCAGTGCCGTGGTCGGGATTACAGTCCGACGGAAATCTCCGCATTCATTCTCATGAAAATGAAGCAGACGGCGGAGGATTACCTGGGTGAGAAAGTGACGGAAGCGGTGATCACCGTACCGGCCTACTTCAACGACAGCCAGCGCCAGGCGACCAAGGACGCAGGTAAGATCGCCGGTCTCAATGTCTTGCGGATCATCAACGAGCCCACGGCGGCTTCGCTCGCTTACGGCCTCGACAAGAAGAAAGATGAAAAGATCGCCGTCTTCGATCTGGGCGGCGGTACTTACGACATCTCGATCCTCGAAATTGGGGAGGGCGTTTTCGAGGTCAAATCCACGAACGGGGACACCCACCTGGGCGGGGAGGATTTCGATCAGCGGATCATCGACTGGATGGCCAATGAATTCAAGAAGGATTACGGCATCGATCTGCGCAATGACAAGATGGCTCTCCAGCGCCTCAAGGAAGCGGCTGAAAAGGCCAAGATCGAGCTTTCCTCCACCATGGAGACCGAGATCAACCTGCCCTTCATCACGGCGGACGCCTCGGGCCCCAAGCATTTGACCATGAAGCTCAGCCGCGCCAAGTTGGAGTCGCTGGTCGAAGACCTCATCGACCGTCTGGTGCCGCCCATGGAAAACGCGTTGCGTGATGCGGGGATTTCCCGATCCGCCATCGACGAGGTCATTCTGGTTGGGGGCATGACGCGCATGCCGCGGGTGCAGCAGAAGGTCCAGGAGTTTTTCGGCAAGGAGCCCCATAAGGGCGTCAACCCCGACGAAGTCGTCGCCATCGGTGCGGCCATTCAGGCGGGGGTTCTCAAGGGCGATGTGAAGGACGTCCTGCTGCTCGATGTCACGCCGCTCTCACTGGGCATCAAGACGCTCGGTGGCGTGATGACCCGCTTGATCGAGCGCAACACCACGATCCCGACCCGGAAGAGCCAAATCTTCTCGACGGCCACGGACAACCAGACGGCTGTTTCCATCCATGTGCTGCAGGGTGAGCGGGAAATGGCGGCTGACAACAAGACCCTCGGACGCTTCGAGCTTGTCGGCATTCCGGCGGCCCCACGGGGTATTCCCCAAATCGAGGTCACGTTCGACATTGATGCCAACGGGATCGTACACGTTTCCGCCAAGGACCTCGCCACGCAAAAGGAACAGTCCATCCGCATCACGGCATCCAGCGGCCTGTCTGAGGATGAAATCAAGAATTTGGTCCGTGAAGCGGAAATGCACGCCGAAGAGGACAAGAAGAAGCGTGAGCTCATCGAGACCCGCAATCACGCCGACTCGATGATTTACAGCACGGAAAAGACCTTGCGCGAGATGGGCGATAAGGTGGATGCGCAGACCCGGTCCGAAATTGAATCTCAGATCGAGAAACTGCGCAAAGTCATCGACGGCAACGACAAGGACGCCATCCAGCGGGAACTGGACCAGCTGATGCAGGTTTCACACAAGCTGGCCGAAGAGGCCTACAAGAGGGCTTCCAGTCAGCAAGCCGGACCGGAAGCCGGAGCCGGCCCACAGGGCGCCGGAGCCGGCAAGAAAGCCGATGAGGACGTTGTGGATGCCGACTTCGAGGAAGTGAAGGACAAATAGGGGCGCGGTTTCCGTAACAGGCTGCTCCATCGGCAACAACCTTAGGCACTGAGAAGGGCACACGTGATTTCGTGTGCCCTTCGTGTTGTTTTGCGGTATAGAGCGATGCGTGGTGGAGTGTTCGTCCCTCCCACGAGCGGTACATCGACCGCCGGCTGATCGCAGGTGGTTGGGTCACGGGTGTTCATGGTTTGATGAGGTCCCGAATGAAAAGAGCACGCTGGTTTTGGATCGTTTCCCTCGTTTGCCTCGTTTTGACAGGCTGTAGCGCTACACCCCCGCCGCCTCCCCGCGGAGCATCTCCCGCCCTTTCCGTCACTCCACCCAAGGAAGCGGAGGTGCTGTGGCAAAAAGCGGAGCAAGAGAAGAAAGCCGGCAATACGAAGGGTGCCATCGCGACGCTGGAGCGGATTGCCCAGGCCTACCCGAACAACATCATGGCGCCGAGGGCGCTGCACCGATTGGGCGAAATTCAGTTGGAACAGGGCAACGGGGAGCGAGCTCTCCAATACATCGATTATCTGCTCTACACCTTTCCGACTTGGGATGGGAACGCCGGTGCGCGGCTGGATCGCCTCCGGGCCTTGCTCCTGCTTGGCAGAAAAAAGCAAGTCATGAAAGAGGCCATGCCTCTATGGGAGTCTATCGCTTCTCAACCCCGTGTGCGGGTCGGTCTTGCAAGGCTGATGGCCGAAGTCTACAAGGGGGAGGGCGAAACGGAAACGGCGTTCGAGTGGGTTGTGGCCGGATTTCCCCTGGCTCAGTCGCCCGATGAGCAGCGAGGCCTTACCCAGGTGACGCTCGCCGTGCTTCAGGACGTCAACGAGGGGACCGTCAAGAAGCTCTATAGGAAGACCACATCGGATTTCATGCTGGTCTTCCTGGAGTACAGGCTGGCCCAAATCGAAAGTCAAAAGGTGTCAGCCGAGGCGGGCCAGCAGCGGATCAGGGACCTCATCAAACGCTATCCGTCTCATCCTCTGGCCCCGGAAATGCAAGCAGCCCTGCGGGGAGCCGGCACAGCCTCCCTGGCCGCCCAGCGAGGCTTGGAACCCCCACCGCCCCTCAACCTCAACAAGATTGGATGCCTGGTTCCCTTGAACGGACCCCACGAGAAATACGGGCGCATGGTTCAGCGGGGGCTGAACATGGCCTTGGAGGAGTGGAACAAGAATCATCCGGGCCAGACCATCAGCTTGGTGGTGAAGGATGCTCCGACGGAGGGTGACGAAGCGCTCAGGGCTTTTGAAGCCTTGGCAAAGGAAGAGGGGGTCGCCGCCGTCATCGGGCCACTGGGGGCACAAACCGTTAAAGCTGTCGCGCCGGCGGCCGATCGATTGGGTGTCCCGATGCTGGCTCTGACTCAGCGCGATGAAGAGGCGCCCCGAAACCTCTATGTTCTGCACGTGTTCTTGGACAATCGGGACCTGGTACGCTCCCTGGTGCGCCACTGCCGTACCAAGCTCGGTTACACGCGTTTCGCCTCCCTTTACCCTGAGGATCGTTATGGCCAAAGGCTTTCGAAGGTGTTTGCGGAGGTGGTGCGGGAGGAGGGTGGCAATCTCGTCACGAGCGTCGCTTACCGGGAGAAAACGACGGATTTCAAGGAGCCCCTGCAGAAACTCCTGACGGTGGCCAACCAGAACCTGCCGCCTTCGGGGATGGAACTGGCTCCCTTTGAGGCCCTGTTCATCCCGGATCAGATTCAAACATTGGCGTTGATCGCCCCCCAGTTACCACACAACAACGTGCTGGGAGCCACCTTGTTGGGGACGAATCTGTGGGCTGAGGGGGCTCTGCTCGATGTGGGAAGCAGTTACATCGAGCAGGCCCTGTTTGCGGCCCCCTTTTATGCCGAATCCGATGTCCCAAGGAGCCGAGCCTTCTGCCAGCGGTTCGAGGAGCAATATCAGACAGCGCCATCTTACCTGGAGGCGCAGGCCTACGACGCGTTGATGCTCCTCCTTGCCGGCCGCTCGGCCCTGCGAGGAGGGGCGGGCGACCGGTTCGCCATCCTCCAGGCTATTCAGCAATCCCGCAATTTCGAAGGCGTTACGGGGACGTATTCCTTCACTCCGGAAGGGGACCTGAAGCGGAATTATCTGATCTTTCAAGTGCAAAACGGCCAGATCGTGCGTGTGGGCAGATAGAAGGAGGCCCAGCGGGGAGACTTGACAAGCGAACGAGTCGCTTTATAATGGGTTTGGTCGTCGGAGAGGCGGCCGAAGTGCTTCGATCGAGCAGGTCAATGAGAATCGGAGGGAGATGCAATGCCAATCTACGAGTACGAATGCCAGCAGTGTGGAAGAATGACGGAGGCCATGCAGAAGTTTTCGGATCCCCCCCTCACGTCATGCGAACATTGCAAGGGCGAGCTGCACAAGCTGATTTCGATGAGCACGTTTCATCTCAAAGGCTCCGGTTGGTACGTGACGGACTATTCGGGCAAGAACCAGGGTTCGAGTGCCCCCAAGAGCAGCGAGGCAAACAAGACCGAAAAGACCGAAAAACCAGCCGCCACAACGGCGAGTGAGTGATTGCATCGCACGCTCCTTCTTCGAGGATCTCGGTCTCCTTTTGAATCCGTGCCGCGCTTCCTCTTCCCAGGAAACGCCACCTATCTTCGCAGTATCGATGCGGGCCGCCCGGCCCGCTTTTTCATTCCGATTCAATGCGCACCCCCCGTTCAGCCGCGCTCGGCACTGCAACAAGGGCCGCCGGGTGCCTGACCCCATCGAACTGGAGGAGACTTCCATGCGAAAAGGCCTCCTGCTGGTGTTCACAGGAGACGGGAAAGGCAAAACCACGGCGGCGTTGGGAATGGTCCTGCGTGCGTCGGGCCATGGCATGCGGGCGCTGATCCTCCAGTTCATCAAGGGAAGCTGGACCTACGGCGAGCTCGAAGCCTGCAGACGGCTCCCCGGCGTGACCATTCGCCCCCTCGGTTCAGGATTCACTTGGAAGAAGGAATCCATGGAGGAGGACCGCCGACTGGCGTTGGAAGGCTGGCAAGTGGCCGCGGAGGCGATCTGGCGGGGTGAGCACGATCTCATCGTGCTGGACGAGTTGAATCTAGTCCTCTCCTATGGCCTGCTGCCGGTGACCGACGTGCTTGAAGTGATCCGGGCACGTCCCGGACATGTCCATGTGGTGGTGACAGGGCGCGGCGCTCCTGAGGAATTGATGGCCGCGGCCGATGCGGTCACGGAAATGCGGTTGGTGAAGCATCACTATCGGGATCAGAAAATCCCGGCCCAACGGGGCATCGAATTCTGATGGACGAGGTGGGCCGGCGTGAAAGACTGGAGCGACTTTACGCGAGGATTCACTCCGACCTCCTCCGTCAGGGCACTCGGATGGGAACGACGCTGGTGCCCGGGACTGGCCCGCTGTCGGGGGGCATTCCGGTTTTCGTGGGGGAAGCTCCCGGGCGTGAGGAGGAGCTGCTTGGCGAGCCCTTCGTGGGTCAGGCGGGGCGGAATCTGAATACACTCCTGGAAACGATCGGGTGGTCCCGTGAACGGGTGTTTCTCACCAACCTCGTGAAGTGTCGGCCCGTTGACAGTGGTGGGGCTAATCGGACCCCCACCGCGGCCGAAGGCCGCTACGCGCTTCCATTCTTGCTGGAGGAACTGGAGATCCTTGAACCGTCCTTGGTGGTTTGCCTTGGCCTCACCGCCGCCCGGATCCTCCTCGAGGACCACGGCCTCAAGATGGCGCGGGCGAATGGAGCCTGGTTTTCCCGCCACGGCCATCGCGTGCTGGTGACCTATCATCCGTCCCCCTTCAACTACCGGGTGCCGTCCAAGCGGGCGGCGCTGCTGGATGCGTTTTTTTGTCTGAAGGAAGTATCCCTCCGCGCGGCTCGTTGATCCGCTTCAACAGTCCCTTTCCTCCGGAATCCGAGGTGGCCATGAACGAAGCTGAGATTCGTGAGAGAATCGCAACCTACTCGAGGTTCCCCCCTCGGGGAAAGCTCAACATCGTATCGGATACCACTGAATTCATGAACATCAAGACCGACGACGTGCTGGAGCTCGAAGGGCGTTACTACCTGGTGCGTGGAGAGGAGGTCGAGGGTCGCTTTGGGCTCGATGGAGAGCCCAAGTACTGGGTCAAACGGGTTGTCGATCTCACGGATGGAAGCCCGAAGATCATCAAGCTCGTCTTCCACGAATCGTTCCTCATGCAGCTGGGATCTCTTCAAATCCGGTGTTTTCGCAGTCCGACGAAGGAAGCCCGAATCCTGGATAAGACGCACGGGGACATGCGCTTCGTGCAGGGGCTGAACGTCAGGGACACGGCGGGCAATGCCGTCCGGATCATCGACCGGATTCAGGGCGCCCGCTATTATGACTTCATTCATAACCTGAACATGGACCACGAGACGTACTTCCATCAGGTTTTCCCCACGGTTTTCCGCAATATCCTGGGGAGCTTTCAGGCCATCAATGAACTGCACCACATGGGGGAGCTGCACGGGGACATCCGAAATGACCATATTCTGATCGCCCGTCCGACCGGAATGTATACCTGGATTGACTTCGATTACACGTACGAGTGGTCGGAGAACTTCTTCGGTGTGGACCTGTTCGGGATGGGCAACATCTTGCTTTTTACAATTGGCAAGGGATTTCACACCCTTCCCGACCTGAACGCGTGCGGCCCCGAAGGTTTCCGAATGAAACAGTGTCTGACCCAGGGGGACTTGTCCCTGTTTTTCAAACACAGGATCATCAATCTGCAGAAGCTGTTTCCCTACATTCCGGATTCCTTGAATCTCGTGCTGCTCCATTTCGGTCAGGAAGCTGAAGTGTTCTATGAGCACTCCGACGAACTCCTGGCGGATCTGAGGGCGAGTGAGGCCGATCTGCCCCACTAGGTGCGCGTTCGGTCCCTCGATCGTTTTGTGCCGGATTTCCACGAATCAGGTTATTCGGGGCGAGGAGGAGGTGGTGCCATGGAGAACAAGGTTCTCATTGCGGTGGATCTCTCGGAGAATTCCCTCAAGGCGGTGGATTACGTGGGGCGGGTTCTCGCCTGCCATGCCGATGCGAGGGTGACGCTATTGAACGTGATCAAGGAGCCTTCCCCAGACGTCGTTCCCGACGAGGCCGAACGAGAACGCCAGGTGGAAACCCTCAGGGCCGAGACCCTGACGCTGATGGAAGCGGCGGCCGGTCGTCTGATCGCGCAAGGGATGTCGGAACGATGCATCCAGCTCAAGATCCAGGTCTGTTCGATGCCCGTGAGCGTCACGGACCTGATCCTTCATGAAATGCGGGAGGGAGGTTACGGCACGGTGGTGGTGGGGCGGCGAGGCGTGAGCAAACGGGAGGAATTCCTCTTTGGCAGTGTCTCGAGTAAGGTGGTTCGGGAAGCCCACCATTGCACCGTATGGGTGGTGGTTTGACCCCCAGAACGCGATGGGGGCGGCCCCTACTGGGGCCGCCCCTGGTCAATCGGCTTTAGCGCCGTCAAGCATCTTGCGGATGCGGTCCCGCTCCGCGCGCAGCGCACGAAGCTCCCGCTCGACTTCCGCTCTCTCCGGTGCGTCCGGCGGCAGCAGGGCGAGCTCCTTTTCCTTGGACTCGACTGCTTGGATCATTCGATACAGCTCAACCGCCAACGTCCGAACGCTCATGGCTAGGTTCCTTTCGTGAGTCCGAGGACTCACACGGGGATTCATTCCGCAGGGCGATGCGTTACTAGCCGTTAACGCCGGAGATAATTCTGGTATGCGAGATCAAATCGATCTCGGGCTCCAGACGGTAAACGCAATTCATATCCCGAATTAGGCGGGACTCGATCATGGAGCAACGAGGGATTGAGCTCCCGGATTTCGTCCACCGGGACGTTCAGCCACTTTGCCACCAGCTGAAGATCAAGGGGTGCGTTCACCTGAATGGATTCACAATCGAACACCTGTGAGGTGTTCTCCTTGGGAAGCTCGCAGGTTTCGAGGTCGCGGGCGGTCCGGATGGCCGCCAGGACTTTCGGCACGTAATGCCTCGTGACCGAGGGCAAGGCCTTCTTGCCGGCGAGTTTCCAAAAGTCGCGCGTCTTGTGTTTCTTGATCGCGCGCGCCACGTTGCCGTCGCCCGCATTGTACGCGGCCATGGCCATGGGCCAAGACTGGTAGCGCTCGTAGAGAATGGTGAGGTACTGGGCCGCGGCTTCGGTGGACTTCAACGGATCAAAACGTTCGTCGATCCACCGATCCACCCTGAGGCCCAACATGCGGGCTGTGCTCGGCATGAGCTGCCAATAGCCGCCAGCACCCTTGGAAACAGCCTTCCCCTCGAACTTGCTCTCCACGAGAGCCAGGTAGACCATTTCCGACGGTACGCCGTAGGATTCGAGGATATCCGTCATGGCAGGCACGTAGGGACGAGATCGTTCATAAGCTTCCATGAACGTGTCTCGATCCTGGCCCTTGTAACCCTCGACGTACTTCAAGACTGCTGGTTGATTGGGGACATGGATGTCGATCCCATCACTCCATTCGCCAGCAGGGGAAGCGGGGGGTACTGCGTGAGGCGGGGAGACAGAAGCAATCACCATGGGCGCGTCACTCGAGAAAGTCCATTTCTCGTCGCCCTGGAGACGCTCTGAGTTTGCCTCGGAAATTCCGGTGAGATGGATGAAACAAAGGAATAACGGAAGGGTGGCGACCAGCGCGGCACGCCACAGTTTGGTGGATGCTTCCCCCAGCTGGTGCCTCCAGGATCTGGAATCTGGCGCCATACTGGTTCTCCTTATCTTGTCAAAGAAAATCACATCGCCCTCGCGGTCATCCCGTAAGAGTTAAGGATGGTCCCTTCTAGCAGGTTTGATCTGAGGGACGCAAACGCGGTACGGTCCCCTCTAGGACCATTAGCCAAGGTTATCCCGGATTAGACGGAATCTGCCGGTTCTCAGGGAGTCATGCGGGAGCATATGTGAAAAAGCATACAAAAAGCGGGGATCGTGAACGCCAAACACGACTGTTTTCGATGGTTTTAAGTCGGGTGTACTCGCGGTGAATCGTGGCAATAGGAAACATCATGGAATATGAAACAATCTCGTTCTTTCATTGATTTTCTTTGATCTCCTTATTTCACTCTAAGAAGTCATGGTTCTTACCCGTTTTTTCGATGGAGAATTCCCCATCGAAGCACCCTGGTTTTCCCCATTTTGGAACGTGCTGAGAGCCACCGATATCAGGAAAAAAACAGAATGGCGGAAATCACGCAGCCGGTGGCTTGGGGCGACCGGTTTTCCAAACCGGTCCTGATTGGGACGAATCTTGCATCCCTAGGCGTTGAATCGGCCGACCGGTGTGAAGTACCCGGTGTTGGGCCGTGCGCTGAGGGAAATCCTTGACGCGCAGTATCGCCCGTCATGACCGGAAGCACCAGGGGTGAACTGCAGGCAGTGGGTGGGGACAGGGGGGTTACACAGCAGCTGGATAGGCTTGTTGGGGAAGGAAAGCGAATGGAGAAGCGACGTTTTAAGCGAGTGTTGTTCCGGACCGAAGCGATCGTACAATACGGCGACCAAACCTTCACGGGTGAGGTCGCCGATCTGAGCCTGCGGGGCATGTTGGTCAAGTCCTCCCGGATGATTCCCCTTGGCGAGACCGTCAAAGCCAAAATCCTCCTGTCAGGAAGCACCTCGGAGCTGTCTATCCAGGTCGACGGAACCGTGGTTCGTCACCAAGAGCGAGAGGGCTTCGGGATCCAGTTCCATGAAATGGATGTTGATTCTTTTGTGCACCTCCGAAACGTCGTCATCTACAACTCTGGGGACCCGGCCCAAGTGATGGAGGAGTTCATGGACTTCATGAAACCCACCCCGCCAAACGAATAGGGGCGGCATCCTGACATGGCAGGGTCAAGAGGAATAGCTCTGAAGACCTTGGACGGTTTCCGGATCCAAAGAGCGCAGAAGCTCGATGACCAGCTTAAGGGTGTTCTGGTAGTCCTCTGCGTGGATCAGGCTCTGGGGTGTGTGAATGTAACGGGCGGGCACCCCGAGCACGATCGTGGGCACCCCCCTCGCGTGCAGATGAATCGCCTTGGCGTCCGTGCCCCCACTCCTGCGCACGGCGAGCTGATGGGGAATGGCATGCCGTTTGGCCGTGGCGACGGCGAGCTCCACAAAACGCCGATTCAAGATGGCTGAAGGATCCAGAATGCGGATCTGCGCCCCTTTTCCGAGGATTGCCTGGCGCTCCTCTTCGGGCATTCCCGGAAAATCGTCGGCGGGGGTCCCTTCCAGGACGATGGCGGCATCGGGATCCACCTCGTGTGCCGCCGTCTGAGCCCCCCGCATTCCCACCTCCTCCTGAACCGTGCCGACCCCCACCACTTCATTGGGGTGGTCCACCGTGGCCAGCGCGCGCAGGGAGAGAATGGTCAGAGCCAATCCTACCCGGTTATCGAAGGCCTTCCCGAGCAGCAGGGAACCCGCCCTCATCCGTAGGAATCGCGTGTCCGGCACCACCGGGTCTCCAATCCCGATTCCGAACATTTCCGCAACCTCGGCCGCATCCTCCGCCCCCACATCGATGAACAGGTCCTCGATCTTCATGACCTTCTCCAGTTCCGCCTCGCCGAGGAAGTGGGGCGGTTTGGCACTGATGACCCCGGGGACTTCCTCCCCAGTCCGGGTGAGAACCCGCACGCGTTGCGCGAGAAGCACGTGGGACCACCAGCCTCCGAGGGAGGCGATCTTCAGAAGGCCGCCGCGGGTAACGGCCTGGACCACGAAACCCACCTCGTCCATGTGCCCCGTCACCATGATACGAGGGGAATTCCGAGTTCCCGTCCGGCGGGCGAAGATGTTTCCGAAGCGATCCGTCCATGTGGGCAGACCGACCTCCTCGCGAAAAATCGCCCGCACGGCGTGCTCAGTCCCCGGAGCTCCATGCGCTTCACTGAGTCGTGCGAGCAGTTCGATCGCGCCATCTCGATCCATCTCGTGGGTGTCGACGCCCATCGGCTCATGCTCCTTTCGGGGAAGGTCCCCCGGGCTTGGCGGGGGGAGGGCAAGGGTGTTCAAGGAAGGCTGTCGTAAGCGCTTCAAATCCCCCCCACCCCGGCGCATGCGGGGGGTGAATGACATCGAAAAAAATGAGTTCCCGCCTGCTCGGGAATGGCGGTGATGGGGTCCGTGCAGGCTCTGCAACAGCCTTCCGGGTTGTGCGTTTCGGTTGCGCCGCTGCTTTCAGGGGGCGGTCCAGACCTCGTATGGCCAAGCCGCCAACCCCCCTTCGATGAACCAGACCCGGGTAAATCCCAGTCCGTTCAGGATCCGTTGGGCTTCATAGCCCCGCATGCTGACCTGACAAAAGGCCAGGATATCCTTGTCCTTCGGGAGTTCGTCCGCGCGCTCCCGCAGGACGCCGAGGGGGATGTGCACCACGTTGTCGTAGGGAAGCCGGAGCTTTTCGAGTTCCTGCGGGCTTCTCACATCCAGAAGAATCAGATCGTCGTTTGCGTCGAGCCTCCGTTTGGCCAACAAGGGCGACATGCCGCGGCCGCTACCGTTGAGCTTGTTGAGCAGCACGCGGGCGGCCACGGCCAGAGGACCGAGG
>CAZGQL010000008.1:0-3692 GCA_964527905.1 uncultured Syntrophobacteraceae bacterium
CGTTCGTGTATCCCTTGCTGGACCGTTTCCGCGCACGGGCTCCCTCCGTCCCGGGCGGCGCACCACTGGACGACCTCCTGGCGACGCTCACGCGCTTCTCGGCCGAGGCCATAGCACGCAGCTATCGAGAGCACCTGCCAGTTCTTCCCGACGAGGTGTACGTGTCCGGCGGTGGCGCGAACAACCCCACGCTGATGAGGCACCTGCGTGAAGCCTGCGCCCCCATTCCGGTGACCGACACCAGCGTCCTGGGGGTGGTCCCCAAGGATTTGTACAATTTTTTTCCAGAACGTCACCTGGGATTGGTTCCTCCCCAGGAGTCCCGTGATGCGGCCCGTGCCATGGATTTTGCGGCCGATCGAATGACGAAGTGTCTGGATCTCCAAGCGTTGTGGCGCATTGCATCGTCCGCGGGACTCCTCGGACGGCCCATTCGTGCGCCCATGACTCATATGGCTCCCGAAGCGACGGAGCCCCTGACGATCGGGGTGGTTCGCGATTCGGCCTTCCAGTTTTACTATCCGGAAAACCTTGAAGCCCTCCAGGATCGTGGCGCGCGGGTTATCGAGGTCTCGAGCATTGAGCGGCGTCCGATGCCCAATGTGGATGCGCTATACATCGGCGGCGGATTTCCGGAAACGCATCTGGAGGTGCTGGCGGAAAACAAGATCTTCAGGGATTCGCTGTACAGAGAGATCCAAGCGGGGCTTCCGGTGTATGCGGAGTGTGGCGGCCTCATGTTTTTGTGCCGCAGCATCGTCAGTCAGGGCAAGTCCTTTCCGGTGACCAATGTTTTTCCATATGACGTGGTGATGGAGAAGAAGCCTCAGGGACACGGATACACCGTCCTTGAATGTGTGAGGGGCAACCCCTTTTTCGCTCTCGGCGAGCGCTTTAAGGGTCATGAGTTCCATTACTCCAGGCTCGTCGGGGTCGACCAAGGGGCGACGCCGCTTGTTTTTAAGCTCGAGAAGGGGCACGGAATTGTGGCGGGGTGGGACGGAATGTGCTATAAGCGGGTTCTGGCTTCGTACGCCCACGTGCACGCCGTTGGTCATCAAGGCTGGGCAGACGCGATGGTCCGCGCGGCCGCGGTATACCGACGGGAGAAATCTGGAGCGCTGGATCGTGGATGCGATCCTGAAAACAGGACGACGGAAGCGTTCGAATATGGTCATGTCATCTAACAGGAGGTAATCTCAATGGCTCAGATTGAATTCAAGGGAAAGACTTTCGAGGTCGATGAGGACGGCTTCATCGCAAGTTTCGATGATTGGTGCCCGGAGTGGGTGGACTACGTGAAGACGTCTGAGGGCATTTCCGAGTTGACCGAGGAGCATTGGAAGGTCATCCACGTGTTGCAGGACTACTACCGCAAGCACGGGATCGCACCCATGGTCCGGATCCTGACCAAGGTCACTGGCTACAAGCTCAAATACATTTACGAGCTCTTTCCCTCGGGACCTGGCAAAGGAGCTTGTAAGATGGCGGGTCTTCCCAAGCCTACCGGGTGCGTGTAGCCAACCAGACGCGGAGGGGCCGCTGGGTGTTCTCGAGGTTGTCGAGCCCTCGAGGGATCGGGGCCCTTCCCATCGAAGTGCTGGCCGGGTCTCGGTGTCGTTTCGTGGTAGATGCAAGAGCACCAAACGATCTCCCGGGATCTTGGATTTGCGCGTTCGTGGATGGATTCGAGCGGGGGTGCGACCCGGATCGGGCGCTGCGAATCTGGGGCGCTAAGTGTGTTATGATGAGCGAAGCTCCCTTATGGGCTTCTGCAACGATCGGTCTCTGATGGAGGAACGAGAAGATGTTCAAGGTCACTGTGGATAAGGACAAATGCACCGGCGATGCCGAGTGCGTGGATGTTTGCCCTGTGGATGTCTATGAAATCGTCGACGGCAAGGCTGAGCCCGTGAACGAGGATGAGTGCCTCGGCTGCGAGAGTTGCGTGGAAGTGTGCGAGTCCGGAGCGATCACGATCGAGGAAGTCTAATCGGCAGCGCGGGCTGCGGATACTGGATCAAGGAACCCCTTGGGAGCCGGATGGGTCTCAAGGGGTTTATCTTTATCATTGGCCTCATGCCGTCCAAAGAAGAAAAGCCGCCTGGGAAGCTTGCCTTCCCGGGCGGCTTTTCTGTATTCCTCCCGATGTCAGACTACTGCTTCTTTTCGGCGGGATGGCAGCCGGTGCAGGTGATGGGGGCCTTGGTGTCGGGCTTGTCCTTCTTGAGCTTCTTGTGACACCCCTGACAGTTGTCATGGAAGGCCAGTTTGAGATTCAGCTTCTTCTGATCGGGCGGCAGCTGGGCTTCGCCCTGGATCACGTCGTTGGTGTGGCATTTCTCGCACCGATCGACCGGATCGCCCTCTTTCCAGACGTTCTTGCCGTCCTTCATGACGTGATGGCATTCGTTACAGGCGATCTTGTACTCTTCGGCATGCTTCTTGTGGGTGAAAGGCACGGCCGCCTTGGTGGGATTGGCCCACAACCCGGCCTTGATGTTGAACTCATCCTTCACGTCGGCCGCCGTGACGACGAACGCGGCGGCGAAGATGAAAAATACCGCCAACACTCCAAATGAAACGAATTTTCCACTCTTCATCTCTTTTTTCACCTCCTCAAGATTCATTGTAAGACCCGTGTCCCCTGCCGGAGCCGTTTCAAAAGCAGCTGGATTGTAGTGAAAAAATTCTCTTTCTGTCAAGGAACTATTCTCAAGGATTGTCCCCCTCGTGAGTCACCTTCTGCCTATGCCCCTTCAGCAATACCCGGAGGGTGCCATCGGCCGGCCCGGCTTACACCGGACCGGCAGCAGAATTTGCCTCAAAACCGGATCGTGAGGTTTACGCGAGTCACACCGCCTGAGGCTGTCTCGGGGAAGCGCCATTGCTTCACGGCCTGCATCAGGCACCCGTACACCTCCCGGGTGAGCGACCGTGCTGTGAGACCACGGATTTTTCCTGGCTTGGCACGCCCCTGGATGTCGATCACGAGGTTAAGCCGGACTTCGCCGTGAGATTCATGGGTATCAACTCTTGCCAGACATCTCTCGAGGCTTGGGAGCAAACGCTTCACGACAGTTTCAACCTCCTCGCGGGTGAGGCCGCCGATCACCTCTAGGCTGGCCAGCTCCAGTGTCGAGTTCTGTCGATGCGTACCGTTCTTCCCCTTCGCCGCATCGGCCTGGACTCGCGGCTCCCGAGCCCCACGGGCCTCTGCTTCGGATTCACGGGCCTCAGCAGGGAGGGCAGGGCGCACCTGCATTATGGCCCGGCCGGCTGCTGCGGGGGCCATGGCAACTCCGACGGCCGCATCGCTCACCCCCTCAGGCAGTGGCAAAGGCTGACGGACCGTGACCGGATCCCTGCCCTCGGCGCGTACCCTGGAATCGACGGCGACAAATGACGTGTAGGCCGTCAGCAGGCGATACTCGAGGCCCAAGCTTGTGACAGCCAGGGTGCGCTCGTCGTTTGGCCTCAGGCGGTTCATGTCCGCCATGCGGGCGATGCGCGACCGCGCCCAGAGGAATTGAACGGCGCGATGCGCCTCGTCCGGCCTCACCCCCGACACGTCAAGGGTCTGCCGGTAAGGTCCGGCTCCGCCGACGCCGCTCAGCGTGATGGTCCCCTGGGGGCGTCCACGCCACTTCCCGGTCACCACGATCGGCTTCTGGGCGAACAGGTCAGGAATG
>CAZGQL010000008.1:3708-28998 GCA_964527905.1 uncultured Syntrophobacteraceae bacterium
GCCCACGCCACTTCCCGGTCACCACGATCGGCTTCTGGGCGAACAGGTCAGGAATGCCGGTGGGCTCCAAGTCATAGGCATCGAAACCGCCGAGGTCGAGCTTGATTTGCGTCAGAACCGGTGCCTCGATCAGCTTTCTGAAAGCCTCGGCCCTGGCGGGCGCCTCATCGGGCTTCGTGACGACAAAGGATTCACCAGCCCCGGCACGGGCAAGCCCTTCGATGAGGAAGCGGTTCACGCTGGATCCGATACCGAAGCTGAAAAAGCTCGCCTGACCGATCTTCTGTTGCAGGAGCTCGAACGATTCCGTCTCCACGGAGACGTATCCGTCCGTTGCGATCACAAAGACGCGGGCCGCCCCTTCGGTCTTCGGCAAGGCGAGGGCGCGCTGCAGCGCCGGCAGGAGCTCCGTGCCCCCGCCTCCCTGCTGACGATCGAGGAGCTCCACAGCCCGCCTGAGGTTTTCCGGGGTGGCCGGAAGGGACCGCTCGGAGAGCAGGCTGGAGCCCCCTGAAAAGAGCAGAATGTTGAAGGAATCCTTCTCGCGAAGGCTCTGCAGAAGATTCTTCAAGAGCTTCTTGGAGACTTCGAGAGGGAATCCATGCATCGAGCCCGAGACATCGACGATGAACACGTACTCCCTTGTGGGGATGTCTTTGGGAGTCACGCGTTCGGGAGGCTGCACCGTCAGGAGGAAATGATTTTCCCGTTGCCCCTCGTAGAGGAGCAGTCCGGTGTGCACCTGCTTGCCCGCAAGCCGGTACTTGAGGATGAAATCCCGGTTTCCGGACCCTTCCTCCCCCTTTTTCAGACGAACCTCCGCCTTAGACCCCTCCTTGAACTGGATGTCCACCGGATGGGAGGCGCAGGACAGCTCCTGGATCGGGATTCCGGTCGAGAGATGCACGCTGATGTCAAACGTGTAGGGCGGCTTCTGTCCTTCATGGAGGTAGGGGTTCGCCACCCATCTTTCACCCGGTGGCGCGGTCGCGGCAGGCTGATTGGAATAGCGGGGTCCGACCACGGTAGGATACACGAGCTCATAGGTCCCATCCGTTGGAACGAGAAGCTCCGTGTATTGGAGCTCGGTCGTGATCGTATCGCCGGGGAGGATGTTGGCCACATTCATCTGGAAGACGTTGGGGCGCTGCTGCTCGAGGAGCGAGGCGGACTGGCCCCGCTGCCTGGCCTGCTCGTAGGTCCGCCGCGCCTCGTCGCGCTTCTGGATTTCGGCGACGATCGTGCGCTCACCGATCGTCATCTTCATCCCGTAGACAGCCGCCTTGGTGGAGGCTGGAAAGACGTAGATGGCCTCGAGGCTCTTTTTGCCCTCGTTCCGGTAGGTTTGGGTGACTTTGACATCGGCGATCACCCCCGAAATGGAGACATCCGCCACGGTCGATTTCAGGGGGAGGGCATCCAGGGTGGGATCGTCGCTCTGTACAAGGAAATAGGGCGACAACGTCCGGTCATCCGACGCATGCTCTGAGGCCGCAGCCGGCATCGGTGGCGCGGTGCCGAATCCGAGGGGGGCTCCACGATTCGGCGGGATGGGACTGGCGGCGCTGGCCATCCCCTCCAGAACGGCCATTGCGGCCAGCAACAGAACCCATGGGGTAGTGTTGCGTTTCAAGTTTTTCCATAGCGGGTTGCCTGGTCGTCTCATGGGGCTCTCCCTCTTTGATGGATCCATCCAGCAGACCGGAGCCTCTCCAGCCCTTCATGGGTATCTGACTGAGTCCGTGTTAGAAAGTTCCCAAAAATTTCGCTCTGCGGCAAGCGACCCTGGCAGAGGGCGCCCGGGGTGGGCCCCGAAACCAACGCCGGAAGCGGGCAGTGGATCGGGAGATGGCGGCGAGCAGGCTCACCTTGAGGCACGAGCCTTTCCGTGGTGCTGCGCTCGAGATTTATTCCGACCTGCGCTAATCGGCCACGAGGACGATCCGAACCAGCATGGGATCCCCCCCCTTGTGTGCGCCCTGCGTGGAAGACTTGGCCTGGATCGAGCCGAGCGTTTCCACTTCCTTGAGGAAGCGCCCGTATTCGCTCGCGGGCAGGCGGGCCGTGATGATGGCGCGATGGGGAATCTCATCGGGACGCTCAACGCTCACGATCGTCCCGGACAAGGGCCGCAGAAATCCACGAAGCGTCTCGATGGACTCTGATAGGTGTGAGGACTTCGCGCGCGACTCGGGTGGATTCGCTTGAATTGAGCCTCTCTTGCTGAGGGGTTCTTCGGGTTCCGTTAATAATGATCCCGGAGACTGTTCAGTCGTTTGAAGCTTCTTGGCAGAGCTCCTCGGGGCCACGGGAGCGACCGGAGCGGCCTGCGAAGGCTGGGTCTCCCGAGCGCCGACGCGGGACAGGAGAATGACCACCTCAGCCGTCTCTGCGGCCTCGCCTGCCCGTCCCCTGTCCCTCTGCACTGTCGAAGGCAGCGCGCCCTCACGGACGGAGCCCTCGGGAGTTCGGAGAGGCGCCCTGGCTTTGGGCTTCCCCGTGGGGGCGCGGGACGGATAAGGCGTCTCGCGGACTTCCCCATGGATTTCGGAATCAGCCCGTCCCGGGCCGGTGAGTGGTGTTTCGGGCGCTTGAGCCCTCCCGCTCAGGAGCGGCGTCCGATTGTCTTCAGGGAGGCGTCCGGGCTCGGGAGCGTCGGGGGGAGGTGGAAGCACAGAGGGGGCGGGCGTATCGGAATTCGGTTTCCGTTCCGGAGCAGAAGGCAGCCCCGCCATGGGGACTTGCTGCTCGAAAGGAGCGGAAGGCGGCGGTGGAGGCTGCGGCCTCCAAGCCATCCGATGGGTGATGAGGATGACCAGAATCACCGAAGCCGCGAGTCCGGCAGCCCGCAGGGGCACACTCGAAATGAGGGGTGTCAAGGCCGCGGAGATCCACCTGCGCCAAGCGGGTTGAGCGTCCAGCCGCCGATTCAGCGAATCCACGAAGTCGGGTGGCGCGGGAATACGCGGAAGGCCGCGCATGGCCTGCAGATAGGCCCGAACCGCGGCCAGCTCCCGCGCGCAGGCTTCACACGATGCGACATGGGAGGCCACTCGGCTGCCAAGATCAGGGGACAGCTCGTCCTCGGCGAATTCGGAAAGGTGCTCTCGCGCCTGATCGCAATCCATTCAGAGCACTCCTCTCAATCTCTCCCGCAGCTGCATGCGGGCTCGGGCGATCCTCGACTTGACGGTCCCGACCGCGAGCCCCGTCATGCGGGCGATCTCCTCATAGGAAAATCCCTCGACGTCTCGAAGAACAATAACCGTTCTGGCCTCGGGCGGCAGGGCGTTGATCGCCTGCTGGATCGAGACCTCCAGCTCGTGGCGCTCCATCTGGTCCAGCACGCTCGGTGCGGGATCAATGGGGTCCAACGCGCTAGGATCCGCCGGCGTGGAGGCATCGGCGGCGAGGGAGACGTTTCGTTGGCTGCCGCGATAGGCGGACGATTGGAGCCGGCTCTTGCACGTGTTGACGGCGATCGAAAAGAGCCAGGTGCTGAAGCTCGATTCCCCTCTAAAATCCTTGAGGGATCGAAAGGCCTTGAGAAACGTCTCCTGGGCGCAGTCCCCGGCTTCCTCGTGGTCCCCCATCAAGCGGTAGCACACGTTAAAGACACGGTGCATCCGGGAGCGCACCAGTGATTCGAACGCATCGCGATCTCCCTTGGCGGCAGAGGTGATGAGGCCCCGCTCGAGCTCGCCATAAGGATTCACAGCCCGCATCCCCTCAACCTCTTAGACCGTCAACTCGCCCATAAGTTCCCGGCTTCCTCGACCGGGAGCCGTCTCCGTCCCCGCTTTGGTAGAGTCATTATACACGGACCCGCTTCATGACGGTTGGAAGAACCTGTGCGCGCCCGGATGTCCCCAGGTCTGGGCGGGATCCGCCGGGGCCGGCTTGTCGCGGATCCTGATTCCGGGGGAAGTCGAAAAAGGAAGTTGGCGTTTTCAGCGCAGGTTCACTATAATGGCGCCGGTTCGAAGCTCCAGACAACCCAGTCACTTAAGAAGGAGGCTCTCATGTTGTTTCTGGCAATCTTCAGCTATTCACCGGAGGACAGAAATCTTGTGATTGAGAGGGGCATGGGCTCGACGGAGAGCGTCCCTGGGGTGACCGTGAAGGGGGAGTGGTTCGACGTGTCCGGCCACCGGGTGTTTCGGCTGTTCGAGGCCGAAGACGAGGTGCGGCTGGCCGCTTCCATTTTCAACTGGACCGACCTCGGGGTGGCGGAAGTCATCCCGGTCATGGAAACCGAAAAGGCGCTCAAGCTTTTGAAAAAGACGAAGCCCGGCAAGAAGGCTTGAGGGGGTGAAATCCTGCTTGGGTGAGGTCCGCGTTGCTCCTGCAGCCTCCCGCACCCCCCAGGTCCTCTGAACTCAGTCGGAACGTTCTGTCAGCATCCTTCATGACCCCCGTTAGGGGGATGAAGGATTTTTTTCTCCATGGGGAGTTCCATGAGTCAAGACGACGTGTATCTTTTTCGCCCCTTTCCCCTCGACGTGGGTCACAAAATTCACATCGAGGGCGGGGTGTTCCGTGGCGATTGGGAGGTGGTCGGGGTGGGAGAACGAAAGGTCCGCCTCAGGTGTCCCGTGAGCGGTCGGGAAGTGGAACGGGACCACTTCCTCGCCTTCGTGAGCCTCCGAAAGGGCACGGAATGGCCGAAGCGGGACACGTGACACGCCGGCGCTCAGTCAAGGTTGGCCTGTGAGCGACTCCCCTTGAATGTCCCGGATCGTGAGGAGGGGCGGCTGATCCGGCAACACAAGGTGGACAGGGCGCCAAAGCGCCTCGGATACGGTTCCTGTTGCATGATGCTTACTCCAGTCCGAGCTCCGGTTGCAGCCTCAGGATGCGATCGAGTAGCGACTGGGGGAAGACGGAACGCTTGAGGGCCCGATAATCGTAGGCGACAATGCGCCCGGTTCCAAGGGCGGCGAGTCTCTTGAGTCGTAGGCTCCAGACCGCGTATTCCTGTTCCAATTCCGAGGACGCAAGTCGGCTGGTGCGACAGCCGACCCGGATGGTGTCAGGGTAGCGGAGAGGTTTGAGGAACTCGCAGCTGGTCGAGGCCAGGATCGGGCCGATGCCTTCCTGTTCGAGGTAAAGGTACATCTCCACGCGATCGCCGTAGGCGATGCGGGCCGACTCGAAATAACGGAAATAGACGGTATTGTTCACATGCTGGAAGGCGTCCATGTGGCCCCAGAGCACCGGCAGCTCGATGACGACAGGGTAGGCCGCCATCGGGTCGGCTGAGGGTTGGTCGAGCATGGGCTTTCATCCTTGTCGCGGAATGCGTTGTGGCAAAACAGGACCGGTGGCGGAGAGGGCGCACACGGCCAGAGCCAATCACTCCTGGGCAGCGATCGCTTGCCCGGGCCTGGCGTTCCGGGGATTTCCTGTCCGCCGCTCAGGGTGCTTCTCAGGAACACGCTGCGCGCCGTCGTCCAGGTGAGTCCAATGTTTACATCCTTGCGTGGGTTGCGTCAAATTTGCTACTAAATCGGCACCGGCTTCCGGTTAAAACCGGGTTTCGCGGGAGCCGCGGTTTTTCGCGACGATTGAGAGAAGAAGGAGCAAGCCATGGCAACAGTGATGCCGGAAGGGGAGGCCATTCGCAGGGCGGTCAAGTGGATTGCCTCGATGCATGCCGACCATCCGGGAAGCGAGCCTTCCCAGTTTGTGAGCCAGGCGATCCTGCGCTTCGACCTCTCTCCCCTCGAGGCCGAATTCCTGGTTCGATTTTACCGGGAAAGCAAAGCCCGCGAAGTCGAAGATGAATAGCCTGTCACAGCTCGTGTTTCCTTGACAGAGCCCCTTGGAACCGCTATAACGCTCGTCACCAGTGGGGATGTGGCTCAGTTGGGAGAGCGCTGCCTTCGCAAGGCAGAGGTCAGGGGTTCGAATCCCCTCATCTCCACCAACAAGAACAACGACTTTGGGCGATCAGGTTTTCTGATCGCCCTTTGTTTTTGGCTATGCTGTATTGCCAAGCATCGCGCGCTTGTGCTTGGTTCCGCACGGGACGCACCGGTCGCTCTGAACCATTCATGACTTTCCACGCCGGGGGGAGGAGGTGAATATGACTTATCCAAGGTGGCAACACAGACGAAAAGTATGGAGATCCAGCGCGATCATTGACGCGATTTCTGAGACGGTGGTGCCTAATGCTCGATCCAACCCCAATAGACCAGATGCCCTTGAAGCGGTCTCCACTCAAAGCGCCTCCGCTTCGATCTCCAGGCCAGTCGCTTGATGAAGCGATCCATTGTTTGATTAGCGAAGACATTGTGTGTTACGCGGCAGCGTTTGCGCTCGCAACGTTTTTTATGGCCACTGAGTGGCTGCGCTGGTATTCGAACTCCCCCCCATTTCCAGTTCTGGTGACTCTCACCGTGTTGCCATTGTGTGCTTATCTGGCTTTCAAGATCAGGCTCATGAAGAAGCAGCTGAAGAGACTTCGACAAGCGAGAGACGGTGAAAAAGCCGTCGGGCAGTATCTCGAATCCTTCAGAGAAAGAGGCTATCGGGTCTTCCATGACCTGATCGAGAACGGTTTCAATATCGATCATGTTCTCATCGGTCCTGCCGGGGTCTTCACGATCGAGACCAAGACCATCAGCAAGCCGGCGAGAGGCTCATGCGAAATAGAGTATGACGGCCAGAAGGTTCGTGTGAATGGTTTTAATCCCGACCGCGACCCGATCGCCCAAGCAAAGGCGGAAGCTTCCTGGGTGAGAGACTTCCTTGCGGAATCCACTGGCATGAACGTCAGAGTACGCCCGGTGGTCCCTTATCCCGGGTGGTTCATCACCCGGCAACCCAAAGATGCGGAGGTTTGGGTTCTCAACCCCAAAAGCCTCTGGAAATTCCTTGAACACTGTCCAACATTGCTGAATCCCCAGGAAATCCGAATGATGGCCAAGCACATTTCTCGGTATCAGAGGGCCTGTGAGGAACAAAAGTGAGCGAGGACTATGTCTCTAGACTGTGCTGAAGGCATCGCAGCGAGCAAATCCCGCCAGCAGTCGCTTCCCCGGCGGTGCATGTGCATGCCCCGGTGTCCGCTGTAGATCCTGTAATGTTTTGCAGAGGTGTTCACATGAAAGACAGACGAGCTGAAAAAATAAGTTGGACCGCCGGCTGGGGAGCAGGATTTATCTGGGTGGCGATCTTGTCAGTTGTTTTGATCTACCAACAGAGGTTTGGACAAGGTCTCTTAGGGATTTTCATGATTCTTGCCGCAATGATCGCCGTTCGATCCTTGGCCCCATGGCGACATCCATTGACAGCATATTGGAAGCTCATGCTTGCGCCGTACGGACTGTTTCTGCTGGCGATCGCTTGGGCCGTATGGTCATACGGGAGCCTTGAATCCCTTGGTTTCAACTGGTGGAACTTGCTATGGCTCCTCCCGGCCCTGAGCCCTTTTGGCTTCTTGAGCAACAGGAAGTGGGCGGAATCAGATGGCCAATCAGCAAGCGCGCCACCGGGTGTTGGTTCGTCGGGCCGCTGAGCGAGTCGTCGGCCCAAGGCAAGGAAGAGGATTTGGGATGGCGGAGCTTCCCGGATGGACGGATGAGAGGGGCGATCCGAAGGGACCGACGATGCGCTTTGCGTGGGCTGGCCATGGCCATTTAACGCCATGCCTCTGTCCTGTTCAGAAGAAGAACGTGTCCTTTTGAGCCGACAGTCCAGCGAAGGCGGGAATCCAAGTCCCCATGAACAACTGGATGCCCGCTGGAGACGTGCGGGAAATCCGATGCTGATTTGTGTGGCTTTCTACTGGTCCGACCTTTGATTTCGTTGATTCTGATGGAGCTCACGGTTCGCGCCGGGGCCACGCACCCAAATCCCAAGCGGTCTCGCCGTCGGTTGCATTCGTGACCAGCCCCAAATTGCCCGGGCTTCGCACAGAGCAGAGTACCCAGGAGGCTGGACATTCCCGTGGCCCGTGGTCTCGGCGCTGCGTAAGGCATTTTTTCGAGCATCGCCCAAGTGGTGAGATGAATAGGAGCCGTCCAACCGTGATGCCCTGTTTTGTGGCTCAATTACTTGAGAGGCACCCTCCGATATCGCGCCTCCGGTGCCGCAATATTGCCGGGCCCAGAGTATACCGCAGCCTGTCCGGAGAGGGGATCTACCGCCTCGACAACCAGGAAGGAGTCCTCAAGAAGGCAAACCCTCTGGGGACAAGACAACTTTTCACATCCATCGCGTCCTTTCAGCTGTGTCTCAGAGCAGCGGCACTGGTCAAGCGGGCTCGAAGGCCAGATAGCTCTCCGTCTTTCCACCCACGGGCAGATGCAGGAACGTGACTTTCATGGGCATTCCCACGGTGATGCTCTCAGGGTGAGCCGCATCGACGCCCACAATTCTGGCGTCCACGCGGCCGCCGTCGTCCAGTTCCACGATCCCGACGCAGTAGGGGTGGTCTCGGTCGAAGCCCTGAGCGGCCATGAAAGGGGGCGGGACGTGAATGCAGGTGAAGGCGGCGAGTCGTCCCGTTCCCTTCACCTCGATGAGCTCCAGGTTGGAGCTGTAGCAGGCGATGCAGATCGGGCGGGGAGGGACCCACCGAGCCCCGCAGTTTCGACAGCGGGCGGCTGTGAGCTTTTCCCGAGCAAGGAGCTGATGGTAGGTGACGTCGCTGACGGTTGCGCCTTCCAAGACTCTATCTCCTCTCGAGAATGGTGAACGTGCAGGTTCCGCCTGTCCCACCGAGGTTGTGTGCCGCCCCAACGCGGAGATCTCCCCGTGTGATCTGCCTTTCTCCTGCCTGCCTCCGCAATTGGGTCCAGACCTCGTAGAGCTGAGAAACGCCCGTTGCGCCGACCGGGTGCCCCTTGCACTTCAGCCCGCCGGATGTGTTGATCGGCATGGGGCCGTCACGTCTCGTCGCACCGTCCGCGACGGCCTTATAACCTTCTCCCGGTCGGAAGAAGCCGAGGTCCTCGATGTGAACGATTTCGGCAATGGAGAAGCAGTCATGCACTTCGCAAAACTGAACGTCCCGAGGCCCGAGCCCTGACATGGAGTAAGCCTCCTGGGCGGCGTGGCGTGTGGCTTCGAAGGAAGTGAGATCTGGACTTCGATGGAGTCCCCTGCCGCTGCCCTGTCCCATTCCCGCGACGTAGATCGGGTCGTCCGTGAATTCGCCCGCCAATTCCTCGGCCACCAGCAAAATGGCGCTCGCTCCGTCGCTGATGGGGCAGCAGTCGAATAGATGCAGCGGCCAGGCAACGACGGGGTTGACGGTGACGTCCCGGAGGAAATCTTTTTCGTCTTCCCAGCCCGGAACAGGGAGGCCCTTGCGCTTCAGCGTCTCCCGCTTGGCGGTCATCATGTCGCGGACGGTGACGGGGAATTGGGCTTTGGGGTTCAAGGGAGCGTTGTCGTGGCTCTTGATCGTGACGTTCATCAGATCTTCCCGGCCAGCGCCGTACCGAGCAAAATAAGCCGTGGCCACGGCGCCGAAAACCCCCGGAAATGTAAATCCGACCCTTCCTGCGTAAGGTGTGTTGGCCAGAGCGAGTCCCTCGGCAACCTCTTCGGTGGTGCGCTTGGACATCTCTTCCACGCCGCCCACGAGCACCACATCATAGAGTCCGGACGCGATGGCGATCACTCCTTCGCGGAACGCGAGGGCACTCGATGCGCACGCGCCCTCCGTGCGCGTGGCGGGTTTTGGGACAAGCCCCGTGATGTCGGCGATGAGAGGAGCCCAGTGGGCTTGGTGGATGAAGAAGTCATTGGAGAAGTTCCCGAGGTAGAGCGCGTCGATCTCCCTGGGATCCAGACCCCGGTCCACGGAGGCTCGCATCTCCCGAAACGCCTCAGCAAAAAGATCCTTCGAGTCCTTCTCCCTGAAAAGGCCGAAGGTCGACATCCCCGCTCCGACGACGGCGACGCCTCGTGCCAATCTTCTCCCGCGCTTCATGGGCTTCCCTCGGTTCCAGTTCCTCCCGGTGCGCTTTCATGGGACTCGATGAGATGGGGCGACAGGGGATCTCGGTGATCGCTCAGGTCGCTCGGAGGGCGGCTTCAATTTCCCGCTGCAGGGTTTCGACCACCGTTTCGGGGTCCTTGGCGGTGCTGATGGGTCTGCCGACCACGACATAGTCGGCGCCATTGGCGATGGCCTCCCCTGCGGTGACGATCCGTTTCTGATCGTCCACCCGCTCTTCCCGGTTGATGCCGGGTCGGATGCCCGGCGTCACGATGAGGAGACGATCTCCAAGTCCAGCCCTCAAACGTTTGGCTTCCAGTCCCGAGGATACGATCCCGTCGCAGCCGATTTCGAGCGCTCGCCTGGCCCTCCTGAAGACCAGATCCTCGATGTTCACCGGGGCCCCGAAGATTTCCTCCATCTCTTCCCTGCCAAAACTCGTGAGCACGGTAACGGCGAGGATTTTGAGCGCGTCTTTCTCCATGACCGCGGCCTCGAGAATGGGGTCGTTTCCATGAACGGTGGCAAAAGTCACTCCCCGGTCCTTGAGTTGACGCACCGCCAGTTTGACGGTCTCAGGGATGTCGAAAAACTTCAGATCCACCATGACCTTGTGGCCGCGGTCGCGAATCCACTCAACCACGGGAAACCAGCCGGCGAGAAAGAGCTGCAGGCCGACCTTGTAGAATTTGACTTGATTCTCGAGGCGTTCGACCCATTGTTTGGCGGTGTCGACCCGGTCAACATCGAGGGCAAAAATGATTCGCTCATTGAGCGGAATGCTCTTCCCGGTCATGGTGTGGTCTACGCTCCTTCAAGTCGGATCCGACGAAGAGGCTGCTGGTCCCCGTGCACGCATCGGATCCTCGTTAAACGAAAAAAGGATTATCTTGTCAATCATGAAACTCGTTGCCGTCTCGACACCCTCCATAAGATCGAGTTTCTGCAAACGAGCGGAAGGTTCTGACGTCAGGCCACGCGTCTCAGGCAGTCAGGGCGGGCCCCCAAGGGTTTCGCCGTTGGGCGGATTTGTGATAAGGATCCCTTCAGGGAGTGAGGGTTCATCAGACTGCTAGGTTCGGGTGGGGATTCGGCAAAGGAGGAATCCTCCACCACGCGATGCTCAGAGAATCGAGCATGGGATGCGATCATGGGCGAATCAGAGATCACCATTTACGGTGCCCACAACTGTCCCGCCTGCAGAAACAGCAAGCTGTTTCTGGGGGAGCATCAGATCCCTTACCGATGGGTAAACATCGAGGAGGACGTTGAGGGGGAGCGCGTGGTCCTGGAGATGAACGGCGGCAGGCGGGTCATCCCGACGATCGTCTTCGGGGACGGCTCCGTTCTGGTCCAGCCCAGCGCGGCCGAGCTCGCCGCCAAGCTGGGCCTGAAAACCGAGGCGTCTCGATCAGACCGGGATCTGATCGTGATCGGAGCCGGCCCAGCCGGCCTGACGGCCGCGCTCTATGCGGCTCGGGAGGCCATCGATACCCTGGTCCTCGAGCGTGCCGCCTTCGGTGGTCAGGCCGCCGGAACGGAGCGGCTCGACAACATGCCCGGGTTTCCAGAGGGAGTCACTGGGGCCGAGTTCTCACAGCGTCTGCTCCGACAGGCGGAACGATTCGGGGTCGAGCTGCTCCAGGTTCATCAGGTGTCGAGGGTTTCACGCCGGGACGACCGACACGTGGTCCACACCGAGGACGGGCGGCAATACACCGCCCGCTCCCTGCTGATCGCCACGGGGAGCCACTACAGACGTCTGGGCGTTCCGGGCGAGAAAGAGTATCTGGGCGCCGGGGTTCATTTCTGCGCCACCTGCGACGGTCCTTTTTACAAGGGGAAGCGAGTGGCCGTCGTCGGAGGCGGGAACAGTGCGACCGAAGAAAGCCTTTTTCTCACGAAATTCGCGGAACGCGTGACGATCCTGGTGCGGGCGGAGGCGTTTCGCGCGACCCGCGTGATCCAGGAAGAGGTGCTTGCGCACCCGAAAATCGACGTGCGTTTCCATGTCCAGGTCAGGGCCTTCCTCGGGTCAAGTTCCAAGCTCACGCACGTGAGGCTCCGAGACCTCCGAACAGAGCGGGAGGAAGATCTGCCGATCGATGGGGTGTTTGTGTTCATCGGTCTGATCCCGAACACCCAGTTCCTGGGGGGCAGCGGTGTGCTTCTGGATCCCTGGGGCTTTGTTTTGACCGGGTACGACCTACCTGACCAAGGCAAGCGGATCGTCGCTTACAAGACACGCGACCCCTTTTTGCTCGAAACCAGCGTGCCCGGCGTTTTCGCGGCGGGGGACGTGCGCCTGGGCAGCACGAAACAGGTGGTGAGCGCGGCGGGGGAGGGCGCTGCGGCGGCACTGGCCATCCGTGAGTACCTCAAGCGGTTGTGACGGCGTGCCACGTGGAATGTGTCTTGAGAGCGGCCTGCGATGCCGCGCCCGTCGCTGCGATGCGAAGCTCCGGTCGAACAAGCCGTGGGGCGGGACGCTGTCATGAGTAACCAAGTCTATGGGAAACCTCACGGCGGGGGATTGATGATCGGGCCCTTCAATGACTAATTTGATGTATACCGTCTAATCGTCGAACGGGCACGGACCGACCGACTCCATCTCCTCCAGCGATTTCGAAGTCTTAATGTTATTGATGGAGGGCGCGGCGTCGATCAACCTTCCTGGAAGGTTCGTGCTCCAACCAAAACCATTCGATGAGGAGGACCAACATGCCCATCACCCTGCCCGATCTGCCCTATTCCCCGAACGCTTTGGCGCCCCACATCAGTGAGCGGACCCTGGAGTTCCATCACGGCAAGCATCACAAAGCCTACGTGGACAATGCCAACAAACTGATTGCCGGGACGGACCTCGAGAACGCGGATCTCGAGACCATCGTCAAGAAGAGCGCGGCGGATCCAGCCAAGGTCGGACTCTTCAACAACGCCGCACAGGTTTGGAACCATTCCTTTTATTGGAAATGCATGAAGCCCGGTGGAGGGGGCCCCCCGACCGGGGCCGTCGCCTCCAAGATCACCGCGGATTTCGGGAGCTATGAGAAGTTCGTGGAGGAGTTCAAGAACGCCGGGGTCACCCAGTTCGGGAGCGGCTGGGCCTGGCTGGTTCTTAACGGGGATAAGCTTCAAGTCACCAAGACCCCCAACGCGGCCACTCCGATCACGGAGGGATTGAAACCGCTCCTGGTGGTCGATGTCTGGGAACACGCCTATTACCTGGACTACCAAAACAGAAGACCGGACTACCTTTCCACGTTTGTTGAAAAGCTCATCAATTGGGATTTTGTGAATTCGTGCCTCGGCTGATCCCAGGCGCAAGAAGTCGCCCAGCGAGCTGGAACTCTGGAGCCTGCGCCGAGCTCATGCAAAACAGCCCCGGCATGGCGTCTCAATAACCATACTTCTGCTTCCGGTTGACGAAAGCCGGTGCGGTGCCTTCGAGGATCTCCACCACCCGAGCCTGGATGGCCGGAGCCTCGATGGCGCCGCTCACGTACGTGAACCGCTTGCTCGCCTTGTCGCAAGTGGCGTGGATGATCTGCTCGGCGTCGCACACCACCGCAAGGTTCGGGTTGTGGGTCACCATGATCACCTGCCTGCGCTCCTTGGCCATCTTGATGCACGTCACCAACACCTTGTAGATGGTCTGGTTGTCCAGATTCTCCTCGGGTTGATCCATGACGAGTGGAATATCGTCCTTGTCGAGGAGCAAATAGAAGACAAGCAAGAGCAAACCGCGCTCTCCGGGCGAGAGCAGGCCGATTTCCTGACCTTCGTAGGTCAGAGCATATCGGGGTGAAAGGTAGCCGAGCCCGTAAAGGAAATCGTAAAGCGCTTCCTTCTCGCTCGGGGGACTCGACGGGTCCCGAGTGGACACCTCGGGACCGGTACCCGTTGCCGACTCTTTGTCTTGATTCAGGAACCCTTCGATTTTTTCTACGAACGCGATGACCGATTCGGTATCGCCAAAATCGGTCTCCCTCAGCGCCTCCTGGACGAAGGCGCTCCTCTTGTCCGGGCCCGTGGATCCGCTCGGTGCCGGCCGGTTCATGCTGGAAAACAGACCCTGCTCAAAGCCTTCTTCCACGATACGCACCTCGAAATCCAAAGCCAGGGGCACGTGCATGCGTTTGAAGGATTCGACGAAGCGTCGCACCGGTTCGTAGGCACTCCGGTATTCGTCGGCCAGTTTCCCGATCTGGCCGTGAAGCTTTCTCAGGATTTCGATGCGGGATGCGTGCAGCTCGGCACGCCGAACCGACAGTGCATCCAACGCGTCGATCTCCGCAAGGTACCATGCCAGACTGTGAGGTCGATCCTTGTCTCCCTCCAGGTCCTGCTTGGAGCGCTCCCAAGCGGCGAGCTGCTCCTTGTATTTCATGAATCGCCGCTGCTTTTCGCCAAGCTGTCCCGTGATGTCGCTGATCCTGGCCTCCACCGCGTTGCGACGTTGTACGAGACTGTCCTCGTGTTCTCCCTGCAAGAGAATATCCTGGTCCTCAGACAGACTCCGAAACCATTCCCCGACCTTTTCGATCGAGTCCGTGTCCACGTGGAGAGCCATGACGTCCCGGGCACTCAGATCGACTCCCAGCTCCGAGAACGAGGACTCGAGTTCTTGGACAAACTGTTCGTGACTCGCTTGGAAGTTCCTCACTGCCTGGAGGATCCGACTGACGTGCGCGATTCCGCGCAACGCGTCCGCCTTTTTCTGTCGTGCGGCTTGCTCCTCGGCCTGCAGGTCGACGAGCTCCTGCTCGAGCTCGGCGATGCGTGCCGTTGCTGCGGCCGTCTCCTCTCGAGCGGCGTCGGATTCCATGGGATCTTCCACGGGGGCGGGTCTGGCGCCCTCCAGAGCAAGCAGTTCCCGTCTCTTAGCTTCCAGACCGTTCTCGAGCGACTGGCGATATCCACCGGACATCTTGCGCTCTACGGCGGCCAATTCCCCGTTGACCTTGGAGAGTCTTTCGGCCAACCCCCTGCGCTCCCGTTCGAGCTCGGAAACCTTGAACCGGAGCAGATCGTCGAGTGAAGCGAATCCCAGGCGCGCCGCCGTAGAATGACTGCCCCGTCGCGGACGAATCCCAGGCGCTCCTCCTCGGGCATGTGGGAATAGATGATCTTACGCAGCTCGCTGTCGAACCTCGACGAACCACTGTCGGCGAGTTCGTTGCAAAGGGACTCAAGGTAACTTTGGGGCAAGTACTTGATCCGTTCCACACGGGTTGGGTCGGGATCTTCTTCCAGTCCTCTCTCGGTTTCCGTTCCGTCGTGCCAGCGGAGCGTGCCTGAAAAATGCTCGGCGAGCTTGAACCGGGGATCGCGGAAGCGCCTTTCGTTGAGAAACGAGAAGGCGTCGGCGTTGCGGGTGTCGCCGGCCAGGGCGATCACATCGGTCAGGGCGCTTTTTCCGCTTCCCTTGTTCCCGATGATGGCGACCAGATCATGATTCAACGGTAGGTGGACGTCGAACCAGGGGTCTTGCAGGGTGGATCCGGGCTTCTTACGGATGGTGATGGCGTCCGCGTAGCGGGTGCGGTTGTGTGACACGAGATGCAGCTTCGGAGGACGATCCCCGATGAATACGCGTTGGTCGAATTCGCCGAGCGCCTGCTTCAAACCCGCAAGCGTCGGGTCAGCCTTGATCCAGGTGTGGCAGTTTCCAATGCGGTCTTGGTGATGCTTCGAGTGGCTCAGCGCCTGGGCATCTGAACAGTCGAGCAGCCTGTCCATGACCTGGGCGTCTTGCAGCATTCTGCGGGAGGCATGATACGCATGGGGGCTCAGGGCTCCCGTAAAGGCAAAATCTACCTGATTGATCGCGGCGCGCTTTTCCGCAATCAGAGGGTCCTGCCAGTTCATGGCCTCCCATTCGGTCGTTCCCACCGCAAGCAGGTAGCGACCCGCCAGTCCGCTTGCATCCAATGCGCCTCGAACCGACGCCAGTGAGACGCACAAATGGTTGAACCCCTCCTGAAGCGGGCTGCAGTAGCTGCCGACCCGGTCCTTGGCCGCCTCATCCAGAATCCTCTGTCCCAACCTGGCGACACTGTCGGGCGTCAATGCCTTCGACCAAGCATCGGCATAGGGTCTGGCCTCCGGGATGAGGTCGTAGCAATTGGCGAGTGCGGTGAGAAAGCGGTCTCGGAGGAAGTCCGGCTCGAGTTGGTCCAGGACGATGTGGAGCTGGATTCGGTTCCAATCGGATCTCGAATAGGCTCCGTACTTGTCTTTTTGAAGCAGACCGCCAAACGCGTCAACCCGAAGCGTGACGACGGGCAGGATCAGTTCGAGGTTGGGCAGGCGTCCTCCGTCCCTTTTGGCCTTCAGGAGACGTTCATACCCGTCAAAGGACAAGAATTCGTTGACACCAATGACCTTGAATTCGGCGGGCAGCTTCTCGAGATCAGCGAGATAGGCAGTCCAGCTTCTGTCGTTGTTGCCGCCGTATTGTTGAACAAGGGAGCACGGAGTGTGAACATGCAGATCCCATTTCCCCCAAACCGATCCCGCCGGATTATTGTAGCTCATCCTTTCCCCTGTTTCTCGATTTCCTACCTTCTGTTCAGGAATACCCAGCCCCCACGTTTAAAACTAAAACCCCATGCAACCGGATGGGCACGCCCATGCGCCATCCCGGGCCACCCGGACCAATTCCCCTTGACGTTCGCAGCCACGAGGACCACCATGGCTTGTCCAGTCAAGCGGTCGCAGGGCAGACCCGCAAAAACTTCAGGCCGTTTTGCATTGCCATGTACCGTTCTGAAGGTGGCAGATCCCCGCGACCTTCTTCAGTTCGATGACAAAGGCCACCCCTCTCCCGGGCGTGTCCAGCCTGCCTGCTGCGACAATCGCCGAAAGCGTACGTTCGGTTATTTCCCTTGGAACGGCAGTCAGGACCATCTCTTTTTCAGGTTCAATGGGAATGCCGAGCAACTTCTTCGTTTCGTGGATCCCCGTTCCCCGACCAAAGAAGATGCTCCCTCCCTCTGCGCCCGCCTCCTTGGAAGCCTTGACGATCGGCTCCGCAAAGCCCCTGTTCACGATGGTGATGATCAGATCATACTCAGTGGGCGAGTCCATGATCACTTTCCTCTCCTGGAAGAATACAGCAGCCCGAAGCCCATCACCGACAAGATCGGCGCCAGGGCAACCAGGGCGATCAGCCCGAAGCCATCCAGAATGGGGCTTCGGTTTTCCAGAACGGTGGCGACTCCCACCGCCATCGCCATGACGAAGGTGACCGTCATGGGGCCCGTTGCCACTCCTCCGGCATCGAAGGCAATGGAGATAAACGTCGCGTCCGTGAGCTTGAGCATCACGATGGCCAGGAGATATCCCGGCACAATGAAATAGTGGATGGGAATGCCATGGAGGATCCGGAACATGCCCAGGGCGACGAAGCAGGCCACCCCTAAAGCCAGCGTCAGGACAATGACCTTTGCCCGAATGGCCCCGCTCGATGTCTTTTCGATCTCAAAGCTGAGAATGCGGACGGCCGGCTCCGCGAAGGTCGCCACAAAGCCCAGGCAGAACCCAATCGGGACGAGGATCCATCGGTAGCTGACGTTTCCGAGGATCTCCCCCATCTTCGTTCCTGCGGGAAGAAAACCGACCTTGACCCCTTGCAGGAAAAGCACGAGGCCCACAAAGGACAGGACCAGGCCCTTGAGCAGGTTCAGGACGTATTGGCGCGGGAGCTTCAGAAAAAAGATCTGAAAGACGGCAAACAGGGTGACCAGGGGTGCCAGTGCCACCAGCACCTCCAGCAAGACTTCCCGGACCTCGAGGAACTCCAGCAGCTCTCTCACCGATAGAACACCCCCAGAAGCATCACCCCCAGAACCGGACCGATGGAAGCCAAGCCGACTAAACCAAAAGCGTCAGCGATGGCGGATCGTTCCCCGAGAACCGATGCCGTCCCCACCCCGAGCGCGAGGATGAAGGGGACCGTAATGGGTCCAGTCGTCACCCCACCCGCGTCGAACGCGACCGGCACGAAGTCCTGGGGAGTGAGGAAGGAGAGCACCAGCACGGCAAGGTAGCCGAAGCCCAGCAGGTAGGCAATAGGTATGCCGAGGACGATTCTGAGAATGGCCAGGCACACAAAGATCCCAATCCCGAGGGCCACCGTGAAGATGAGCAGATTCTTGTCGAGCTGTCCGCCCGAAACAAGGTCGACCTGGTGAGCGAGAACGCGGACATCGGGCTCCGCCACTGTTACCAGAAAACCGAGCAGGAAGGCCGTGCCCAGAATGACAGGCAGGCCGGCTCGCTTGGGAAGCTCTGCGCCCATCATCTCTCCCATGGGCAGGAGTCCGATCTTGACCCCCTGAAGGAAAAAGAAAAGGCCGAGTGCCACCAGCAGCGCACCGACCAGGAAGCGTGCCAAGACAATGGCCGGCATGTGGATGAACGACACCTGCAGGATCACCACGAGAAGGGTGATCGGGGCGATCGCCCATAGAACCTCGGCCAGACTCTCCTTGAACGTCATGGTCGGCCTCCTCCTCCTTCAGTTGCTCGAGCCCCTCCCAGTTCCTGCTATCTAGCGGAAAAAGACACCCGTTGCAACGCACGTCGAGCGCGGGTCTCCGCGGAGCCACCAAAACGCGGGGCCCTCCCGGGGCAGAGCAGGGCGTGGCCCCAGGCAGACAAGACCCTGCGGTCAGATGCCGAATCGGGACGTGAACGCGTCGCGCTGCTCCGAGCTTCCGATCATCAGGAGCTCGCTGCCCGGCTCGAGGACCGCGTGGGCAGGAGGATTGGTGAGGATACTTCCGGCCTTCTGGATCGCGACCACGGTCAGTCCAATCTCGGCGCCGATGGCCGTCTCCCCCAGACTCATGCCCGCAAGGGATTGGGGAACTTTAATCACAAACAGGTCGACGCCCTCCCCAAGCATGACCAATTCCCGCTCCTGCAGCATGGAAAAGACGGATTCGGCCCCGAGAGAGGCATAGCTCAGCACAAAGTCAGCCCCCGCACGATGAATGGCCTCCAGGTTGCGCTCATGGGTAATCCGGCTGACAATGCGCAGTCCTGGATTGAGGCGACGGCAGTACACGGTGAGGTAGACGTTCATGGCATCGTCGTTGGTCGTGATAACGGCCGAGGGAGCTTCGGCCAACCCCGCGCGCATCAGAACCCCGCGGTCGGCCGCGTCCCCGATGAAAAGCTCACTCGCGATGGTGGAAGCCCGCTCGCGAAGCGCCTCGTTGCGCTCGACGACGTGAAACGCCACGTGCTTCCGTTTCAGTGCGGATGCGACCGCATAGCCCACATTGCCGCAGCCGATGATCAAAACAGGATTGTAGTTGACGTTGTAGATTACCAGGAACGATTCGATCTCGGCGATCTGTCCCGCCGTCCCCACGATCACGGGCACGCTCGATTCCGTCAGGACACTGTCCGGTTTGGCCGGCAAGAGGCGTCCCCGTTCCCAGATCCCCACCACGGTCACACCGGTCAAGTGCCGCAGCTGCGTTTCGCGGATTCTTCGTCCCGCCAGGGGAGTGTTCTGGACGGGAAACTCGGCGATCAGCAAATCCTTAAACGTACCAATGACATGCACGTTGGCATGCTCCGCCGTAACGCGATGGGCCAGGTGCTCTCCGAGACGCTGCTTGAGGGGCAGAACGTGCGTCGCTCCGGCCAGTTGAAGGATGTCCACCGAATCGGTGGACTCCACGATCGCTGCGACCGGCACGTCGGCGCTGATCTCCCGAACGGTCAGCGTGATGTTCGTGTTGGAGGCGTCATCGGCATTGGCAAGCACCATTCTCGCGCCCGAGGCCCGAAGTCCTGCGTAGGTTGTGCTGCTGTCGATCTCGCCGGTGATGACCGAAACACCGTCCTCATAAAGGCTGGCGGCGACCGTGGCGTCCGGTTCGATAACGTAATACGGGATGTTGAAAGCTTTGAGCTTCCTGATGAGTCCTTGCGCAACCGTCTCGTAGCGGCAGATGATCACATGGCCGGAGACATCGCCGGGGACCTCTCGCGGAGCCCGGAGCCGGATCTGCGCCTCCAGCCACGGGGCGTAAAAGAAGCGGATGAAGGCAAAGGGGAGCACAATCAAGAGCAGGACAATTCCCGAGAGGAGGACCACAATGCTGAAGGCACGGCCCACGTCGCTGTCAAACGTGATGTCCCCAAACCCTAGGGTGCTCATCACCGTGAGGGTCCAGTAAATGCCCGTGATCCAGGAGTGGTCCCGCTTTTCCACACTGACCATGATCCAGTGAAACAGGACGGCGTAGACCAGGATGACGAACGTGAGAAAGAGGAGATATTTGAGCAGGGCTTTCAAATTGCGGCGGGTCTGCTGCTGACTGAGCAGGTAGGACAGCTGAGTGCTCAAGAGCTTCATGGTCTACGAATCCCAAGCGCGATGACGATGCGATGCTTCGCCCGCTCCCGCTGTCGGTCGGATACGTCCTCGGTCCCCGTGGGCCCGCCCATCCACGAACTGAGAAACCCTGGGCTTTCCTCAACCGCTGCTTGTGGTAATGTGTAAATCCTCGGTAGAAAAGTCGGAAAGGGCCTCTTGCCACCCGAGCGCATCAGGGCTCCGGACGAGACGGAGAAGAGTTGCCACGGGTCAAGATGGTTGAACAGCTGGGCCGTTTCATGCTTAGAATCTCCAAGGCCGGAAAGCGCTGGAGTCGGCGATCCACCGTGGAGCGCTATCAATAAACCCAATGAGAGGCTTGTGAACCATGGATTCCACGGGATTCAGGCTGAAATTGTTCTTGCTCCTGTTTCTCGCGGTCATGTTTCTCGGCACGCTTGCCTTCGCTTACCTCGAGAATCTTGACTTCCTCGATGCATTTTACTTCAGCATTGTGACGGTGGCCACGGTCGGCTACGGGGACATCATTCCTCGGACCATCGCGGGAAGGCTCCTCGCGATCGCCCTGATCATCACCGGTGTGGGCACTTTTCTCGAAGTCGTCGCAGGCATCACACAGGTCATGCTGCGACGCCGTGACAGGGAGCTTCGTGGAGAGAAGCTCAACATGATCCTGGGGCTTTTTTTCAGTGAAATCGGCACGAAATTGTTGAGAATACTCGCCCAGGGGGATCGGGAACCGACCGCAATCGTCGAGGTCCTCTCGACCATCGGTACGTGGGAGGACGACCGATTCGACAGGGAGTGTCGGGCGTTCGAGGGTCATCCCTTTAATGTGGATATCACCCGAGTCGATCTTGAGGAGACAAGAGGACTTCTCCAGGAGAAGGCCGATTTTCTCCTGAGACTCCTCGAAAATCCGATCCTGCTCGAGCATGAATCCTTTACCGAGCTCCTCAGGGCGACGTTTCACCTCCGGGACGAGCTGCTCAACCGAGATGACCTGCACGCGCTTCCTGTCGCGGACCTCAAGCATCTGACCGGGGATCTGGAGCGGATCTACCAGCAGCTTTCCACCCACTGGATTCTATATATGAAGCACCTTTTCACCCACTATCCATACCTGTTTTCGCTGGCCAAACGAACCAACCCCTTCGATCGAAACGCCTCGGCAACGATTATCGAATGACCGGGGCACCAGTCCCCTCGGTTGAGTCATGCATTGAGGTGAAAGGGATCTCCGCTCCACCGACACCGCGAATCGGCAGCGGGTGACATACGGGCGGGGCAGATCCCCGCCCGCGGGGGAAACCTCAGTCAACATCTTCTCGCCAGGGGCGTGCCTGGGAGGAAGGGGGAGGCGACGAAGCCGCTGACGGGCCTCGGGTTATCTCAGGGCTTCGCCTTCTTCTTTGGGGACTTGTTCGAGGCGTTCTTGGAATCCTGGTCGTTGGCTGCAATCACGAGGCGACTCTTGGAAACCGGCTTCTGGCTCGGGGCAGGAGCGTTCTGGATTGCAAGCGCCTTCGCGGGAGCCTTCCCGAAAACCGACCCCAAGGCATCCCCATGATGCTTGGTGGTCTGGCTGGTTTCCGTGACCTTCGGTTTCGTGCCGGGGGCCTTATTGGAAGCCACCCGCGAGACCGCCGTTCGATCCCTGTCGTCCTTAGTCTTTCCTGACGATGAGTGCACTGCAGGCCGGCTCACCGACTTTGGGGGGGGCGCCTCCCCCGTGGCCCGGGAGGAAACGGATCGACTCGAGGCGAGCGTTTCCTTTGACGATTCTTTTCCGTTTGCATTTTTCTGGAGGACTGGAGCACGCTGGCCATGCTTTCCGGTAGCAGCATCAGAGAACGAGGCGAGTGCCGTCCGTTCGAACATGGCCTTGTCCTGGGCTTGTTCCACCAGCGCGGCCAAAACGCTCTCCCCGGTGCCTTCCGGCACGCAGAGATTGTATGTCGTGCATCCGGGCGGCGTCACGGGCTTACACAGTTCCGGGTTACAGTCTTCCAACTGTTGCTGGGTCACCCCGATCTGTTTGCCCACCCAGGAGAGCTTGACCCCTCCGGGTACGGACACGATTTCATGCTTTGGAGTCGGCCGGGGTGGACCAAGGTAGAAACCATAACGCTTCGCATCGCGTGCGATCTTCACGGTCGCGAGGACTTTCGGAACATAATCCCGGGTCTCGGAAGGCAGGTAGCCATTGTCTCTCAATTCCCAGAACGTCTTGTACCCCGTTCGGTCGAGGGCGGACTGAACGGCTCCCTCGCCGCAGTTGTAGGCCGCAAGGGCCAAAGGCCAACTCCCGAACGTATCATAGAGAAAGGACAGGTAGTCCGCGGCCGCGCGGGCGGCCTTCATGGGATGGCAGCGTTCGTCGATCCACTGGTTCTGCGCGAGCCCAAAACGCCTCCCCGTGTCTGGGATGAATTGCCACATCCCCACCGCCTTAGCCTTGGAGCGAGCCTTGGGCGTGAATCCACTTTCCACCAAGGCCACATAGATCAAATCCTTGGGCAGACCGCGATCCGCGAAAATCTCCTTGGTTGGAACGGCATAAGGAACCGAACGATCGAGCAGGGTCTGAAAGGACTTGTGCTTCCGCTCGGAGAATTCGCGGACCCAGCTTTCAATGGAAGGATGATCGGGTATCGGCAAGGACGACTTGGCGGCCACCGAGTCGGGGTCCACGTGCCAGTGGGCGTTCCCCAGTCTGGAGTGATCCCTGGAGGATTCGCTCGTCGGGGTCTTTTGGGGGGTGAATGTGCTGCAACCGGCCAAACAGGCCAACATGCATCCGGAAAGGACTAAGGATAGGTTCCTATGTAGTGGTGTCATGGGCGGCATCTCCGATAGCTCTCGAGCCGATGCCCTCACAGGGGCGGCGGCGATAGACCGTCAAACCAAGGGGCTCGAAATGGGCTCAGCAGCGAACGGGCGGTGCACGCGACTGCCGCGCGGCGGCAATCCAGTTGAATCTAAAGGGCTCCTCGGGAGGCGCGGTATGATCAAGGGGGAGGAGCGAAAGGGCGAATGCTAGGAGCAAGATGGAAATCTGTGCGGCATTGATCGCACTGAACAGCCTGCTGGCCAGGGAGGGCCAATCAGCTTCGGCTTCGGATTCAGCGGGGGACGACGGAGTACTGGCAATGTCCCCCCCCTGGATGGAGGCGGGGGCGGATGGGTGTTGGGTGGGGCACGTATGGCGGAGACCCAGGACGGAGGTCAGAAGCAAGAGGGCTAGGGCCATGGAAAGCCCAACCAGCACCATCCACCTGTCTGGCCGTTTCGTTTCTTCCAAACGCCTTCCTCGCTCTGGAAAGGAGCCGTTTCGGGGTCGCAATCGGCGGTGCGGCAACCCGAGCAGGGTGCCAGATAAGCATCCTTGGAAACTTTTGTCAAGGAAAACGGACGCGCGCTGCACGACAACCCCCAGCAAGCCCCACGAATCCCGTGAGATGTCCTGGATTTCAAGGTTCCCTGTTCCCAGAGAGCGCTGCTTGGGATAAATAGGGCCGACGTGCTCGGGATGTGTTGGGTGAGAGGAGGTTCGGGCGGCAGGCGAGACTTGGTGTGTGCGGGACGGGCTTTTGCGGGCCAAGCCGGAATGGGACGAGGATGGGATAGGCACATGTGGGGCGGAGAAACTTCATTGGGAGCGGGTTTCTATTGGCTGTTGGGGGGCGCGGGGATCATCCTGATCCCTTTGCTTCTTCTGATCCGTGCGCTCCGTCGAAGCGCTGAGAAAATGGCCCTCTTCGAGGTACGAACCTTGCTCCACGGCATCCCGATACGCCTTTCGGCTCCGAAGGCGAGCCTACGGGGCCTCCGTCGGGAATGGGACGGCCAGTGGCGGGGCGCCGGCATTCTCGTGCTCACCGAGGACGGGCTCTATTTCCGATCGTCGCAAAGGCCTCTCGACTTGCGCATCCCCCTGGATCGGATCATCGATGTCGAACCGGGCGGGAATACAGGATTCCTGTGGGGCAAGGCGAGGCGGTTGCGGGTGCATTATCGGGGTGTGGACGAAACGGTACGGGTTGCCAGTTGGTCAGGGGTCAACACCCGCCAATGGATCGATGCGATCAACAGCCTCCGGGGGGATTCTCCCAATGAGTGAAAGGCCGAAACGCAACGTTTACCTGAACATGAAGACCCTTGAGGAGGCACGTCGCCTTTGGGAGGAAAACACAGGCGCATGCCTGTGCCGGGCGGATCTCGTGCCGACGGTGAAAGGCCTGCAGCGGGTCACGGCTGAGCCCGTTTGGGCGCGCCGGTCGGTCCCCCATTACCATGGCGCGGCCATGGATGGTTTTGCCGTAAAGGCGACTCGGACCTTTGGAGCGAGCGATGCGCAGCCTCGTCGTCTGCGGATCGGTGTCGAAGCGTTCGCGGTCGATACGGGCGATGCGATTCCCTTCGATACGGACGCCGTGATCATGATCGAGCAGGTGGAAACGGTCTCCCCCGATGAGATCGAGATTCGATCGGCCGCCTACCCTTGGCAGCATGTTCGGAAAGTGGGCGAGGACATCGTGGCCGGGGAGCTGCTACTTCCCCAACAGCACCGGCTGAGGCCCTCGGACATCGGCGCACTGCTCGCCGCGGGCGTCACCGAGGTGGCGGTCTTCAGTCGGCCTCGCGTGTGGATCCAGCCGACGGGGACAGAACTGGTTCCGGCCCTGAAAGCTTCGGAGGCGGCGCCCGGGCAGATCATCGAGTTCAACGGAGCGGTGCTCTCGGGTATGGTGGAGGAATGCGGTGGCGAACCATGGCTCATGGATCCCGTTGCCGACGATCTCGACAGTCTGCGGGAGATGCTTGGGCGCGCGCTGAGCTCACAAGCCGATGTGATCCTGGTGAATGCGGGCTCTTCAGCCGGCACCGAAGACTACACGGCCGCGGTCATCGCGGAACGGGGAACGGTTCTGGTACACGGCGTCACCATGATGCCAGGCAAGCCTACGGT
>CAZGQL010000008.1:29016-57428 GCA_964527905.1 uncultured Syntrophobacteraceae bacterium
CTTGCGGAAGACAAGCCGGTCGTGGGCGTTCCAGGTTATCCTGTGTCGGCCGTCATGGCGTTCGAGCAGTTCGTGCGGCCGCTCCTCTACCGAATGCAGGGAATCCCCGCGCCCGCTTTCCCCGAGGTGGACGCCATCCTGGGGCGCAAGATGCCTTCGAGGCTTGGTCTCGAGGAGTTCCTGCGGGTCATCGTGGGGCGCGTTCAGGGGAAGCTGATCGCCATGCCCTTGCAGCGGGGAGCCGGCGTCATCACTTCCCTTTCCAGGGCCGACGGCATTGTGCGCGTTCCCCAGGAGCTCGAGGGTCTGGACGTCGACAAGCCGGTTCGCGTCCGGCTGCTCCGGCCGATGGAGGACCTGGACCACACGCTGATCATGATCGGGAGCCATGACAACACGCTGGACGTGCTGGCCAACGAGTTGAAGCGCCAGGACAGCCGCATCCACCTCTCGTCGAGCAACGTGGGCAGCCTCGGAGGACTGATGGCGGTCCGCAAGGGTCAGACGCACCTGGCGGGCTCACATCTCTTGGAGACCGACAGCGGCCGATACAATTTCGGCTACGTCGAGCGGTATCTACGGGGCATCCCCCTTAGACTCGTTCAACTGGCGCGGCGACGGCAGGGGCTTCTCATCCGGAAGGGCAACCCCAGGAACATCGTCGGCATTGAAGATCTCACGCGTGACGACGTGACCTTCGTCAACCGGCAAGCTGGGGCGGGGACGCGAATTCTGTTCGAACAGCGGGGAATCGGTCCGGACGCGATCCACGGCTACGACCAGGAGGAGTTCACCCACATGGCCGTGGCGGTCAATGTGCTGAGCGGGCGTGCCGACGCCGGGATGGCCATTTACGCCGCCGCCAAGGCCTTGGGACTCGACTTCATCCCGGTGGCGGAGGAGCGCTACGATCTGGTGATCCCGGAATCGAGCTGGAACGATCCGAAAGTGCAGCTGGTCTTAAAGATCATTGCCTCTGACGGGTTCAAGACCATGGTCGGGCGGATGGGCGGCTACGATATCTCGGAAGCTGGGAAGCTCATGGGGATCTGGAGCGGGGAGCGGTGGACCGAGCGGCACGATTAAAGCCAGTCGAGCGGGATCCAAGCTATGTGCGACTGTATGAGTCGGGTGAGCTTGCCGAACGATCCGAACGCCTGGAAGCCACCCTGCGCCGTTGCACACTGTGTCCCGTCCGTTGCGGGACGAACCGTGCCGCCGGTCATGTCGGACCCTGTGGGGCCGATGCGCGTGCCAAAGTCGCCTCTTTTTACATTCACCCTTGGGAGGAGCCGCCCCTTACGGGCGACACCGGTTCGGGAACGGTTTTCTTTTCGGGTTGCACCATGCGCTGCATCTTTTGCCAGAATTACCCCATCAGTCAGATGGGAGTCGGGCGCATCCTGAGCGATGGGGATCTGGCGGAGAACCTCCTGCGCCTTCAACGCCGTGGGGCCAAGAACATCAACCTGGTCACGGGCACCCACCAGATCCCTGCCTTCGTTCGGGCTTTACTCATTGCCGTTCCCAGGGGGCTGCGGCTTCCCATCGTTTACAACACCAGCGGCTATGAGTCGGTGGAGACCCTTCGCCAGCTCGAAGGCATCGTGGACCTCTACCTGCCCGACATCAAATACGATGATCCCCTCACCGCAGAGCGGCTGTCCGGTCGGATCGACTATGTGCGGGTGAACCGGACGGCCCTGGAGGAAATGTGGCATCAGGTGGGGCCTCTCCAGGTGGAAGCCGACGGGCTGGCCAGGGTGGGGATGCTCGTCCGGCACATGCTCCTGCCCGAGGACCTCTCGGGCACGCGCGCGTGTTTGAAGTTCCTGGTCGAGACCCTGGGCCCAGGGGTCTGGGTGAGCTTGATGAGCCAGTATTTTCCGGCCCACAAGGCGCTGCATCGTCCCCCCCTTCACCGGAAGGTAACGCGAACAGAATATCGTCGGGCCGTCGAGGCGCTTCGGGATCTGGGCATCGAGAACGGGTTTTTACAGGAATGCATGGACGGCGATGTCCTCTGCACGGATGTTGTGCCAAGAAGCACATGATTTCCTTTGACGGAGTGGCCTGCCTTTTTTTACAATCCTTCCTCATTTGGCGATTCGCCCAAGAACAAAGGACGCTTGTTGATCCGGGCCTCGAGCGGGGGATAACTCCACCCGATTTCCACACCCCTGCTGTTGGGCGATCCCGTAAGGAGATGAGCAACGATTGTTCCATGCTTCATCCGGATGCTCAGGCCCGACTCCCGGACCTGCCGACGGACGCTCGTGCACGCTCTTGCTGACGGGATGAAACGAATGGAAGAAAAGGGATACCGCAGGCTTTTCTGGAAGATCGTTGCCACGACGCTTTCCTTTTCCCTGGGGCCGCTGCTCGCTTTGGGCTTCAGCATGTACCATCTTTTCAGCGTGTCCTACACGGCCAAGATCGTCGAAGGTCTGGTCACCCTGGTGGAAAACCGGCGCAATGCGATCGACCTTTTCCTCGAGGAGCGCATCTCGCAGCTCAACACCCTCGCCTACACCCATTCCCTCGCACAACTGGGGGACGAGAAGTATCTGGGCAGCGTCTTCACCTTGATGCAGTCCCGTTCCAAATCCTTTGTGGACATCGGGATCATCGACCGGGAAGGCAACCATGTGGCTTACGTGGGTCCCTACCAGCTCCAGGGGCTCAATTACAGCAACGAGGCCTGGTTTCACGAGGTGATGCTGCGAGGGGTTTACGTGAGCGATGTGTTCACGGGTTTTCGCAAGTTTCCGCATTTCATCATTGCCATCCAGCGTCGGGAAGGCAATCAGAACTGGATTCTGCGGGCCACCATCGACACGGAGATCTTTGATGGGATGGTTCGGGCGGCCCAGGTGGGCAAGAAGGGGGATGCCTACGTCATCAACCGGGATGGGGTGTTTCAGACGCCGCCCCGGTTTGGAGGAGAACTGTTGGGACGCTCCCCGGTCAGGGTGCCTCCTCGATTCACGGGGGTTCAGACAGACCAGAAGCTGGCGGACGGAGACGGCGCCATGTTCGCGAGCGCGTGGCTCAAGAACAAGGACTGGATGTTGGTCATCAAGGAAGACCCGCGGGAGGAGCTGATCCCGTTGCATCAAGCGCGCTTGCTGGTGTTTGGCCTTGGGATGGGGGGCATATTGCTGATCGTCGTGGGATCCGTGTTTATCACCAAGCACATGATCGGGCAGCTCATCAAGGCGGACCGTGAGAAAGCCCAGTTAGACTCCAGTCTGATCCAGTCGAGTAAGATGGCGGCCCTCGGGAAGCTGGCGGCAGGGATCGCTCATGAAGTGAACAACCCTCTGGCGGTCATCAAGGAAAAGGTCGGATGGATCAAGGACCTGCTCACGGAAGAAGACGTGATGCAGAGCGAAAACTTCAAGGAATTCGAGGAGTCGATCCGCAAGATCGACTATCACGTGGACCGCGCCAAGAAGGTCACCCACCGGTTGTTGGGCTTCGCGCGGAGGATGGAGCCCATCCAGGAGAAGGTGGACGTCAACAAGGTCCTGGATGAAACCATCGACTTCCTGCGCAACGAGGCCCATTATCGTAACATCACCATCGAAACGGAATACAATGCCTCGCTCCCCCAGACCCTGAGCGATGCGGCGCAGCTGCAGCAGGTTTTCCTCAATATTTTGAACAACGCCATCGATGCGATCCAGCGCGACGGTCTGATCCACGTCAAGACCGATTACGTCGCCAAGGACAACACCATTGCTGTGTTCATCAGTGACAATGGGCCCGGAATGCCTTCGGAGCTCCTCACGAAGATCTTCGACCCGTTTTTCACCACGAAGGAAGTGGGGACGGGAACCGGGCTGGGCCTGTCCATCAGCTACAGCATCATCGAGAAGCTAGGTGGGAGGATCATGGTCGCCAGCGAGGTCGGACAGGGAACCATCTTCACCATTTACCTGCCCGTCAAGAATTGAGAAACGTCCGTGCCCGAGAACCCGATTTCCTGGGGTGTCCGGTTGCAATGAGGCAGATCCATGGAGGATTTCAAAGTTTTGGTCGTCGACGATGAGCTCGATTTTCTCGAGACCATCGTCAAGCGGTTCAAGCGCAGGAAAATCCGGGCGGTCGGCGTCACGAGCGGCAGGGAAGCACTGGCTCTCCTCGAGCAGGAACACTTCGATGTGGTGATTTTGGACATCCGGATGCCTGGAATGGACGGCATCGAGACTCTAAAGGAAATCAAGAAAAAACGGCCGCTCATGGAAGTGATTCTGCTCACGGGACATGCATCGGTTGAATCCGGCATGCAGGGGATGCAATTCGGCGCCTTCGACTACGTCATGAAGCCGGCCGAATTCGAGGAGCTGCTCGAAAAGGTCAAGCAGGCGTATGAGCGCAAGAGTCTGCACGAGGAGAAGCTCCGGGAGACGAAAATCATCGTGTGATCCCGCGCCGCTTTGGGACCATGCTATTCAGTGAACCACGGATTTGGGCGGGAATCCCCCACGCTTGCATGTGATCGGCAAGCGAACCGCGGGACGATGCTCCGATGCCCGCCCAATCGGAAATTGTATCATGATGGGAAGCCGCATACCCGGGCTCAAGACCACCCGGCACTACCTTCCTTCGGCGCTGATGCTGCTTCTGACGCTGGGTTTGATCCCCATCGTTCCACCCCTCTATCCCGCGCTGTGCTTCTTGGCGTCCATTGCCTCGTTCGTCTCGGCGCGATCCCTGATGAGGGACGCGCAGTGCGCCCAGGACCAGAAGACGGATCTCAACGCGCAGCTGATTCAGTCCCAGAAGCTCGCTGCCATCGGAGAGCTGTCCTCGGGCATTGCACATGAAATCAACAACCCACTGGCCATCATCGGTCAGGAGGTGGAATGGATCCGCCACGTCGTCGGGGAGATGGAAGGGGGGGGCGAGCTGACGATCGCGGACATGCGGGATTCTCTTCAGGAAATCGCCCGCCAGGTCGAGCGCTGCCGAGACATCACCCACAAGCTCCTCGATTTCGCCCGGAAGAAGGAACCCCTCATCCAGGCGGTGGACCTCAACAAGCTGGTCGAGGACATGGTGCGCCTCGTCGAACGGGAGGCCAGGCAGCACAACATCGTGATCGACAGGCGATACGCCCCGAATTCCGTTCGGGTGCGTACGGACGGCCCGCTGGTGCGACAGGTTGTCCTGAACATTCTCAACAACGCGACATACGCGATTGATCACGACGGCACCATCACCGTCGAGACGCATGATCGGGGAAACGGCGCCGCGGACATCGTCATCTCGGACACGGGCCGGGGGATTCCAAAGGAAGATCTGAACAAGATTTTCGACCCCTTTTTCACGACCAAGCCTCCCGGAAAGGGGACCGGACTCGGGTTGTCCATCTGCCATGGGATCATCACGCGGCTCGGTGGACACATCGGCGTGGAGAGCGAGGTCGGGAAGGGGACACGATTCACGATTCACCTGCCCCCAGACAGGCAGTGAGGAGGCCAGTATGGTGGAAATCAAGCCACGGGTTCTGATTGTGGACGACGAAGAGCGGTTCCGGATCACCCTCTCGAAACTGCTTAAGGTGAAGGGACTGGACGTCAAGGCATTGGGGAGCGGCAAGGAGGCGATCGAAGAGCTTGATCGAACGCCCTATGACGTGATTCTGTTGGATGTGAAGATGCCGGAAATGGACGGTGTGCAAGCGCTGGCCGAAATCAAGCGTCGGAACCCCCACATCGAGGTGATCATGCTGACCGGGCATGCCTCGGTGGATGTGGCGGTGGAAATCATGCGCCTGGGAGGCTACGAATATCTGCTCAAACCTTGTCCCATCGAGGATTTGATGGACAAGATCGACGCGGCCTTCGAGCGCAAAAAGGCGCGGGAGGAGCGAGCGAGACGCCGGGAGGCGGAAGAGACGGAGAAAAAGGGCTGATCGGCCGTGCTTTGGAGCGCACTCGGCAGCCCCCGATAAAACGGTTGCTGCCTGTGGGCGAGTCGCCCTTCCGCATCGGCTGAGGGAGGTGGGATCCGCGTAGCCTGCAAGCTAACTTATTCGCTGGGCTCGGATTTCTTGACACTCTTGGAGTCCAGCTGGGTTTCGCGCATCAGTCGGTGCAAATATTGTCGTTTGAGACCGGATTCCTTGGCGGCCTGTGAAACGTTTCCGGCATGCCGGGCAAGGACCTTGGTGATGTACTGGGTCTGAAACTCCTCCATCAGCTTGTCTTTCGCTTCTTTAAATGGCATCGCGAAAATCGCATCCGCTGTCAATCCCATCCCCTGCGAATCGCTCGCTCGGAGCTGACCCATGCCAATGAGGTCTTTCCATTCCACTGTGGGGCCCGTCGCCATGATGACCCCCCGCTCGATCGTGTTTTCGAGCTCGCGCACGTTACCCGGCCAGTCCTTTCCCATCAGGCCCCGCAGGGCCTCGGCCGAGAGACCGGTGACGGGTTTGCCGTGCAGCAAGGCGTATTTATTGAGAAAATGCTGAACGAGCAGGGGGATGTCTTCCTTCCGGTCCCGAAGCGGAGGCAGGGGGATCTGGATGACGTTCAGGCGATAGTAAAGGTCCTCGCGGAACTCGCCTTTCTTGATTTTCTCGGGCAGGGGCTGGTGGGTGGCGGCGATCAATCGGACGTCCACCTTCCGGAGGGCGTTCGATCCGATCACCTTGTATTCCCCCTCTTGGATGAGGCGCAGGAGCTTCACCTGCATGGCGAGACTGATGTCGCCGATCTCATCGAAGAACAGGGTCCCGTGGTTGGCCTCCTCGACCAGACCTTTCTTGTCCCGCAGAGCACCCGTGAAAGAGCCGCGCAGGTGCCCAAAAAGCTCGCTTTCGATCATGGTTTCCGGAATGGTGCTGCAGTTGATGGGAATGAACGGTTTGTCCTTGCGCAGACTGTGCGCGTGGATGGCGCGCGCCACGAGCTCCTTGCCGGTGCCGCTCTCCCCGGTGATGAGCACCGTGGCCGTGGTTTTGGCCACACGGTCGATCTGCTCGTGGAGCAGTCGCATGGCCGGGCTGGTCCCGATCAGGGTCGGGAAGAGCGAGCGGCTTTCGAGCTGTTCACGCAGATACGTGTTCTCACGCTGAAGCCTCTGCCACTGGAGAGCCTTTTCGAGCACATGCAGGATTCTTTCTTTGCGGAAGGGCTTGGTGATATAATCTGTCGCCCCTTTTCGTGTGGCCTCGATGGCCGATTCGATGGTCCCGTAGGCGGTCATGAGGATCACGGCGATGCTCGGATCGACCGCCTTGACGGCCTCGAGGACCTCGATGCCGTTCATGTTGGGCATTTTGAGGTCGGTGAGGACCACGTCGAAGGACTCCTGCTGGAGCAAACCCGACACGCGGGCGGGATCGTCGGTCAGCGTCACCTCGTAGGTCTTCGTGTCGCTCAGGATGCGCTGAAGGAGCGCGAGCATGTCTCTTTCGTCGTCTACGACCAGGATCTTTACCGCCATGGGTCGGCACCTCTCGGAATTCAGTGGGAGCCTCGTCTGAGCCGATTGGCCGGCCGGCTTGCCCTGCAGCGGGACTGAGGGCCGGCACAGTTGAACAGCCGATCCGGGCGCGGATCGCATTGACCCGTGTCGCTAATCACCGGCTAATCTATTTTCGTGTCGCAGGGGGCTAGGAGTCAACAGGATTGTCACCTGAAAGTTTCACCCGGTAGAAGACGGCGCTTTCCCAATGGCCTGCTCGAGGCGTTTCCCATGATTGGCAAGGAACGGATCAAACTTCATAACCTGCTCAAGGGGATCGGCATTGTGACCCTGGTCCTGGTCACCGTGGCGGTCTACCTGGGCGCCTCCACGGTCCGATACATGAAAGACGTCATCCGGGACCAGTTCAACGAACAGCAGCTCGTGCTCGCCAAGGCCACCGCCCAGCGCATCGAAACCACCCTCCAAAATGCCCTTTCGGACCTCATCCTCCTCAATTCCTTACCCGCGATCCAGTATTGTGACCCGGAAGCCTACGAAGTGCTGCTGTTATCCACGTTGCCATTACTTTACAGGGACAAGATCCTGGAGATCCGACGCGTGGATCGCGACGGAAATACGATGCTCGTGGCCAACGACCAGGGAATCGGCATGAAGCATTTCGGGGTGGTCCAGGCCGAGGCCGCCGCGTACCTGTCGTGGGCAGCCGAGCTTGGCAACCGTGGCAAGACGATGGGGACCGTGGTTCGGGCTCGAGATCCCGGCAAGGACCGCAAGCACCTGGTGATGGATCTCATCACGCCCACCTACGAAGACACGACCGACCACCGACATCCCCGCCCCAGCCATCGTTTCGCAGGTTACCTACGCTTCACGGTGGATGTGACACGGATGCTCCAGGAAATCGTTCCTCCGATCCGTTCCGGAAAATCGGGCTACGCCTGGGTGATCGATTCCTCGGGAAGCTTTCTATTTCACCCCGAGAGCGCCTTTGTGGGTGAAAACGCCTTTGAGGCGCGATCGAACCGGAACCCTTCGATTTCCTTCGCGCAGATCAACGACATCCAGCGCAACGAGATGCTTCAGGGGCGAGAAGGCACGGGGACCTATTTTTCCGGCTGGCACCGTGAGCTTGTGGAGCCCATGGAAAAGCTCATTGCCTATGCCCCCGTGAGCATCAAAGGGCCCTTCATGGACTATGTGTGGTCGGTGGCCGTGGTGGCGCCGCTTCACGAGATCGAAGGGATCATCGGCACCGTGTACCAGAAGCAGATCGTGCTCCAGGGGTCTTTCTTGCTCCTGATCCTTCTGGGCGCTGTTGTGGTATTGCTCTACGAGCTGAGGTGGAGCACGATCCTGGAGCAAGAAGTCCAGGAAAAGACGCAGGATGTGCAACGCTACGCGGAGGAGCTCGGGCGGTCCGAGGCCAAGTACCGATCCCTGGTCGAGTCCGCGGAGGACCTGATTTTCACCTTGGACCGGGACGGTGTCCTGCGGACGGCCAATCAACACATGGCCCGCTTTTTCGGCGTGAGCGCGGAGGAGCTTGCAGGACACAGCCTCTACCGCTTCCTGCCCCGGGAGCAGGCCGACGAGCAGCTGGTGATCATCCGGAGGATTCTTGAGACGAAACGGGGTGAACGGACCGAGACGCTTTTCCGGATCCAGGAGGAGGACTTCTGGTTCAATATCCAATACATCCCGGTCAGGGCCGAGGAAGAAGGGGGAGAGCACATTCTTGGGATCGCTCGGGACATCACGGACCGCAAGAGTCTGGAAAAGCAGCTCATCAACACGGAAAAACTGGCTTCCCTCGGAACCCTGGCAGCGGGAGTCGCCCACGAGATCAACAACCCTCTGGGAATCATGCTCGGTTTTTGCGATCTGCTGCTGGAGCGGACCGAGCAGGGTACGATGGAATACAATGATCTCAAGATCATCGAGCGGCATGGCCTTCACTGCAAGAGCATCGTGGAGCGCTTGCTGAGCTTCGCCCGCATCAGCGACGAAACGGAGGAGTACTGTGACCTGAATTCGAACGTGGAATCGATCCTCTCCGTCGTCAAGCACACCCTGTCCATGAACAACATCCAACTGAACACGTCTCTCGCCCAGGATTTGCCTCTGGTTCGCGGCGATTCCAGGGGGATCCAGCAGGTCCTGTTGAACCTGGTGAGCAACGCCATCCAGGCCATGGACGGCAAAGGCATGCTGACCGTGGTGACCAAGCTCTGCAAGAAGCCGGGTTTCGTCGAGGTGATCGTTTCAGATACGGGGTGTGGCATCAAACGCGAGTTCCACCAAAAGATCTTCGACCCTTTCTTCACGACCAAGCCGGTGGGCGAGGGCACGGGGCTGGGCCTCTCGGTCAGCTACGGCATCATCTCGAACTACGGCGGCACGATCGAATGCGAGAGCCAAACCGAGGACGAGGCGCCGGGGCAGTCCGGAACCACCTTCACGCTCCGTTTACCCATCATGCCCACCTCTCTCGAAGAAAGCCCTCCAGGGAAGAACACGGATCCCCGAAGTGCGGCCGTCGATCCCTCTTGAGACGCGCAGCGCCCTATCGCTGAATCAGTGGCACATTCCTTGAAAAAATGGAGAACATTCCGCGCGCTCGGGCCGTCTCCTGAAGGCGCGCGGAATCAAGACGTTGAGGGTTGAACGGGCAAGACGTCCTGCCATGCCTCGTGGGGGGCATAACGGTCGAGTGGATCCCCTATGAACGAGTCGAACCGCAAGAACATCCTCATATTCGATCCGGATCGCGACGTCGGGGAGCTGATCGCGAGGGCTCTAGAAGCTCGTCGAGACTGCAAGTGCTACCAGACCGCCACCGAAGAGGAAACCGTGGATCTTCTGCGGGACATTCCCTTCGGCATGGTACTGATCGATCTGGGCAAGGCCATGGCGGCGGACTTCAGCCTTCTGAGGCGCATTCGGCGCATTGCCCCGGAAACCCTTGTGATTGTTGATGCATACCTGCACCAGAAAGACCTGGTACAACGGGCCATCGCCCTAGGAGCTTCCGGTCACATCCTCAAGCCCATCAAGGTCGAGTCACTTCGCAAGAAGATCGATGAACTCGCCCAGGCAGGGACCCTCAACGCTTCGTGAAATTGTCCTCAATCCGGTGACACACCTGTCACCTGAAAGTTTCACTCTGCGCCCTTGGACCTTCTCCATTCATTGTTCTCCCAAGGCCCTACAATCAACTGACATCTACTTCTGGAGGCTTTTTGCCGGCCTGTTGGTCGGTGGCATACCGCTTGCTCGATTAAGGGGCGTCGGGTTGGGACGGAGCGCTTCCATAAAGAGAGGACGATCGAAAGCAGGTGATGAACGGGAAGGAGGTTCGTATGGGCATGAATGTGCTGGTGGCGACGGATGGCTCGGAGCACTCCATGAAGGCCGTGCAACGGGGGGTGGAGTTGGCCGAGAAGGAGGGGGCCAAGATCACCCTGATGTCCGTGGCGCTGTACGCCAAGGACATCGATGAGATGCCTCCGAACATTCAGGACAAGCTGGAGTCGCAGGCCGCCGCCGCCCTGAAGAAGGCCAAGGCGGTATTTGATGAGAAAGGGATCGGCGTCGAAATGGTTCTGGAGGCGGGGATTGTCCCGGCGAACAACATCCTCCGAAAGGCCGAGGAGGCGAAAATCGATCTGATTGTATTGGGGAGCACCGGGGTGAGCGGTTTCAAAAGGGTGCTCATGGGCAGCACGGCGGCGAAGGTGGTGGCCAATGCCCCGTGCAGCGTCACGGTGGTACGCTGAGAGCGTTTTCGCGGTAGGGCGTCGGACCGGCGCAAGGCGGAAGCGGATCCAGGTGTGCCGATGAGAATCTCTGGGAGGCCGTGCGTGCTCTAAGGTGACGGTTTGACACAACGGATACTGAAACGGAGGATTGAGACCATGCGAAAGTTTTGGACGAAGCTCATCGGATTGGGAGCCCTGGTTACGGGGATGCTGCCCCAGGGAGTGCTGGCTGCCGGAGGCGGCGATGTGGCCCCCATGGTCATTGTAGCCGATACGCGGAAACTGGAAGGCATCATGAAGTGGTGGGGGGACCTTTACAACAACAGCTACTGGGAATTCACCATCCTCACGGTGGTGCTCATCCCGGTCATCGGGGTCCTTTTCGGCGTGTTGGCCGATCTGATCATGACCCACATCGGGATCGACCTCAAGTCGAGAGAACTCGCGGAGCACTGATTCGTCGAGTGCATTCATGGAGCATTTTCACGCATTCCTCATCACAGAATAATGGAGGTCTCTCATGGATTGGCTCTATATCCTCATGCCCATAGCCGGTGTCAAGATTTTCTGGCCCGGCCTCATCATCCTCGGGATTGGTGTTGGTATCATCGGTGGGTTCTTCGGGATGGGCGGCGCCTGGATGGTGACGCCAGGGCTTAACATTCTAGGGTTCCCCATGGCTTTCGCCATCGGAACGGACATCGCCCACATGGCCGGCAAGTCGCTCATTTCCACCATGCGACACGGCAAGTTCGGGAACGTGGACTACAAGCTCGGCATCATCATGTTGATCGGTACCGTCGTGGGTTTCGAAGTGGGCGCTCAGATGATCATGTGGCTCGAGCGTTTGGGCAGTGTCGATAAGGTCGTCCGCTTCATGTACCTTATTTTGCTGGCCCTGATTGCATGGATGGTTTTCCATGATGTCTCCGTGAAAAAGCGCAAGGAGCGCGAGGCGCTGGCTGCCGGCAGGGAAGTGGACAAGCTGGCCACGGGAGTGGAATGGCACAAGACGTTCCATAAGCTCAAAATCCCCCCGATGATTCATTTCAAAGCCGCGGGTCTCACCTGCTCCGCCTGGCTCCCGATCCTCGTGAGCTTCCTCACGGGCTGGCTGGCCGGCATCCTTGGCATCGGTGGCGGTCTGATCCGCATGCCCGCCCTCATCTACATCATTGGCTGTCCCACCCATGTGGCGGTCGGTACCGATCTTTTCGAAGTCATGATCTCCGGGCTCTACGGTGCGGCGACCTACACCTACAAGGGACGCACGGAACTGGTAGCCGCCATCATCATGCTCGTGGGCGCTTCGGTCGGGGCCCAGGTGGGCACGGTGGCCACCAAGTACATCAAAGGTTACGGCATCCGGGTGGCCTTCGGTCTGGCGGTGGTCGGCTGCGGCATTTCCGTCGGGCTCAAGATCATCCCCATGTACGTGCCTTCGGTAAAGGCACTGTGCGACAATACGTCGACTGTATTGATTCTGGGTCTCGTGGCCGCCATGTCCCTGTACATTTTCGTGAGGATGGTCCAGGGCGCCAAGCAGGAAGTGGCTGCCAAGAGGGCCGCCATGGCCCGTCAGGCCGGCTAGCAGATGAACCGCGTTCACGCGACGCAACCGAATAAGGGAGTACGAGCCATGCGAAAGGGAAAGAGCTGGATTTGGGCGGTGCTGATGGTCCTCCCGATTGTGCTGATGGGCTGCGGGGAATATGGGAAGGTCGACCAGGGCCGGGTTGTCATGGTCGATCCGGCCAAGAGACAGTGCACCATCATCCAGGATTGGAGAGCGGATCCGGGAAACCCAGACTATACGCACCTGCCGCCGCACACCTACACCTACCCGACGGATCCCCATGAAATGGGACCTGAGCCAAAAGCAGGTCTGCGGATGAACCTTGACACGAAAAATCGGCAGATTACCATCTTCGATCCGGCTGCTCAGAATTTCAAGACCCTCGACTACACGCTGATCGAGCAGAAGGAAAACGTGGCAAAGGACGATCCGCTGGTGTTCGACAAGGCCGAGGGTAAGCCGAAGAAGTTTCCCGTTGTGGACAAGGAGAAGAAGACCATTTCGATCTATTCGAGCCGCCAGAAGATTTTTGTCACCTTCTCCCTGCCGGATGAGTACTTCTCCCTGCCTCCCAATACCTGGGACGCGGGCGACGAAGTGCGGATCTACTATCGGGAGCCCGGCAAGGCCATTCGTTTCATGAACATCAGCAAGACTGACATTTTCAAGAAATAAGCGGTTCCTCCGGGACCCAAATTGGATTATGAAGAAATCGCCAGGTCGGGTGGCCGGCCTGGCGATTCTTGTGTCCGCCCGCTGCAAACCTCGAACCGGCAAAGAACCGAGGAGCGAGCACGGCATGAACGTTCGTCAGAAAATCGCGATCGGCATTGTCGACGTCCTGGTCATTGCTGAGCTCTGCGTCAGCATGTACCTTGCCAATCAAGACCCGGACAACTTCAACACGGTCTTTTTCAAGAGCTTCGTCGTGATGCTGGTGCCGACCCTCATCGCCGCCCGTGTCGCGATCAAACGTCTGCGCACGGTCGAACCGGAGCCGTTCGAATGACTCTGAGCCAGGCCACGCGTTGGCGAAACCGGATCGGTCGAGTGGGCACTTGCTGCTGCCTGCTGTTTGCTTTTGCCGCTCTCGACGGCCTCATTTCACAGTTTCGCCAGCCCTTGAACCAGTTTGAGCTCCTTCCAGGGGAAACCGTCGGAGTCAACGGCGGACTTCCGACGGAGGTCAAAGACCCCGGAGAGCTCGTGGTCGATACGAGCTCTCCGGACATGCGGATCGTCGTTGAAGCGATCCATTCCGGCTTCTGGCTTGGGGGGAACATGTGGCGCGGGACGCTGGAGGTGCGGCCGACGACGGCGCCGGGGCAACTAGTCGCGGTGGTGCGCCTCAAGGACAAGCCGGCCGAGAAGGCTCTGGCCGCTTTCGTCGTCAATGTCCACGAGAGCCGGGAAAGCGTTCGCAAGGCCGCCAAGTCCCTCATTCGCCAATATCTGGACTTGCCCCCCTGGCTGGTGTTTGCCGTGAGCTTTTTGAGCGCCGCCTTGGCGTTTGGGGGCGTTTACCGGCTCACGGAAAAGCGGGATGCGTTGCTTGCCGCGGAGGGCAGGGCCGAGCTTTACCGCATCGCGAAACGGGACGACTGCTATGAAGTCGCCTTCGGGCTCGGCAAGGAACACGGAATCGCGGCCGGGGACGAATTGTCGCTGATGGCGGGCGATGGGGAGCCCATCGGGACCGTGCGCGTCACCCACGTGTTCGATCGGGATTCGGCGGGGGAGGTCGATCTGTCGTGCGACGTGCGACCGGGCTGCACCGTGGCGAAGCCTGGAATGCCACGAATCCGGGTGGTCTGAACCGTCCGACGATCTTCTAGAGACTTTTTTCCACGGGCGGTTCCGTTTTACGGCTCAGAAAACGGTCCAGCTGGTAATCCTCCTCCATGACCGCCTGGGCGATGGCCGCCACGGAGGCCTCGCTGTGCATGAGCATGTCCATCTGCCGCGTGAACAGAAGCAGCCTGCCGACATAATCCAGCTTTTCCTCGATGATCGGCGCCTCGTATTTTAGAAACTTGGCGTCGACGCGGTCGCCCATGACCTCTACGGTGAATCCCAGCTCCTTGAGGATGAGGGCGATCGCCCGTGCTCGCCGATTGCGCCGCACGTCGTCCGCCGCTCCGCCTTTGAACGAAAAGGTGATGTAGTTCTTGCTGAGGGTGAGGCCGCAATAGCTATCGAGAATGCCGTAATGGTAGCCCACACGCGAGCTGAAATTGATGTACTTATCCGACACAATGGCATAGCTCCGATCCCCGAAACGCTCCGTCCCGTGAACGTTGGTGAACATCTGTTCCCCCATCACCGACAGAAACCCTCGCAGCTCAACGGGCCGTGGCTTCATGTGACGCAGCTCCTCGTGCAGCATGCCCCGGAGCAGCGCCTTGAAAGGGACACTGGCGATCTGATCTTCCCTCACTTTGCGTGCGTTTGGGGCAACGCCAACGATTCCCCCGCCGAGGTCGATCACGCGCAGATCGATCGGAAGCGGCGCATCGAGCTTCATGGCACTGCCTTCGCCCTCCGAGACCACATCGCTGATCTGGAACATTTCCGCATAGGACGATTCGTGGACAAACCGCATCACGTCATGGAGGGAACGGCAGTTTTCAGGGGTGAACTCGGGTGACTTGGGATCGAAGAGGCGCAGCGGGACGATGAGGGTGCCGATGCGCTTGAGGGTCTCCAATACCGGGGTCCCTTCCATGTCAGAGCGGCGGGTCACCTGCATCGCCAGCAGCTCCGGGACTCTCCCCCGATAGACCTTGCCTGCATAGGCATCGACGGTGATTTCCGTTCCCGTGGGGATGGATTGCATGGCGTTGCGGGCATCCAGGAGGGTCGGGACCCCGAACTCGCGGGAAAGGGAAGCCATGTGCCCGGTCACGCTTCCCGAATCCGCGACGATGGCCTGAGCTTTCTGCATCACAACCACGTACTTGGGGGACGAATGGCGGGCGATCAGAACCGCCCCGTCCGGAAAACTCGCAAGGTCGTCGTCCGATGTGACCTGGTAGGCCGGACCGGAGCCGATGCCAGGCGCGGCGATCGCCGCATTCTCGATGAGTACGGGATAGAGGCTGGTATCGAAGGTGCAGGAGCCCCGGTCGGCGCACTCGCTGAAGTCGAGCTTCAACGGACGCGTTTGGAGCACCAGGAGATTCCCGGCGGGGTCGAGGGCCCACTCGGTATCCTGCGGTGTGTCATAGTGCGCTTCGAGCAGGGCGGCCCACCGAGCAAGCTCCAGCACCTGCTCTTCGGAAAGGCAGGGGCGTTCGCGTTCCGCATCGGATACAGGCGCCTCGACGAGTCCCCCATCGGGGTTGCTGATCAGTCGTGCGGGCTTCGAGGCAACGCTGGACTCCACGATGGTCGGAGGATCGGTCCGGCTGACCGCGAAGCTGTCCGGTGTGATCACGCCGTCAACGGCATAAGGGCCCAGGCCCCACACGGCGTTGATCAGGATCTGATCCTTCGCGGCATCGAACGGATGACGCGAGTACATGACGCCGCTCGCCACGGAGTCGATCATCTCCAAGCAAGCGACACTCATGGCGATGTCCTCGTCGCGGATCCCCTTGTTGAGACGGTAGGAGATGGCGCGCGGAGTGAAGAGGCTGGCGAGGATGAATTTGTAGGTTTGGACCAGGCGCTCCCGGGGCACGTTGAGCATGGACAGATACTGGCCGGCGAAAGAAAGCTCGCTGTCCTCACCGATGGCGCTGCTGCGCAGCGAAACGTGGCCCGAGAACCCCTCGCCCCGCCGCGCCCGGACCCGAGCGATCATGGCATCGTAGGCGTCTAGGATCGCGCCCGCGAGGTCCTCGGGCACGGGGGCCGTGATGATCAAACGCTGAATGTCCTCGCTGACGGCGGCGACGATTTCCGGTTCGTCCGGCACCAGGGCCATCTTCAGGCGATTGATCTCGTCCACCAGTTCGTTGGATTCGAGGAAGAGCTGGTAGGCGTTCGTCGTGATGGCAAACCCTTCGGGAATGGGCAGGTGAACCCGGTTGAGGACTTCCCCCAGGTTGGCGCTTTTTCCTCCGACCACATCCACCATCTCCCTGGTGATGCGCGTGTAGTCCAGGATCCAGTCCTTGATCTCGGTTTCTTTGCGTCGTTCGAGCTCCTCCTTGATGGCGGCGTTGATCCGCTCCACGGTCCCCACCAGCCTTAGATAGCGATTGGAGGACAAGGCGTTGAGGCTCTCCACCATGCGCAAGGCATAGAACACCGCACGCGCCGACTGGGAACGGACGTAAGCCATGCCGAACACCTGACGTCCCTGGAGTTTTTCTTCGATGTCCGTGATGATCTTGGACATTTCGGCGTTGGAGTCCAGGAGCTGCTTGAAATGCTCGTATTTCTGACGGAACAGATCCGTGAGGTTTTTGTCGGCGGGCTTTCGTCTCCAAGGAATCAGACTCTTGAGGAATTCGATCGATTTCAGCATGAACAGGCTCGCTTCCGGATGAGGGGGCTCGACTCCGAGAGTCGAAGCCACTTCCGTCGATGAAGTTGCCTCGGGACCTGCATATCGCAGAAAGACTGGGCTTCCGGACGTCGCTCGCCAACCGACCGGACCGGTACTCCGAAGCCGCGCGTGACATTATAGCGGCAGATCGCTCAATCTGGAAATCGTTTGGCAACGGTGTCCCCTCTGGGGAAACCGACGGTCTTTTGGGCTTGTAGCAGGCTGGAAAAGGCTGGTAGACTTGGAGCTGAGGGCTTCCTATGTTCCGACGGCAGGTCACGGACGTGGGAATTCCCAACCAAAGGTTTGAACGTGGAGCGTCCCCGAACGATGCAAGCCCGCCGCCGGATTTTTGCCATCAGCCTGTCGCTATTCATGGGCTCCCTGATCATGGGGCTCAAGTTCTATACCTACTGGATCACGCAGTCCTCGGCGGTTCTCTCCGATGCCCTCGAGTCCATCATCAACGTGGTCGCGAGCGCCTTCGCTCTCGCGAGTCTTTTTATCGCCGCCAAACCCCCTGATCCGAGTCATCCCTATGGTCATGGGAAGATAGAGTATTTCTCGGCAGGCTTCGAAGGGGCCCTCATCGTGCTGGCGGCGGCCGGGATCTTCTACAAGGGATGGGGGCAGCTGGTCGCCCCCCACGATTTGCCGCATCTGGGAAGCGGGCTGCTCCTGCTCGTGGTCACCAGCGTCCTGAACACGGGATTAGCCCTCCTGCTGATCCGGGTCGGCAGGAAGACCCAGTCGCTGGTCTTGATCGCCGATGGCAAACACGTGCTCACGGACGTCTACAGTTCGATCGGAGTGCTCGGGGGGCTGTTTCTGGTCCGTGAAACTGGGTTGTACTGGATGGATGGAGCGATCGCGTGTCTCATGGCCGTCAGCATTCTCGTCACGGGGTTCAACCTGATCCGGCAATCTTACGCCGGACTCATGGACGCCTCCGACCCCGAACTGCTCGAAGCCATCGCCGCCCTGATCGCAAAGGCGCGAAGACCGAGTTGGATCGATATTCACAAGCTCAGGGCCTGGCGCTCGGGCAGCCTTTCTTATGTGGATTTTCACCTGATCCTGCCCCGCGATCTCACCTTGGAACAGGCGCACCAGGAGGTCATGGATCTGCGTGATCTCCTGCGAGAAGAACTGCCCGGCATCGCAGATGCGCTGATCCACGCGGAACCCTGCATCGATCCCGAATGCCCCATCTGCGGCTATGATCCCTGCGGCATGCGGCGACAGCCGACCCGCCAGCAAAGTCTTTGGCGTCGGGATCTTCTCGTGTCGGAATCGAGAGAACGACGTGCGGCATGGAACACGGAAGGGCCCCCAACGGCTGGAGAAGCCAAGCGGTGATTGTGTCCCCGCCCGTCAAGAGCCGCATCCGCACGCATCCCTTCGCAAGAGCATTCGAACGACTCATTGTGCGTTCATGATCTGGATCGTAACCTCCTGCCTGCCTTCCGGGGCCAGGTCCGTCTCGACGGAGAGCGTCGTGCGCTGCGGCGATCCCCGCGGCACGCTTTCCATCTTGGGGCTTACCTCCAACCGGTATCCCACTTTGTCCGTGAGCGGATGCTTGGCAATCTGGATGAGCTTCTCATCATAGCTCAGCCGGGTGATCTTGAAGGGCTTGCCGCTGTTGGAGACCACCTGGACCTCGGCCGTGCGCACCGGTTGTTGTGCCGAGAGCTTACCGAGGATCAGGGTCCTGGGCTTGATGGAGATTTCCCCTTCGATGGAGGCGCTGACCCGAATGGCGATGTGCTCTCTCTGGGGGAGATCCGTCTTGACCCAAAGGTGGCCACCGTAATCGCCTGCGTGGAGAAGGTTGGTCAGAGTGATCCGGTAATGTCGACCCTCCTCAACGGTCTTGAGCTCGTGGGCGACCCGCCCCTCCAGGTCGCTGACGATGTCCGTGATGCGAAACGGAAGTTTTTTACCAATGATTTCAATTGACTTGGGTGCAATGGATGTGGCGCGTCCCCGGAACACGACCACCTTGTCGGGAAGAACATCGATGAACGTGCTGATCCTTCCCTGCAGGGTCAGTTTGATCTGTGGGGTTGACGGATCATTGCTCTGGACCGTGGACACCTTCTTGACGTTGCCTTTGTAACCACTGGTGTCCAACACAAGGGTGATCTTTCCCTTCCCTCCGGGAGGGATTGCGCGGTCGAACTCGGCGACGGTGCAGCCTCAATCCGGGCTGACCTTGTAGATGATGAGCTCGCCTCCGCCCTTGTTTTCCACCGAAAACTGGTGACTGACCCGTGCTCCTTCGTCCGTTTCTCCAAAATCGTGGATGGGTTCCGAGATGAGGATCGACGGCGCTCCCCCGGGATCGTACGTCGACAATCGACGCTCCTGGGCCAGGCTCAGCGACGTCCAGGCCCAGAACAAGCCCCATACCAATAACCCCGGCGCCGACAGCGCAACCAGGCGTCTGGCTCCGACAAGTCGACGAACAATCATTTTCTCCCCTCCATACCCCGGCGTGAGCTCGCAGCGGGATTCCACATGCGTCCGGACCGCTTCGTCCCTTCCAGGGATGGTCCCTTCAGAGGTCCGCGCAACGGACTGTGTTCATGAGATGCCCACAAAAGGCCTGACAACGAAATAGAGCCCCAGTAGGGCGATGGCCGCCCCGGCGCACTTCCTGAACCACTGGCTTCCCTCGTGGAAGGAGCTGCTCTCGAGGAGCTTCCTCACGGTCGCCGTCGAGCTCCCCGCCACGGCGATCGGGATGCAGTGGCCGACCCCGAACAGCACGATGTAGACGACGCCGATCAGGATCTTCTGCTGAATGGTGATGATGGCCAGGATGGGCGCGATGAACCCGAACGTGCACGAGCCGGAAAGGATGCCGTAAGCCAGGCCGAGCACGAAGGCCCCCGGCATGCCCTTGACCTTGATGCGTCCCATGAGGCTCCCGGACATGGAGCAGCTGGAGATGCCCCACATGTCCAGGGCCACCCAGATGAGGATGGCCCCGACGAGGATCGTCCAATAGGGGCCGACTTCCCCCAGCATACGGCCCAGCAGCGAGCAGACGATCCCCACCAGGGCGATGCTGATGAAAAGCCCGATGCTGAAAACCATCGCGTAGTGAGCGGCCTCCCGGGCCTTGAGGGCCTTCTCCTGGCCGGCCACGTAACCCACAATGAGCGGAATGGATGCGATGTGGCAGGGACTGAAGGCCACGCTCACCATCCCCCAGAGAAAACAGCCGAGCGCCGCGATGAGCACGCCGCCCGACATCCACTGGTTGATGGTCAGAAACGCCTGCTCCAACATGTTTCCTCCTCCGGCTGCTCGTCGAAGCGATTCCCTGCTGGGGCAATCGATAAAAACTATTTCACACCGAGCTTCTCAAGCCAGGCCACGATCTCCTTTTTATCCATGAAGCCCTCGTGACGATAAACCTCTTTGCCCTCCTTGTCATAGAAAATCTGCGTGGGAATGGCCCGGAGACCGAACCGCCGCCCTTGTTCCTTGTTCTTCCACACATCGATGAAAAAGATCGCGGCCCTCCCGGTGTCGTGATATTCCTTTTCGAGCTCATCCATGATAGGTGCCATCATCTTGCAGGGAATACACTCCTTTGCCCCGATGTCCACCATGGTGACCTTGCCCTTGACCGGAACCTCGGGCACTCCCGAGGGCGCTTCCGTCCCCAGGCTGATTCCCTGCAGGGACAACACCATCGTCACCGCCACCATCGAAACGAACGAAGCTAATCCCACCGTCTTTTTCACAGAGCGCTCTCCTTTGAATGCATCCTGGTTTTCCAACAAGCCAACTCAAGCAACGGAACGCTACTCCACATCAGCGCCGCCGCCAACCGCTCCACAAGGGGAAGCCGTTTTCATCGCGAAGCTTGAGCACGCCATCCCCCTTGCTCACTTCCATGGCGATGATCGCCGGTTTCCCATCGAACACAATCCGGGAGCCCTTGATTTGAACCTTGTCCTTGGCCATGATCTTCACATCCTGATTTTCGATGAACCAGCCGGGACCCAGGTGAACGGGAAGGGTCTCCTTGTCGGTCTTGAGCATCAATTGAACGCCGTAGGACATGCCGCGCATCGACGGCATCTTCTCGACACTCACCACCTCGCCGCTCAAGGTTTCGATGGTCTTGGGGTCGAACATCCTGTCGTATTGGGCCCCGGGCCCCCATCCGCCGCTCCCCTGCCAGCGCGGGCCTCCCCGGGCAAGCGTTTCTGCCGCGAAGAGAAACATGGAAATGGAAACCACTATTGCCAGTACCACGGATCGCTTCATGACGTCCTCCATTGCTCGGATTTGCGGTTCGAAAGGCTACCAGCCGCGCATCTTGCGACCGGGACCACCCCATCCGCCATGGTGGGCCAGCGATGTGCCCAGTTTTTCCTGCTGCTCGGGAGTGAGCACCTCGCGGCATTCCAACTGATACTGGGTGGCCTTCTCCTGGATCTGGGCCTGCAGGGACTGAATCGCTTCCTGCTTGGCCCTGATCTTGGCCTGGTCCGGACTCACCTGCGCCCACAGATTTCTCAGCTCCATCTTTGTGCTGAAAAGCTTGTCCCTCAGGGGATTGATCTCCTCCTGGAACGCCTGCTGCTTCATTTCGATCTGCGCCTTCTGATCCTCGCTCAAACCCAGGGTGGAGGCAAAATAGGGATTGATCCCGCTCCCCGCCCCCAGCCCGCACCCTCCACGAAAAGCCCATGCGCTCGAAGCCGCCAATACGATTGCTACTGTGATCCCGATGACCTTCTGCATTTCCTTGACCTCCCTGCTTGGTTTCCTCAAGAGTGAGCCACTTCGGTACCCAGCCAAGGCAACGCTCGTGCCAGAAGGGGAATCCTGGGTATAATTGTTGGATATAATTAATTGTTTATTCTATGGGAGGCCATGATTCGGCTATCAAAGCAGGGTATCGCCCCGGCAAGGAACGTCGAGCCCCATCAACCGTAGGGTGCTGTAAAAGCATGTGTGCTTGGGCACTTAGAACATTCGACAAATCGGGCTGCCCTTGTCCCGGACTCCGACATTTTTGTCGAGGCGGAGGAGCGACTGCTCGGGAACGACTTAGATAACTTGCTGATTTCACTGGTTGTGGACATTGATGCGGGAGGGGAGGGCATGGTATAGACGTTGCTTATCAAACAGGGATTTTCTCAAGCATACGGGGGGTGATCTTTCCGTGATCAAGACGGTGTGTGTCGTCGGGGTCTTCGTCCTGCTGGTCATACCTGTTCCGGGGTGGCGTCCTCGCAGGAGGCGCCTGGAGATCTGGTGGGATCCGGGTGCATGGGGCGTCCGAGTGTCTCGCTCGATCGGCTTGGGCTCACCGAGGATCAATGGATCTTTGTCCGCCGGATTGAACAGAGCTGTGAGGAGCGAATCCAGACTCTCCAGGGAAGGCTGATGAGCAGGCGGTTCGAGCTTCGGGCGTTGTTTGGGGATGCCCTGGCCGATGGCGCTTCGATTCGGGCCAAGGCACGGGAAGTCCTCGATCTTCAGCATGAGTGCCGGCGAATTGCCGTCGATTGCCAGATCGAGATCCGGGAAGTGCTCACGCCCGAGCAGCGACGGAACTGGTCGGCCGCCGAAGACGCGTGTGTGCCTTGGAGCCGGAGGAGCCGTCCGTGACTGGGTTGACCAAGACGCTCCATCAGGGCGTTGCCGCTCGATTGCCCCGTCGCTTTCTTCAGCCCCTGGCGGTCGCTCTGGTTTTTCTGCTCTTCGCCCTGCTCTTTTCCAGCATGGCGATGATGGACCTGAGGCGTCTCGAGGACCTCCTTTGGGACGGGCTGAAAAGCAAGTCCCTCTACATTGCGGAAGTCATCGAGCAGTCGTCGAACGAGAAATTCGCGCTCATGCTGCGCGGTGAAAATCGGATTCAGGGGTTTCAGACGGGTTTCGCCCTGGACGACGAGGCTTTCTCACTGCAGGAGACCGTGGCGAGGGTGCTCATCGACGTGGCCCATTCCGTGGATGCGCTTGAATCGACGGGCAGGGCGTCCGCGGCCGACCTCAAGACCCTGGCTGAATCCGATCGCCTGAGAGGGATCGCCATTCTCGATGAATCGGGACAGGTGATCCTCGAAAGCCATCCCTTGCCCCCGGATTTTGGAGCCCATGTGGGGGACCTTCTTCGGGGAAGCGATGAGATTGTCATCCACCTGTTCCATGGCATGAGCCAGGATGGCCGGGTGGGCTTCGTCGGTGCTCGGAGGCGCGGCGCGAAAGGAGCCGTTGTGCTCGCCCTCGACGGGAAAGGAATCGAATATTGGGCGAGGAGGGTTGCCATTCAGTCGTCCCTGGAAGCGCAGCAGCTGGGCAGAGGAGTGGTCTACCTGGTCGTCGAGGACATGGATGGCGCGATTCTCGCCAGCTTGGGCACCCTGCCGGAAGAAAAGATCCAGGAATGCCTGCTCACGGCCTCGGCCGCAAGAGACCCGGAACGTGCCGTGGGGCATTGTGTGCGGGTGGGCGACATGAAATTGCTCGATCTGGCGGTGCCGTTCCATTCCAATGGAAGCATCCTGGGATCCATTCGCGTGGGTCTGGAGAGCCATGAAACCGACCGCCTCCTGGCCGAAAACCGCCGGCATATCGTTCTCTGGGCGGGACTCATGGGAGCGATCGGCTTCCTGGCCATGGGCGCCCTCTACCAGACCCAGAACCGCCACGTCGCCAGGCTCCAGGCCATGCGGGAGCGTTTACACCAGGCCGAAAAGCTTTCGTCCCTCGGAAAGCTCGGGGCCGGGGTGGCCCATGAAATCCGGAATCCCCTGAACGCCATCAGCATGGCCGCCCAGCGAATTCAGCGGGAGTTTCCCCCGGAAGACCCGGGCCAGAAGGAGAAGTTTGAACGGATCACCCACATCGTGCGGGACGAGATCCAGCGGTTGAACGGAATCGTCGAGGATTTCCTGAGCCTTGCACGCAGCGACAGGATCGACTTCCGGCCCCAATCCATCGCGGACGTCCTCGATCGGATCCTGTTTCTGGTCCGGGACGATGCGCGGTCCCGAGGGGTCCGGATCGAAACGCGATGGTCCAATGGGCTGCCCCTGATTTCCATGGATGCCGGCAAAATGCAGCAGGCGATCCTCAACATCGTGCGCAACGCCCTGGAGGCGATCTCCGGGGAGGGGCAGGTGACGGTTGTCTGCGATACGGTTTGGAGGAGCTGGGTCAGCATTCGGGTCTGGGATACGGGCGCTGGAATCCCGGCGGGTGAGGCAACGAAAATCTGGAATCCCTTTTACACGACCAAACAGGGCGGGGTAGGGCTCGGCCTGGCCATCGCCCACGAAATCATCGTGGCCCATGGGGGGGAGATTCGAATCGACAGCGAGGAAGGCAGTGGGACGATCGTGGAGATCCTGCTTCCCGGTGTGACGGGCTTTCCCGGGCCGACAGCGGGAAGCGCGAGTGCCGGTGCGTAAACGATCATCCATGCAACCGCGAGGGGATGGGCAACGGTGGAGAGCCTGGATATTTTGATTGCCGAGGATGAGCCCTTTCAGCGGGAGATGCTCCGTGATTTCCTGGAAGGGGAGGGCCATCGCGTGACCGAGAGCGAGGACGGCCAGAGTGCCCTGCGTTTCCTCGCCAAGTCGTCTTTCGACCTGGTGCTGCTTGATTTCAAGATGCCCGGCATGGACGGTTTGGAGGTGCTGCGCGAGGCGCGGCGCCTCAACCCCGAAATCGACGCCGTGATCCTCACGGCCTTCGGGACGATCGAAACGGCCGTCGAGGCCATGAAGGCCGGAGCCAGGGATTACCTCACCAAGCCGATCGATCTCGAGGAGCTCTCGCTTTTCGTCGGGCGCATTGCCGACCATCGGCGGCTGGTCAAGGAAAACCGGATCCTTCGGTCGGAGATCGAAGCGAGGGGGGCCGCGTCCAAGTCCCTGCTCTACCAGAGCGGAAAGATGGCGGAGCTGGTGAACCTCGCCGGGCGGGTGGCGTCGAGCCAGGCCACGGTGCTCATCCAGGGGGAGACGGGAACCGGCAAGGAGCTCCTCGCCGGCATGATCCACACCATGAGCCCCAGGTCCGGACGGCCCCTCGTCACGGTGAACTGCGCGGCCATCCCCGAGACGCTCCTCGAAAGCGAGCTTTTCGGCCATGAAAAGGGCGCCTTCACGGGGGCCGTGCAGCGACGGATCGGCCGCTTCGAGCAGGCGGACAGCGGGACGCTGTTCCTGGATGAGATCGGTGAGCTGACGCTTCCGGTGCAGGTGAAGCTCCTGCGCTTTCTCCAGGAAAGGGAGTTTCAGCGGGTCGGCGGGGAAAGGACCCTCAAGGCGGACGTGCGCATCATCAGTGCCACCCATCAGGACCTCGAGGCCCGAGTCAGGGAGGGCCAGTTCCGCGAGGATCTTTATTATCGCATCCACGTGGTGACCCTGAGGATCCCGCCGCTTCGGGAGCGCCGTGAGGACATCCCGCTGCTCGTGGACCACTTCGTTGAGCGCTTCGCCCGGGAAAACCGCAAGGTCGTCGAAGGCGTGAGCCGCGAAGCCCGGGACCGGCTGATCCGCTACGACTACCCGGGAAACGTCCGCGAGCTGGAGAACATCGTCGAGCGGGCGGTGGTGATCTGCCGGTCTTCATTGATCACACTCGACGATTTGCCTTTTCAGGACGCTCTCTGTCCGACCAGGCAGGAGACGGACGATGATGACCCGATCCAGGAAGGAACGCTTCAAGGAGCCCTCGAAGCCCTCGAACAGAAGATGATCCAGGAAGCACTGGAGAAAACCGGTTTCAATCAGTCCCAGGCGGCCCGACAGCTTGGCCTCAGCGAGCGGATGCTGCGCTACAAGCTCAAGAAATATGGGTTGAAATGATCGAAGCCGAACGATTCGTGCCGGAGGCTCCCGGGAACCTTTTCGACGTGGACACGGACTATCGGACAATGCGCGTGGTGGATCCCATGCGTTGAGGGAGTCGTCAAACCTAGGTGCGTCAATCAATTGAAAAATATCAGATTGTCATTTACCTGACCGCCATCGCTTGTGGCTTGCTCGTCGGAAGTCAGCTCCCTGACCGGACCGCCCCGCTGCAGACGATGCTCTGGCCCGTCCTCGCGCTGCTGCTTTATGGGACCTTCACCCAGGTGCCGCTCGTGCGCCTGAGGGAGGCATTCTCGGACTCCCGCTTTCTCAAGGCAGCCGTCATGGGCAATTTTGTCCTGCTGCCCATGGTCGTGTGGGGCCTGAGCCGACTCGCCCCCGATGAGCCGGCGGTCCGATTCGGCGTGCTGCTGGTACTGCTCGTGCCGTGCACCGACTGGTTCATCACCTTCACGCACTTGGGGGGAGGCGACACCCGGCACGCCATCCTCTTTTCGCCGATCAGCCTGTTGCTGCAGATCCTCCTGCTCCCGGTTTATTTCTGGCTGTTCCTGGCCGAGGTTCTCAGCGTCAACGGGGCCCGGGGCGACATGCTCGCCGCGTTCCTCGGATTGATCGTGCTGCCCCTGATGGCGGCTTATGGGACGGAAAAGTGGGTCGAGGGTCGCAGGGAGCGGGTCGCCCTGCTGGAACGGCTGGCCTGGCTCCCGGTCCCCTTGCTGGCCGCGGTGGTTTTCATCATCGCCGCCACGCAGGTAGGGCTGGTCATGGGCTCCCTTCACGTTCTGGGACGGCTGTCCCTGGTGTACGTCGCGTTTCTGATCGTTGCGGGGCTCATGGCTCTCGTGCTGGCGCGCCTGTTCGGCTTGCCCGTGCTTCAGGGCCGGGTGCTGGCCTTCAGCCTGGGCACCCGAAACTCCTTCGTGGTGCTGCCGCTGGCTCTCGCACTCCCCCCATTTTACGAGCTGGCGGTCGTTGCCGTCGTCTACCAGTCCCTCATCGAGCTGCTCGGCATGGCAGTCTACCTGTGGTGGGTGCCCAAGCGGCTTTTTCCCAAGATCATCGCCCCTTCCCCAAAGGATCCGCTGGCAGCCTTCAGAGCCCGGGGCTCGGGACGCTGCTCCACGGAGCGCCAGATCAAAGACCGAATCGAAGAGAGAGGAGAGGAGGACAAGGAGAACGGCACCCCATCCCGATGCACATCGGTTCTCGGGATCATTTCCCGTCGGTCTGGGCGGGTTTCACGGCGGCGACCCTGATGCTGACCACGGAATGGGCCAAGTCCCTCAGTTCGCTCTCCGAAAGCTTGAGCCCCTCGAGGATGGCCTGGGCGGTCGGGTCGTGCGCCACCAAGTCCACGGGGAAGACTTCCTCGGAGAGCACTTGAATATTCTCAAATCCCGCCGAGCGCATGGCATCAAGGTATGCGTCCTTCAGGACGGCCCCGGCGACGCATCCCACATAGGCCGCCATGGATTCCCTGATCGCGTCGGGGAGCTCTCGGAGCAGGACGATGTCTGAAACCATGAGCCGCCCGCCGCTTTTCAAGACGCGAAAGGCCTCCCGGAAGACCTGGTCCTTTTCGGGCGAGAGGTTGATCACGCAGTTGGAGAGGATGACATCCACGTGGTTGTCGGGAACAGGAAGGTGCTCAATCTCCCCCAGGCGGAACTCCACGTTGGCAAAACCGCCTCGGGCCGCGTTATCCCGGGCCTTGGAAAGCATCTCGGGGGTCATGTCCACCCCGATGACTTTTCCCCTTGTCCCCACCTGTTTCGCGGCCAAGAAGCAGTCAAACCCGGCCCCGGACCCCAGGTCGAGCACGGTGTCGCCTTCCTTGAGGGAAGCCAAGGCCACGGGGTTTCCGCAGCCAAGGCCGAGGTTGGCTCCTTCGGGGGCACTTTTCAACTCATCCTCGCTGTAGCCGATCCGCCTTCCGATGGCATCGGCAGCCGGGGCCGTTCCACAGCACGAGTGGGCCCCGGGGCAGCAGGAGCTCCCAGCCATGGCGAATTTTGCGTACTCTTTGCGAACCACGTTCTTGATCTCATCAGGTCTCATTTTTTGGATCTCCAGTCCCGGCTCCGATTCCCGTCAGTCCGCCCATGAGCGGGCCGAGGAATTCCTTGACGCGCTCCGCCAGGAGGTCCGCCTTGATGAGGGTGAAGCAGCAGACCTCCCCGTCCTTCTCCCAGCTCACCAGGGCCAGTTTGTCTCCTGCCCGGATCTTGGCCCGGTCGCGCAGCTCCTTCGGGAGCACCATCTGGCCCCGC
>CAZGQL010000009.1:0-16402 GCA_964527905.1 uncultured Syntrophobacteraceae bacterium
CATGAGCCTGGACCCGGAGTCTCTCCTGCGGTCCAGGGAACACATCGCTCATGGGCGCCATCAAGAAAAGTGAAACGAACGGGAGGCGTCTGAATGCCGGAAACCCACCGAGACATCACGGGGATTTTTCTCGCCGTGCTCTTCATCGGAGCCCTGATCGGGACGTCCCTTTGGATCCTCAAGCCGTTCCTCGGGGCGGCCATCTGGGCGGTGACCATCGTCACGGCCACCTGGCCCCTGATGGCCGCCATCCAGGCACGTCTTTTCGGACGACGATCATTGGCCGTGGCCATCATGACCCTGGTGCTGCTGTGCGTCCTGGTGGTGCCCTTGTGGCTGGCGATCGGAACGATCGTCTCGAACGCCGATCGGATCGCAGGCTGGGTGAAGGCTGCGGCCGAGCTCGAAGTCCCCCCGCCGCCCGCATGGCTGGCCAAGGTCCCTCTCCTTGGCTCCGACCTGGCACTCCATTGGGAACAGGCCGCACGAACCGGCATCCAGGATTTCCTTGGCAAGCTGGCCCCCTACGGCGGCAGCGCCATCCGCTGGTTCATTTCGGAAGTCGGGGGCTTCGGAGCCCTGCTCATCCAGTTCCTGCTGACCGTCGTCTTCTCGGCGATCCTGTATGCCAAGGGAGAAGTCGCCGCTTCGTGGACCCTGCGCTTCGGTCGTCGGCTGGCGGGAGCACGGGGAGAGCATTCGGTCCGGCTGGCGGCACAGGCCGTGCGAGGCGTCGCCCTCGGAGTGGTGGTGACCGCCCTGGCCCAGTCGGTCCTGGGAGGAATCGGACTTGCCATCACCGGAATCCCCTTCGCCCCGGTGCTCACCGCGATCCTGTTCATGCTGGCCATCGCCCAGATCGGGGCCACTCCGGTGCTCCTTCCCGCCGTGGGGTGGCTCTACTACAGCAGCGGCGCGGGCTGGGGAACTTTTCTCCTCGTCTGGAGCCTGGTGGTCCTGACCATGGACAATTTCCTGCGCCCCGTCCTCATTAAGAAAGGCGCCGATCTGCCCCTGCTGCTCATTTTCTCCGGCGTCGTCGGCGGCCTCATCGCCTTCGGCCTCATCGGCATCTTCGTGGGCCCCGTGGTGCTTGCGGTCGCCCACACCCTGCTCGCGGCATGGGTCGACGAGGAAATCGTCGACCCCGAAGCAGCCCCCGAGGTGCCATCCCGACAAGGAGACCCATCATGAAACCCTGGCCCAGGCACCCGCTCATCTACGAGATCAACACGTGGGTCTGGCTCAATGAGCTCAGCCGCAGGGCGGGCGCCGCCTGACCCTGGCGACTGTCCCCGTCGCCGAATGGGACCGTTTGGCGGCCCTGGGCTTTGACGCCGTCTGGCTCATGGGGGTCTGGGAGCGCAGCCCCGAGGGCATTCGGATCGCCATGGCCAGCGAGGGGCTTCTCGCCGACTTCCGCCGGGCCCTCCCAGACTTTACCGAAGGGGACAATGTGGGCTCCCCCTACTGCGTCCGCCGCTATGAAGTCGATCCTCGCCTGGGAGGCCCCAAGGCGCTGGACAAGGTTCGGAAGAGCCTGGCCCGGCGGGGTCTGCGCCTCATCCTGGATTTCGTGTCCAACCACGTGGCGCCGGACCACCCCTGGGTCGAGACCCACCCCGAGTATTTCATCCGGGGAAGCGAGGAGGACCTGAGGGATGATCCGCGCTCTTTCGTATCCATGGGCGGCAGCGTGATCGCCTGTGGCCGTGACCCTTACTTCCCCGCCTGGCCCGACGTGGTCCAGCTGAATGCCTTCGACGGAGCTCTGCGATCCGCGGTCATCGAAACGCTTTCCGGCATCGCCGACCAGTGCGACGGGGTGCGCTGCGACATGGCCATGCTCCTCATGAATTCCATCTTCCAACGGACCTGGGGGGACCGGGCGGGATCAGTGCCCGGGAAGGACTACTGGCCCGAGGTGATTCCGGCCGTGAAGGCGCGTCATCCGGGGTTCCAGTTCATCGCCGAGGCCTACTGGGACCTCGAGTGGGAGCTGCAGCAGCAAGGATTTGACTACTGCTACGATAAACGGCTCTATGACCGCCTGGAGCACGACCCGGCCGAAACCGTGCGGCTGCACCTGTGCGGGGACCTCGACTACCAGGAAAAGCTGCTCCGCTTCATCGAAAACCACGACGAGCCCCGGGCGGCGGCCGCCTTCACGCCCCAGAAGCACCGGGCCGCGGCGGTGACCGCCCTGACGCTTCCGGGGGCCAGGCTGGTTCACGAAGGCCAGATGGAGGGACGTCAGGTCCGCCTGCCCGTCTTTCTCGCAAGGCGCCCCGACGAAACGCCGGATGAGGGACTATCCACTTTCTACGACCAATTGCTTCGGACGATGAAGAAGGGCGCCTTTCTCAGAGGGCAGTGGCGCCTTTGCGAACGAACCGGCTGGCCCGACAACGCGAGTCACCTGAACCTCGTTTCCTGGTGCTGGCACGATGAGGGATCCCGCTGTCTCATCGTGGTGAACCTCTCGGAGTCGGCCTCCCAGGGTCTGGTGCGACTCCCGTGGCGCGATCTCGAGGGGAGGACCTGGCGACTGAGGGACGCCTTTACGGATGCCGTATACGAGCGTGATGGGGGCGAAATGTGCGGCCCCGGGCTTTACGTGGACCTTCCCGCCTGGGGGTTTCATGTTCTGGAGTGGAGTTGAGGCGATTCCGAAACGGGAGGGAAACACGGTGATCCTTCACAGAGTCATGACCGCGGGACTCCATGCCGTCCTGCTTGTGGCCCTCGTCGGCTGCGCGGGCGTTGGCCCCCGCACGGTTGCCCGGGACCGGTTCGACTACACGACCGCCATTTCCGACTCATGGAAGTCCCAGATGCTCGTCAACATGGTGAAGATGCGCTATGGGGACGCGCCGACCTTCCTGGACGTGGCCTCGGTCATCAACCAGTACTCCATCGAGAGCCAGATGGACCTGCGACTCGGCTGGGTGCACCACTTTTCCCCCAACCTGGCCAACACCCAGTCCGTTGGGGCGGCCGCCCGGTACATCGACCGGCCCACCATCACCTACAGTCCGCTCACGGGAGAAAAGTTCGCCCGGAGCCTCATGACCCCGATCCCGCCCACGGCCATCCTGAGCCTCATCCAGGCGAACTACCCGGTCGACCTGGTGCTGCGACTCTGCGTGCATTCGGTCAACGGGATCCGGAACCGATTCGGGGGATCGGCGCGGGCGCGCCCCGCCGACCCCGAATTCTACTCGCTCATCGAGAAAATGAGACGGCTTCAGGCATCCGGTGCCATCGGCCTGCGTGTTCAGAAGACCAATGAGAAGGAAGCCACGCTCATGACCCTTCGTGGCAAAGCGGATGAAGCGACCGAGGCGGACACTTATGCCGTGAGAACCGTCCTGGGCCTCGACCCCAAGGCTCAGGAATTCTCCATCGCATACGCTTCCATCGCGAAAAACGACCGGGAAGTGGCGATTCTGAGCCGCTCCATCCTCGAGATCATCGTCGATCTGGCGTCCTTCATCGAGGTTCCCGAGGTCCATGTGGAAGAAATGCGAGTCAATCCCACGCAGGTCGAAGAAGGCTCTCCCGGCGGCGGAGCCCCGAGCCCCTTGATTCGCGTTCACAGCTCCCGCGAGAGCCCGGCGGACGCCTTCGTCGCGGTTCCCTACCGGGACCACTGGTTCTGGATCGACGACCGGGACCTGCCGTCCAAACGCATGTTCTCGTTTCTCATGTTCATCTTCACCCTCGTGGAAACCGGCGGCAAGGAGGGCGCGCCGATCGTGACGATCCCCGCGGGGTAACCCGTCGCCACGGGAATGGTTATGATGGAGCAGGGTTCGTACCCGCACCTGTAGCATATCGACTGGTGCGGCGATGTGGTTCGTGAACATTCTGATCAACGCAGAACAAGGGAGGTTGCCCATGTATCGTGTAGGAAGGACCCTCATGGCTGGAACCGTGCTGGTGGCGGCGCTGCTCGCGGCCGTCCCGCTCCCGGCGGCTGAAGCCCCCGCTGCCGGTTCGACAACCCCCAACCCGGCCATGGAGCAGGTGATGCGCGCGGCTAATTTTCTGGCCCAAGCCAAGGAGCTCAGCGTGACCCTGCAGACCGGCTACGACGTGCTCCAGGATTCCGGCCAGAAGATCGAGTTCGGGGAAACGCGCAAGCTGACGCTGGTCCGGCCCGACCGGTTCCGCGTGGATGTGGAGCGGTCCGACGGCGAAAAGACCACCGCCGTCTTTGACGGGAAAGCCGTCACCGTTTTCAATGCGAAACAGAACATGTATGCGACGTCCGAGATCCAGGGGGACATCGACGCGGCGATCCGGCATTTTGTCCGGGACCTCAAGATGCGCCTGCCCCTGGCCATGCTCTTCGTGACCGTCCTCCCCCAGCAGTTGGAACAGCGGACTTTGGACGCGGCCATCGTGGAGACGACCACGGTTCAGGGCACTCCCTGCTATCACGTGGCCGGCCGCGGGGAAACGGTGGATTTCCAACTCTGGGTGCCGACTACGGGAGACCCCCTGCCCCGTCGAATCATCCTGACGTACAAGCACGAGGAAGGCCAGCCCCAGTACTGGGCAAACTTCTCGGAGTGGAACCTGGCCCCCAACCCGCCGGCTTCCCTGTTTTCACTTGAAATTCCCAAGGACGCGAGCCGGATCGAGTTTCTCGCCAAGGTTCCCAGGGCGGCGGCCCCCCCTGCCCCGGCCGTCAAGAAAGGAGGCAAGAAATGAGAAAGCTGAACTGCATTAGAGTGTTGTCGGTTGCGACGATCCTGCTCTTCGTCCTTGCCCTGGCCTTCGAAGCGCATGCCCGCGGTGGAGGGGGTGGAAGAGGTGGGGGGGGCGGTGGCGGAAGAGGTGGGGGCGGTGGCTTCTCCGGTGGCGGGGGACGAGGTGGTGGAGGGTTCTCCGGTGGGGGTGGCCGCAGTTTTTCGGGTGGGGGTGGCGGCGGCTTTTCCCGCTCCGGCCCGGCTGCCGGGGGGAGCTTTTCCTCTCGCGGCGGCGGGTTTTCATCGAGCGGCGGAGCAGGCGGCAGAGCCGGGGCCTCCTCCATGGGAAGCCGGCCTGGGGGCATGGATCGCAGCTCCAGCTTCGCCGACCGTGGCGGCATGCAGGGCAGCCGCGCGGGCACGTCCGACCGCGCCGGCCAGATGGGTCAGACGGCCCGGACCCAGGATCGCCAGGCCGGCATGAGCGACCGGACCGCATCGCGGACCGACGCCCGTGGCGATCGGCAGCAGGCCATGACTGACAGGTCCCAGGGACGCCAGGACACGCGGGGCGATCGCCAGGACGCTCGCACGGACCGAACCGAAAGCCGCCAGGAGAATCGGACGGACCGGACCGGGACCCGTCAGGAGAACCGAACGGATCGTGCCCAGGGGCGTCAGGATGCTGCCCGCGACATCAGTGACGACTGGCACGGGGGATATTATGGCGGGGCTTACCATGACCACTGGGACGACTGGCACCCCTGGGGCTACGTGGCGGCCGGGGCCGCGGTGGTCGCTGGAGCGTACGCGGTGGGAACCATGATCAACGCGGCAACCTACAGCTCACTTTCCTGTACTCCCACGACCGTCGTGGTGGGCGGCGTCACCTATTCCCAGTGCGGCTCCACCTGGTATCAGCCCACCTATTCAGGGGGGGATGTCACTTACATTGTCGTCAATCCCCCAGCGGGATATTGACCTCCCAACAGAGTGGCTTTTTCAACAAGGGTGGGCAACGTTCCATCGTCCCACCCTTGTTCCCTGGCCGTCGGAACCCCCATCGTCATCCCCGCATGCCCCTGGCGGGGATCCAGTCGTTCCCAGCCACCTTCATTCCCGCCTTCGCGGGAATGAAGGCTCCGCTTTGGGCACCTCATTTTGCGGGGCTGTACCGGGGCGTCGCATGAAACGCCCGGTCCCGGCCTCAAGCGGGAGTGAGCCATGACCCTCATCACCGCGTTCGTGGTGCTGGTTTTCTGTTACAGCCTGGCATCCAGGCGGCTGGAGCGAACCATTGTCACGGCGCCGATCGTGTTCACCGCCGCCGGGATTTTGATCGTGCTGGGCCTCCCGGTGCTGCGCGAGCTGGAGGCGGACCGGAAGGCCTTTCTGCTGCTGGCCGAGATGGGCCTGGTGCTCACGCTTTTCTCCGATGGGACCCGGATCAATCTCGAGGTGCTCAGAGGCAATGAAAAACTGCCGGTCCGCCTGCTCTGCATCGGCATGCTGCCGACCATCTTTCTGGGCGCCCTGGCAGCGGTCTGGATTCTGCCGCACCTATCGATCCTGGAAGCGTGCATCCTGGCCGCCATCCTCGCGCCGACGGACGCGGGGCTTGGGGAAGTGGTGGTGAACAGCCCCCGAGTGCCCGTGCGGATCCGCCAGGCCCTGAGCGTGGAAGCCGGTTTGAACGACGGCATGGCGGTCCCGTTCATGATGTTTTTCATTGCGCTGGCCCAGTTCGGGTCGGAGGGGGCGGGCCGCGTGCTGATGCGCTTCGTCGTCGAGCAGCTGGGCTTCGGCGCAGCCGTCGGCCTGTCGATCGGGGCAGTGGGCGGCTGGCTCCTGGGTCAGGCCAAACGCCGGGGCTGGATGGCCGGCTCCCTGCAGCCATTGGGATTGGTGGCCCTGCCGCTCCTGTGCGTCCTGGCCAGCGAGCATGTGCGTGGCAGCATGTTCATCGCCGCCTACGTGGCGGGGCTTGCCGTCCAGATCGGTTTCCGGGAGGCGGCGGATCACAGCCTCGAATTCACAGAGGGCTGGGGACGGCTGCTCGATTTTTTTGTGTTTTTTCTTTTCGGCCTCCTGGTCGCCACCGCCTGGCAGCACTTCGACTGGCGACTCCTGGCCTACGGCGTGATCAGCCTGACGGTGGTGCGGATGCTCCCGGTCGCCCTGGCTCTCGTGGGCACGGGCCTCAGCAGGGCAACGGTGATCTTCACGGGATGGTTCGGCCCACGAGGGCTGGCTTCCATCGTGCTCGGCCTCGTTTACCTCGAAGGGGAGTCGCGCCTGCCGGGGGAGACGACGATCACCCTGGCCGTGATGGCGGCCGTTCTGCTGAGCATTTTCGCCCACGGTTTCAGCACGCTGCCGGGGATTGACCTCTATGCGCGCAAGGTCGCCGAGCTGGGGGCCAATGCCCCCGAGCATCTGGCCGTGGACGACGCCAAGAAGCACACTTGAGTCATTTGGCCGGGGAGCTTGCCGGACAGGAATGCGGCCCCGCCATGCCGCCGGTTGACCTTCAAGGGAGAAGGGCACCATGGCCCTCTTACAGGAATGGACCGAGCGCTACAGCCGCCGCCGCTTCGCCTGCCTTTTCTTCTCGCTCCTCCTGACCCTGACGGCTGCCCCGGTGCTCTCGGCGATGGGATTCAGCACCCGGTTCATGGAGGCGATTGTCGCACTGAACCTCCTGGCGGCCGTCCTCCTTACGGCCTTCAGCGTCCGGTTATTCCTCCTGTTCGGCCTTCTGGCGCTCGTTGTCCTCTCCAGGGTGGCCTATGGGATCCTCGACTATCAACCCTTCCTCATGACGAGTCAAGGCGGCGCGGCCGTGACCTGCCTCGTCTCCGTCCTGATCATGCTGAGACACGTCCTTACCGAGGGGCGTGTGACGTCGGAGCGTATTTTTGCCGGTCTCAATGTGTACCTGATGATCGGGATCATGTGCGGACTGCTCTTCACCCTCTTCGAGGAGCGATGGCCCGGGTCCTTCTCCGTCCACGGCTCGACCCTCGCGGCAGGTGGGAGGATCCAAATGGCCCACTTGCTCTACTTCAGCTTCGTCACCCTGGGCACTTTGGGCTACGGAGACGTCCTGCCGCTGAGCGGACCCGCCCGGGCGCTGGCCGTGGCCGAATCCATCGGCGGCCAAATGTACCTGGTCGTCGTGGTGGCGCGTCTCGTGAGCCTCTACCAGGGCCCCAGGAGACCCGGCGAGGACCCCCCAGACACGTGATCCCTGCCGGATTCCTGCCGTGACCACCGCCCGATGAAACCCTCCCCGATTCTATCCGGGCTGCTACTCCGACGTTGCCCCACGCAGCGCGGACCCTGCAGATTCCGCCGGGAGCGGCCGGGAATGACGAACCGGTGGAGCGGTCCTATGTTCACGAGAAGGAGGGGATTCATCTCGACATGGAAAGGAGCCATCCGTGCGCCTGATTCTACTCGCGCTTGCCGTGGTCCTGGGCGGCGGCTCCATGTTGCTCTTCGGGGCCTTTCTCTACTTCGGCCCCTGGGGGCTGGTCTCCATGGGATGGTCCGCGTCGGGGTCCCTGACCTGGAACGGTCTCCTTTCCCTGATCTTTTTCGTGCAGCACAGCACCATGCTGCGACGACGTTTCAGGGAGCGTCTGGCGCGGATCCTGCCCTCACCTTCCCATGGAGCGCTCTACGCGGTCGCCTCGGGTGTCGCGCTGAGCGCGGTAGTGGTCCTGTGGCAGCCCGTCCCGACGGTCCTCCTGTCGCTGGAGGGGATTCCACGCCTAGTGGCTCGAGCCTTTTTCGGACTGGCCCTGGCTGGGATGGCATGGGGCGCCTGGGCCCTCGGGCACTTCGACCCGCTTGGGATCGAAGCGATTCGAGATGCCGGCCGACGGCGGGCCATGGAGGCTCCGCAGCTCACCGTGCGGGGACCGTACCAATGGGTGAGGCACCCCCTGTATTTTTTCACCCTCGTGATGATCTGGGCATCCCCGGACCTGACCCTTGACCGGCTGCTCTTCAACGTGCTCTGGAGCGCCTGGATCTGGGGGGCGACCTTCCTCGAGGAAGCCGATCTCTCCGCAACCTTTGGCGAGGCCTACCGCAGCTACCAGCGCTCCGTTCCCAGACTGATTCCCTGGCGCCGGCCGCCTCGTTCCTGAAAAGGCAGGCGGTGTCGCCGCCAAACCGCAGTTCCGACTCCGGCCGCACCATCCTGACCCGGCGAAGATCGACGAGGGGGCTTCCGCGCCCGATCCACTGGTCTGCCGGACAAGAAACGATGGAAATCGCAGGCTTCCGGGTGCTATAAGAGGCTGTGATTCTGGTTCCGTCGACCCCGTTGGGCTCGGCATCAAGCGGTTGACTCACCAATTTGGGGCAAGGCCCCGGCACGGGCTGCCGTGTCGCTTCACGCAGTTGAGGAGGCCAAGACATGATCAAGATCCAGCGGATACTGGTTCCCGTGGATTTTTCCGAAAGCTCCGAAAAGGCCTTGCGCTACGGATTTGAAATCGCGCGAGACCGAGGTTCGACGCTGCATGTGCTTCACGTGATCAATCAGAGGATCATCGACGCCATCCAGGACATGAGCGCCAAGGGTTATAAGGGCGAATTCGTCGAGGTGTTCAAGAAGGTCGTCGCCGAGCGCCGGGAGGAGCTTGACCGATTTGTCCCCGCGTCGATGCGCGAGGCGGTGCCGGTCGAACTCGAGGTGCGCAAGGGCAAGCCCGCCGAGGAGATTATCGGCTTCGCCAAGGAAAAGCGGATCGATCTCATCATCGTGGGCACGAGCGGCCGCTCGGCGCTGGAAGTGGCCTTGGTGGGCAGTGTGGCCCGGAACGTGTCGAATCACGCCCCGTGCCCCGTGCTCCTGGTGCGGCCCGTCGCGCACGATTTCATCGAATAGCCTTCGGGGTTCGCTTCCCGCCAGCTCCTCGAACCGCACGGGATGCCCGGGGTGTGTGACGGGACGGTCGAGCCTCCGCTGGAGTGTCGGGTGATTCCAAAGCTGGTTGGCAAGGTCATGGACCAAACCGCGACGAAATCCGAAGTGACCACGGAGGCCTATGCGCGGCTGATGGCGAAGCTGCCCTACGACCTCACCTTCCAGGAATACGTGGACCTGGTGGAGGGAGGCCTCAACGCCCTGGTCAACGGCACGCTCGTCATCGACCGGCGGGGCAACGTCATTTTCTACTCGAAGAGTTATGAGGATTTTCTCGGCATCGCCAACGAGGAGGTGATCGGACGCCACTGCACGCACGTGATCGAAAACACCCGGATGCACATCGTGGCGGAGACGGGTGTTGCCGAGGTGGGCCATTCCCACCGCATCAAGGGACAGGACATGGTCGTCCAGCGCGTCCCGATCCGCAAGGACGGGGCCGTGATCGGATCCGTCGGGCTGGTCATGTTCCGGAAGGTCGAGGACGTGATGAACCTGATGCAGAAGCTCGATGTGCTCACGTCCCAGGTGGAGCTCTACGAAAAGGAGCTGGCGGCCCTCCGATCCGCCCGGTACTCCCTTCGAAACATCGTCGGAAACAGCCCGGCCATCCAAAGGGCCATCGAGGAGATCCTCAACGCGGCGCGCTCCAGCTTTCCGGTGCTCCTGACCGGCGAGAGCGGCACCGGCAAGGAGCTCTTCGCCCACGCCATCCACGCCGAAAGCGACCGGAAGCGGTTTCCCTTCGTGCGGTTGAACTGCGCCGCGATTCCCGAGACGCTCCTGGAATCCGAGCTGTTCGGATACGAACCGGGCGCGTTCACGGGGGCCCAGAAATCCGGCAAGCCCGGAAAATTCGAGCTGGCTCACCGGGGAACGATCTTCCTGGACGAAATCTCAGAAATGCCAAAGAGCATGCAGGCCAAGCTCCTGCGAGTCCTCCAGGAAAAGGAGCTCGAGCGTCTCGGAGGATCACGCGTCATCCAGACGGATTTCCGACTCATTGTGGCAACGAACCGGTCCATCGAGTCGTTGGTGGAGGCTGGGCACTTCCGGCAGGATCTTTACTACCGCCTGAACGTCATCCCCATCGTCATCCCCCCCCTGAGGGACCGAAAGGAAGACATTCCCCTCATGATCGAGAGAAAGCTCCAGGAGCTCCGAAGCGAGTTGGGCACGCCCCTCGATGTCGTCTTCTCGGACGAGGCCATGGACGCGTTGAAACAATACTGTTGGCCGGGAAACATCCGGGAGCTCATGAACGTGGTGGAGCGCGTCGTTTGCTCGGTCAAGGACAACGTCATCCGTCTGGAGCACCTGCCCCCGACCATTCTACGCAAGAAGTATTTGAAATCCCTCGATGAGCGCGGGTCGCTGCAGTCCATGATGGACGACATCGAAAAGGAAATCATCCTCGATACCCTGAAACAAACCAATCGCAACAAGGCCGAGGCCGCCCGCCGCCTCCAGATCGATCGCACCGCCCTTTACAAGAAAATCCGCAAGCACGGCATCGCAAGTCTCTAGCTCAGCCCGTCCCATCACACGGCGGGAGAGCCCTTGGGACGGCGCCAGGGGGACATGACGGCTTCCCCATCGAGCACCATCACGCCGTTTTGGTTTGTGCACGTGGTGCGCATGCGGACGAGTTTCTTGTCGGCCATGATTTCCGTGACTTCGGCGCGGGCGGTGATGGTGTCCCCGATGCGAACAGGGGCGAGGAACCGGAGCTCCTGCTGCACGTAGATGGAGCCGGGACCGGGGAGCTTCATGCCCAGGATGTGGGAGATGAGCCCCGCCGTCAGCATCCCGTGGGCGATGCGGCCCTTGAAGGCCGTTTTCCTCGCGTATTCCTCGTCCACGTGGGCGGGGTTGAAATCCCCCGTGATACCGGCAAACAGGTAGACATCCGTTTCGGAGATGGTCTTGGAGACGGTGGCCGACTCGCCTATGCTCAGATCCTCAATGGTCTTTCCCTGCATGGTTTGAAGCCCTCCCTCGGTGCAAGGTCCCAGGACCATTCCTGGGAATGGCAGGCGATCCCGGAGACGCGTCATTGCGCCGGTCTCGAAACTGAAATCCAAACGGGTCCGGGAAGAAGCCTGGATCCCGGCCTAAACCCTGCCGGGATGACGAGTAAGGATACCCCCACCCATTAAGGTTTCCGTAATGAAAGTGAACGTCATCTCGGCGCAACAATTGCCGGGATGACGTTTATCGGCGTTTGGCTCGCTCAATGCGTACGCCCTTCCGTGGCAGTCTGCCTAGATTAGGACCACTCGGTTCCGTTGCCCAAGCTTAGACGACGCCACGGGTTTTCAACTCTTCCAGGGCGTTTCCAGCGATGCCCAGGTAGGTCGCATACACGAACGTGTTGTCCGCGCCCACGGGACGGCAGGCCCACTTGATGCGGGGCGGCGATTCGGTCATTTTCCACACGGGACCCTGCAGCACGACTTCCCCGTAGACCGGGTCCTGGACCTTTCGGAAGGAGCCCCGGTCCCACCAGTTCCGCTCCTGGAGGGTGTCGGAGGGTCGCGTCACCTTGCCCGTGACCACGGCGGCGGCCCGCCCCTCCTTGCGCGCGGTCACGTCCTGGACCCGCTGGATCACTTCATCCACAGGGTGCTGCTTGCTCCAGGCTTCCAAGGCCTCCTGCAGGGCTTTTTCGTTGTCGAACTGGGTCCGGTAGGCAAATGACGCGAACCGGGGATCGTCGGCCAGCTCGGGTCGCTCGATGATTTCCATCAGGGTCCGAAACGCCTCGTCGTTGTAGGCCGCCATGAAGGTGTAGCCATCCCGGCACTCGATGAAGGTGTAAGGGAAGACCGAGGGATCGTAGTTTCCGAGGCGCTCTTTGACCTGTCCGCCCATGTGGTACCAACCGAGGTTGTAGTCGATGAACTTCATCATGCACTCGGCCCCCGAAACGTCGACCAGCTGACCCTGCCCGGTTTCCTCCCGGAAATGGAGGGCCGTCAAGATGCCGTAGGCGGCGAAGAGCCCCTCGGCATACCAGCCGTACCAGCTCCCCACTTTGGTGGGCGCCATGTATTCAGCCCCCGAGCCGTCATCGGGCTCCCCGTTGATGTACACAAGCCCCGAGTAGGCCTGGTTGGAAATCTCGGAGCCCGGTCGGCCCGAAGCCGCCAGAGGCCCGAACTGGCCGTAGGTGTAGAGGGCCGCGTAGATGAGTCGCGGGTTTCGGTCCCGAAGTTGGCGGTAGCCGATGGACCAGCCGTCCATGACTCCCGGTTTGAAGGTTTCGATGAGGATGTCGGCGCGAGAGGCCAGGGCGGTGAACAGCTCCCGGCCCGCGGGATCCTCGAGGTTCAGCGTGATGTGGTACTTGTTTCGCCCTTCGGCCAGGTAACCGAGCCCCGTGCCTTCGTGCTCGATCCCGAAAGGGCTGTATCGACGGGCGACATCGCCCCCGGGGGGCTCCACGCGGATGACGCGGGCGCCCATCTCCGAGAGGACCGATGAACAGACCAGTCCCCCGATATTGCCGTGGCTCACGTCGATCACCAGCAAGTCGTCCAGGGCCTCGGGCCTGGATGCCGACTTCGCCGGGTCACTGTGCTCCCTGGCCCAGTCGAACCAGCTTTCCGCCTGGTTTTCCATCGTCATGCAACGCTCCTGATGCTAAAAAGCTAGAAGAAAACACCCTTCGCGCCGTCCCAGTCTTTCGGGGGTCTGGCCCCGGGGCGGTCATCCCACGTCCCGATCACGCGCTTTTCCTTGAGGTCACGGATTTCGTCCGGACTGAGATTCAGCAAATTCCGAAAGACGTGATCGTTGTGGAAGCCGACGGGCTTGGCGATTCCCTTCATGCGTCCCGGACTGGCCGAAAGCTTGGGACCCGGGCCGTATTCGACCACCTTTCCGTAAAGCGGGTCCTCGAATTCCTGAACCGCCCCACGCCGCCGCAAATGCGGGTCGTCGTAATGGTCCCGAACGCTCGCCACCCGATGGGCCGCAAACCCGTGGCGGTCCGCCAGATGTTCGATTTCTTCCGGGGTGCGCGTCGACGTCCAGCCGGAGACCATGGCGTGAAGGGCCACGTTGTTTTCCTCGGAAAGCCGCGCCGTGTGGGTCGCAAAGCGGGGATCGGCGGCGAGATCCGCGCGGTCCATGGCCTGGCAGAGTCCTCTGAACTGGTCGTCGTCCAGGGCCGCCACGGCGACGAATCCTTCGCGGCAGGGAAAAACTCCCGAGGGGGACAGTGAAACATCCCGGTTTCCGCTTCGCTTGCGCTCCTGGCCGGTCTTATTTACATACAGCCAGGTCCAGTCCAGGCTCCGGATGAGACTCTCGCCCTGGGAGACGTCGATGAGCTGGCCCTTCCCGGTGCGCTTGCGGAAGTGGAGGGCCCCCAGGATGCCGAGGGCCGCGAACAGCGCCCCCGTGTAGTCGCCGATCCAGACGCCGGTCTTGAGGGGCGTTCGGCCCGGAAAGCCCGCGATGGCGGAAAAGCCGCTCATGGCCTGGGACGTCGCGTCATAGGACGGCCGATCCTTGTAGGCGCTCCACTGACCGAACCCGCTGTTGGCCTGGTAGATCAGCCGCGGGTTGACGGCGCTCAGCTGCCGGTACCCCACCTGCCATCGGTCCATGGTGCCGGGGCGGAAGTTTTCGATCAGGACATCCGAGCGGGCCACGAGGCGTTTAAGCAGCTCGCCTCCCTCTGGCCTGCGGATGTCGATGGCCACGTGGAGCTTATTGTGGTTCATGTGGGTGAAGGCCGGGGAGATGTTCTGCCAGAAGAAGCCCCGGGGCGCGACGTAGCGCATGAGATCCCCGACTCCGGGCAGCTCGATCTTGATGACCTCGGCCCCGAAATCCCCCAAAAGATCCCCCGTCACGGGGCCGAACACCCGCGTGCACAGCTCCAGAACCCGGACCCCCTTGAGGGCTTCCGGCTTGAAAGGCGTTCGGGCGGGATCAAAGAGTTCTTCGGTCCACTGAAAGTAATTCTCGGCTGACATACGTGCCTGTCCTCTCCGTTACTTGATGATCACCGAAGGCAGCCAGGTGATGGTCTGGGGAAAGAGCGTGCAGATGATGAGTCCGATCAGCATCAGGCCGATGAACGGCAAAATGCCCCGGTAGATGTGCCCGATGGTGACTCCCGGCGGCGCGATCCCCGCCAGGTAGAACAGGGCGTAGCCGAAAGGCGGACTCAGGAAGGATGTCTGCAGGTTCACGGCGATCATCGTGACGAACCACAGTTTGTCGAAACCCAGCTTGTCGGCGATGGGCAGGAAGATGGGAAAACAGATGAGCACGATCCCGAGCCAGTCCAAGAACATGCCCAACACAAAGACAATGAGCATCATCACGATGTAGATGCCCCACTTGCCCAGCCCGAGGCCCAGGACGAAGTCCGTCACGACGTCCCCGCCGCCGATCCCGAGGAAGACCCCCGTGAAGCAGGTGGCTCCTACCAGGATGATGATGACCATGGACGTGACCTTGGCGGCGTTCTGGATGGCCTGAAGAAAGCTCTTGTGAGTGTACTTGCGATAGGCCAGCACCATCAGAAATGAAATGAAGCACCCGACCCCGGACGCCTCGGTCGGCGTGGCGATGCCCGCAAAGAGGGACCCCAGCACGCCCAAGATGAGGATCACGGGCGGGATCAGGGACTTGAGGCACATCAGCATCACTTTGGAGAAAGGGACCGCCGCACGCTCTTCGGCCGAAAGGGTCGGGCCCCAATCAGGCCTGAGAAAGCAGGCCACCAGGATGTAGCCCAGGTAAAGGGTCGAAAGGATGAGACCCGGAATGACGGCCGCGGCGAAGAGCTTGCCGACGGAAATGGTGGCCTGGGCGCCCATGAGCACGAGCATGATGCTGGGTGGAATCAGAATCCCGAGGGTTCCGCCGGCCGCGATGGCGCCCGTGCTGATTTCCTTGTTGTAGTTGTACTTCATGAGGATCGGCAGCCCGACCAGACCCATGGTGACCACCGAAGCCCCGACGATCCCGGTGCACGCGGCGAACACGGTGCACACCACGATCACGGCCAGCAGGATCCCGCCCCGGATGGACCCCAGAAGGTAGCGTAGGGCCTCGAAAAGATCGTCTGCCACCCCGGAGCGCTCAAGGAGCTGGGCCATGAAAATGAAGAGGGGAATGGCGATGAGCTCATAGTTGTCCATGACCCCGTAGATGCGGTTCATGAACATGTAGTAGACCGAGGTGCCCCACCCGATGTAGCCGAAAATGATGGCCAGGCCGCCCAGGACGAAGGCCAGCGGGTGGCCCATGAAGATGCCCAGCAGCAGCCCCAAGAACATGAGAAGGGTGATTGCCGTATCGCTCATAGCTCTTCTCCTTTCACCAGGAAGTAGAACCGCCGGGAGAAAACGGCGAAGCCCTGGAGCAGCAGGAGAGCAGCCGTGACGGGGATGACGGTCTTAATGGGGTAGAGGGGCGGAGCGAAGACGCTCCAGCTGGTTTCCTTCATCTGCCACGACGTTGCGGCGAATTTGGTTCCCTGCCAGAGAAGGACGGAACAAAACGGAAAAAAGAGCACAAGGTAGGAGATGACGTCGAGGAGTGCTTTCGTGCGGGCGGAAAAATACTGGTAGATGACGTCGATGGAGACATGGGTCTTGTGGAGCAGTGCAAAGGAGGCCGAGAGCATGAAGTGGGCCGCATAGAGCTGAATGGAGGTCTCGAAGGTCCAGATGGTTGGCGCCCCGAAAAAGCGCCGCGTGATGACCTCGAACACAACGACCAGAGTGACCACCACAAT
>CAZGQL010000009.1:16432-55227 GCA_964527905.1 uncultured Syntrophobacteraceae bacterium
AATCAATAAAGGACAAAAACTTCTTGAATCCCTGCATGACGATCCTCGGGTGGAAGAGGCGCGGCGCCAAGACGCCGCGCCTCTGGGCGAAACGGAATGCGAGACGGTCAGCCCCGTGAAAGCATCGATCGGGGCACCTTCCCTACTGGGCCGGCTTGGCGGCTTCCGCCTTGATGGCCTCCATGTCGGGCATGGTCTTCAGGTTCCGGCCGTAAGTGAACGGGGTGGAAATGGCACGCCATTGAGCAATATCCTTGAGGAACTTCAGCTGGGAGTAGGCGACCTTGGCGAAGAGCGGGTTTTCCTTGGCGGATTCCACAACGTACTTATTGACCATGTCCTGGATTTTGTTGAGTTCCTCGTCGCTGATGCGCGTGATCTGGGTTCCCTTCTCCTCGAACTTCTTCACGGCGTCGATGCAGCTGTAATCCATCTGCGTGAAGGACCAAATCATGTTGGCCATGGCCGCATACTTCAGGATGATCTTCTGCTGCTCGGGGAGCTCGTCCCAGACCTTCTTGTTGATCATGACTCCCAGAAGCGATGCAGGCTGATGCCAGCCGGGCGTCGACCAGAACTTGGTCACTTCCCCGAAGCCCATCCCCCAATCGATGACGGGGCTCGAGAATTCCGCCGCATCAATGACTCCCTTATCCAGGGCCTGGTAAATCTCGCCGCCGGCAAGCATCGTCTGGGCGGCGCCAAGCTCCTTGAGAAGCTTGCCCTGGGTCTGTCCGGACATCCGGATCTTCAACCCGTTGTAGTCGGCCAGGCTCTTGATGGGCTTGTTGCTACGCACCCCCGATTCCATCGGCGTGACCGAGTGGGGCAGATAATAGATGCCGTACTTGCCATACGCTTCCTGGTAGAGCTCCAGGCCGCCGCCCTGGTAGATCCAGACCATATAGTCGACGGGGGTGAGTCCCATGGGGTAGGAACCCAACAAATCGAACACGGAGTTCTTGCCGGTCCAGTAATTGGGCCAGTCGCCGCCGGCCTCGAGGGTTCCCTTGGCGACCGCATCGAACAGCTCGAACGCCGGTACCAGCTCACCCGCCGAGAACAGCTTGATGTCGAAATCCCCCCCGGTCAATTCCTTCACGATCTTACAGAAATTGCGGTCGGCTTCGATCAGGACGATGGACGGGGTCCAGGTGGTGCCCATCCGCCAGCGGACCTTGGCGGCGAACGCATGCGATGCGATCAGGCACACGCTCACGAAGGCGACGACGGCCAGGACGAGCCCACGGGGATGCTTGCGGAACCATTTCATGACTACCTCCTTACGTTTGGATGGGTTGGATAGGACCTCGGTCGGAAGCCCAAGCTTCCACGCACGGGAAGAACACGGAACGAGCGCTTGCTGACGCCCCTTTCAAAGCATTGCTTGCGGTTACCATCGCCGCGTTGGAAGATCGGGGATCGGCTACGTGGTCCTCAGCCGCTCTAGGAAGGAGGCGCTTGCCCCACTCCCCCCTCCCATGAGCCCCTCAGGCGGAACCGTGGGACGGCGCCTGAGCCACCGACGCCAGGAGCTCCACGACGGCCGCGTATTCGCCCGACGCCTTCCGACAGCGCACCACGATCTTCCAGCCCTTGCCCAGGGCCTGTTTTTCAACGCGGATGTCGAATCCGACCTTCTCCCGATGGACGGCACGCCCGAGGAATTCAACGTGGAGCGCATGGTAGTCCACGGTTCCAACGGGGAGCCAGCGGCGCAGCAGCGGGGCGAGACAGAGCAGGAGGTCCGGAGGGGACAGAGGAGCCCCCGCCGACGGGACCGCTCCTTCCCCGAGCACGCCTGGGTCCAGAAAGGACTCCAGGCTCAAGGGCGTCTCCAGCGTCTTACGGAACCCGTCCTCAAAGCGGACGATCGGTTCATCGGCTTCCATAAGCCCTCACGCTCTTTCGATGGGTCACTGGGAATGGGAAGTGGGGAAAAGGGGTCTGCTTCGGATCAGCCGGGATTCAGAGCAAGGGCAGTGCCAAGCTTGGAAACCAAGCTATAATTACAACAATATCCAATGGATAGACACGAAATGTCATCCATGCCCCGCAGGCATGTTGTCGTCGTTTGGCCACACTCGGCCAAACGAACGGCTCTTGGGGGGCCGGAACCGGATCTCACGGGAGGTGTGGCCAAATGACCACATGTGCCCAGAAGGCCACAGACCCCAAAAACGGCAGCTTGACGAGCGGTGCCTCACGGCCGCAGCAGGGAGAGGCGGTGGCGCGGCGCTTGATGGATCATCGCGAGCCCTTTAGAATAGGTCCAGGGTGGACGCCGGAGGGACGGATCACAGGCTTGCCAGGGCGCCTCCCTGAGGAAGCCCACGCCTACTCCGGTGTGGAGGTGTTTCAATGGAAGCCGTTCCAGAATCCAATCTCCGATGGGAGAGCGTTCAGGCGTCGCTCCGTCGGCATGTGGAGGTTCTCACCGAACGCATCGGGGAGCGCAGCATCGCGCGTCTGGACAATCTCGGGCGATCGGCTCAATACATCGCTTCCGCATTTGAGGACATGGGGCTTGCTCCGGTTTTCGAGACCTATGCGTACGGCCGCCACACCGTCGCGAACGTGATCGCCAGGGTTTCCCGTTCCGAGCCGACCGCCCGGCAGTATCTGCTCGGGGCCCACTACGATACGGTGCGCGGCACCGTGGGTGCGGACGACAACGCGAGCGGCGTGGCGGTTCTACTCGAGACGGCACGGGCCCTCGGCGCCCTGGACGGGCAGATCGGTTTTGGCGCTTCCGTCACCTTCATCGCGTTCGCCCTGGAGGAGCATCCCTGCTTCTGGAGTCCCTACCGTGGGAGCTGGGTGCACGCCAGACGGGCCCGGAAGGCGGGGGAGCGCCTCGACGGCATGATCTGTCTGGAAATGGTCGGGACCCGTTCCCTGGAACCCGGGTCGCAGCGATACCCCTTTCCCCTGATGCACCTGAATTATCCGAGCGTGGGGGATTTCATCGGCATCGTGGGCGATGTCCGATCACTGCCGCTGGTGCATTCGGTCCGCTCGGCCTTCACAGGAAACCCTGAGCTCCCCGTCCAGACCCTTGTCGTCCCCTTCCGAGGCTGGCTCACCCCGTTCGTGAGGCGAAGCGATCACGTTTCCTTCTGGGACATGGGGTATCCGGCGGTCATGTTGACGGATACGGCCGAGTTTCGCAACCCCCATTATCACAAACGGACGGACACGATGGAGAAGTTGGACTACCCGTTCATGACTCAGCTCGTGAAGAGTTTGCTCAGTTTCTTCCTCGGGAGCGCCGCGCCCATCGGGGTCAGGAGTGAACCGTGAATCCATCCGTGTCGCGAGTGCTCCTCGGCGCTCTATGGTGCTGGCTGGCCGTTTCCCTTACCGTCTTGGCCTCGGATGACCCTTACGCCGCTGCCCGAAGGGCCATGATCCGGGACATCGAAGGGGACGTCCAGCGGACCCGGGAGCGCATCGGGAAGACGGCCCTCGACGCCCGAGTGCTGGAGGTCTTGGGACGGATCCCCCGGCACGCGTTCGTCCCCGAGGACCAGCAGCCCCACGCCTATGAGAACCGGCCCCTGCCCATCGGATACGGCCAAACCATCTCCCAGCCTTACATCGTCGCCCTCATGACGGACCTGCTCAATCCTCACCGTGACGCCGTCGTCCTGGAGATCGGAACGGGCTCGGCCTATCAGGCGGCGGTCCTGGCCGAGCTGGTCGCCAAGGTCTACTCGATCGAAATCGTACAGGGACTTTACGAATCGGCCCGGGATCGGCTCGCACGGCTCGGCTACGGCAACGTGGAGGTCCGGCACGGGGACGGCTACTACGGGTGGAAGGAGCACGCCCCGTTTGATGGGATCCTCGTCACGGCGGCAAGCAGCCACATCCCCCCGCCCCTTCTCGAGCAGCTCAAACCGGGCGGTCGAATGGTGATCCCCGTAGGGGGGCCGTTTCTGGTCCAGCAGCTGATGCTTGTGGAAAAGGGCTCCAGTGGGGAAATCCGAACGCGGCAGATCCTCCCCGTGGCCTTCGTCCCCTTGACGGGCGGTCATTGAGATGGCCGTGGGAGTCGCCGTATTCGCCCTTTCGTTTGCCCTCCTGGGCTATGAAATCCTTCTGATGCGACTCCTCAGCATCGTCCAGTGGCACCACTTCGCCGCCATGATCATCAGCCTGGCCCTGCTGGGGATCGGGGCGAGCGGCACTTTCGTCACCCTGTTTCAACGTTGGCTGACGACCCGGTTTCGTGGCACTTTCTGTGCCAGCGCTATATGCTTCGGCACGGCCATGCCGCTGTGCTTTGCCGCGGCGCAAGGGACCCCGCTCAATCCCCTGGAATTCTTCTGGGACCCGCGCCAATGGCTCCTGCTCCTTCAAACCTACAGCCTCCTCCTGTTGCCCTTTTTCTTTGCTGGCACCTGCCTGAGCCTGGCCATCACCCGTTTCCGGGAAACCCTCCATCGGATTTACTTCTTTGACCTCCTGGGCGCGGGATGCGGCGGCCTCGGCACCGTGCTGCTGCTCTGGCAGCTTAAACCGGAACAGTGCCTCGTTCTCCTCTCGGCGCTCGGACTCGCGTCCGCGGGGCTTGTTTGGCTTTCCCCACCCCTGGGTCGCTCGCTCCTTCCGGGGCTCTGCCTCATCGGGGTCGCAGCCATCCTTCCCTTCCTGGGACTCCAGGATTGGATGTCTCTGCGCCTTTCACCCTACAAGGGATTGAGCACCGCTCTGCTCGCCCCCGGCGCACGCCTCATTGCCGAGCGGTCGTCCCCTCTCGGCTGGCTGGCCGTTGTCGAAAGCCCCGTGATTCCGTTCCGACACGCTCCGGGCATGAGCCTCCAGTGCACGGCGGAGCCCCCGCCTCAGCTGGCGGTCTTCATCGACGGGGACGCCATGAGCCCTGTCACCCGCTTCGACGGGCGCTTCGAACCTCTGGCTTTCCTGGATTGCCTGACCTCTGCCCTTCCGTTCCACTTGCTGGAGCACCCGCAGGTGCTCGTGCTGGGAGCGGGTGGCGGCATGGACGTTCTCATGGCCTTGAGCCACGGGGCCCGGGCGGTGGATGCGGTGGAGCTGGACCCGAACCTGATCTCTCTGGTGCGGGACGTGGTCGCCGATTACGCAGGACGGGTCTATGAACAGCCCGGGGTCGCCGTGCACACGGCCGAGGCGCGCGGCTTTGTGTCTCGAAGCCAGGCGCATTATGACTGCATTCAGGTGTCGCTCATCGATTCCTTCACCGCGTCTGCGGTGGGAGGTCATGCCCTCAACGAATCGTACCTCTACACGGTCGAGGCCCTGGGAGACCTCTATGGCCGCCTCGCCCCCGGCGGGATCCTGTCCATCACACGTTGGCTCATGGTCCCGCCGCGCGACAGCTTGAAGCTTTTCGCCACGGCCGTGGCGGCCCTGGAGCGGGCGGGGGTCCGTGAGCCTGGAGGGTCCCTGGCGCTGATTCGGAGCTGGAAAACAACCACCCTGATGGTCAAGAAGGGCCCGATCACGCCACGGGATCGGGAGACCATCCAGCGCTTTTGTGAGGAGCGCTCCTTTGACATCGACCACTGCCCCGGCATCGGGCCGGAGTGGGCCAACCGCTTCAACATGCTGGATCCGCCCACCCTCTCGGAGGGAACCGCCGCCATCCTGGGCGCAGCGCGCGCGTCCTACCTGGACCGCTACAAGTTCGACATCGAGCCGCCGACCGACGACCGTCCGTATTTTTTCCAGGACCTCAAGTGGCGAACGATCCCCGAGCTGCTCGCCCTGCGGAGCCAGGGCGGGCTGTCACTCCTGGAGTCGACCACGCCGCTCCTTGTCGTGACGGCGATACAGGCCCTGATGCTGAGTCTGTTCCTCATCCTGCTGCCCCTTCAGTTCTTGAGGCGCGGCGGGAGAGTCCGGGGCGGAGGCAGCCGCGTCGCGATGTATTTTGCGGCGCTCGGTTGCGCGTTTCTCCTGCTTGAAATCGCCTTCATCCAAAAACTCATCCTCTTTCTGGGGCATCCCCTCGTTGCGGCCTCGGTCGTGCTCACAAGCTTCCTGGTGTTTGCAGGTTTGGGCAGCCGCTTTTCGGCGGCGTTCGGCCGGGCGGTTTCCAAGCGTCCGGTCCATGGGGACAGCATCGCCATTGGATTGGCCGCCGTCGCGGTGAGTGGACTCGCCTTCGCGAACCTCTATCTGGTTGGGTTGCTGAGCGCGTCGTTCGGGGGGCTCGGAGAAGGGGGTCGGATCGGGGTGGCCGTGGCGTTGCTCGCCCCCCTGGCTTTCTGCATGGGGATGCCGTTCCCGCTGGGGCTCTCCAGGGTGGCCGAAGCCAGACCCGAATGGGTTCCGTGGGCTTGGGCAATCAACGGCTGCGCGTCGGTCCTCGCGACCGTTGTGGCATCGCTTCTTTCGATCCACCTCGGGTTCAACGCTGTGATCACCCTGGGTGCCGGCCTCTACGCACTGACGGCCCTCGTGTTCATCAAGCCGCTCTCACCCGGACCTTGAGTCGTCATGACGGCCCCCATCCAGGTCGAAGGACGCCCCCTTAAGCCGCGCCGTTTCCAGGAGCTTGGTCATCTCCAGGGCAGGGACCGGAGGACTGAAATAGTACCCTTGAATGATCTCGCACCCATTGGATCTGAGGAAGTTCAATTGGGGTTCCGTTTCGACGCCTTCGGCGACTAGTGAGAGATTCAAGCTTCTGGCCATGGCAATGATCGCCCTCACGATGGCCACGCTGTCCGAGCTCGCCGCAACATCCTTGATGAAGGACCGATCGATCTTGAGCACGTCGAGGGGGAAATGCTTGAGATAACTGAGGGAGGAATAGCCGGTTCCGAAGTCGTCGATCGAAATCTGGACCCCGATCTCCTTGAGGTTTTTCAGGATCTGGATCGAGAGCTCGGCCTTTTTCATGGCGGTGCCTTCGGTGATTTCAAGATCGAGTAGCGTGGGGTCCAGGGAGGTTTTCGCAAGGGTCCTGCGGACGAGCTCAACCAGATTCCTTTGCTGAAACTGAAGCGCCGACAGATTCACCGCCATCCGGATGGGAGGCAGACCGGCCTTTTGCCAGATCTTGCATTGGAGGCAGGCGACTCCAAGGACCCACTCCCCGATGGGCACGATGAGGCCGGTCCGCTCGGCGATGGGAATGAACTCGACAGGGGAAACGAGGCCGCGTTCGGGGTGGTCCCAGCGCAGGAGCGCCTCCACTCCGACGACTTTTCCGGTGTGGACTTCCACCTGGGGCTGGTACACCAGAAAGAGCTCCCCATTGTCCAAGGCTTTGCGCAAAGCCATTTCCAGGTTCAGGTCCGAAGCGGCTTGAGCCTGGGTCGCCGGCGCGGCAAACCGGAAGGTGCTGCGTTCCGACTCCTTCCCGTCCAGCATCGCTTTGTGGGCGCTGGAGAGCAGCGCGTCCACCGAATCGGCGTCGCCCGGAAAGAGAGCGATGCCGATGCTGGCCGTCATGAACACTTCCGCGTCCCCCAGGATGAAGGGACGCGCCAGGGCATCCAGAAGCCTCCGAGCCACCTTGGAGCTGTCTCGGGCGTGGTCGATGGGATCGAGAAGCACCGCGAACTGGTCCGGCCCGATGCGGGCCAGAGCATGATGGGATTCGGCCAGGCGGGCTTTGCTATCGCCCCTGCGGGTGCAATGGACGATGCGATCGGCCACCAGGCGCAACAACTGATCGCCGACGCCGGTCCCGAACGTCTCGTTGATCCGTTGGAACCGGTTGAGGTCGAGGAGCAACAGGGCGAGAACCCGTCCATCCCGACGGGCTCGAGCCAGGGCAACGCTCAGATGCTCCTTGAACGCGCTACGGCTTTGAAGTCCGGTGAGTCCATCCTGGCACGCCAGCTGCCGCATCTGGTCTTCCCGACGTCGCCGTTCGGTCACGTCGCGAAGGATGGCTACCCAATCGTCCCGGTCGGTAGGGACAAGCGTCACTTCGCACGCGCAGGTGCGCGATTCCAATTGAAGGTCGTGATTCAGGGTTTGGGACGCGCGCTTGCGAAGTGCGATTGCCAAGGCGGTTGCCTGCGCGCCGGAAGGGTCGCCGAATAGACACTCGGGGAGGCTTTTGCCAACTCCATTCCGAACCAGTCGCGCCAGGTCCGATTGCTCGGAGCCTTCCACGTCGAGGATGACGCTGTCTGAATCCACCCGCACGAGGGTATCCGGCAAGGAGTTTACCAGTTGACGGTATCGCTCCACGCCCGCCTCGATGGAGCGCAGGCGCCTCCGGTCGCGCCAGAGGAAGCTCACCCGCCGCCCGAGCGCGTCCCAGTCGATGGGTTCCGGCACGAAGTCATTGGCCCCCGCGTCGAATGCCCGCTGGATGGCACCCGAGTCCCGGGGATCGACTGCGACCAACACCCATGCTTGGATTCGCCGGTTGACGTTTTGGATCGACCGACAGACGGCGTATCGGTCCATTTCGGGCTCGGTTGCGCGGAGCACCACCACGTCCGGGGCAATTTGCTCAAACATCCCCAGAGCTTCAATGGCATGCTCCAGGCGCATCCCGTCGACTCCCACGGCTTTGAGGCACTCCAACGCCGCCGGGGTCTCATCGGCCTGACGATCGAGCAACAGAACCCGAGGTCCTGTCCGTTTCTCGGTTTGGCGCATTTCAAAGTCCAAGTCGGGAATGACATGGAAACAGGCGGTCACGGCCGGATATTCGGAAGGGACAGGAGGCCCCTTGAATTTTTTCTCGCTGCCTCGCACTCCAAGGTCCAAAGGGGGGCGCCGAGGCAGCCCGGCGACGTGGGTGAGCCTGGGGAGGCGAGGTCTTGAGCCGAGAGCATCCCCGTGCTATCTAGAACGCATGAGCATAGGCCTCAATCGGAGAGGAATCCATGGCGAATATCACTTTCCGCGTCGATGATCTTCTGCTGGCGAAGGCGCGGCGCCTGGCTGCGCAAAGAAAACTGTCCCTCAACGCCGTCGTGCGAAAAAAACTGGAGGAGTTCGTCTCTGCCGACTCCGATCGCGAGGCCGCGCTGAGAGGGATCGAAGCGTTTTTTCAACGAACCCACGCGCGCGTTGGCAAGCAGAGATGGCTCCGGGAGGAGATCCATGACCGATAGGGTCTTCCTCGACACCAACGTCTTCATCTATTCCATCGATTCATCGGAATAGCTCAAGCGAAAACGGGAAATTGCCAGACGCCTTGTGAAGATGCACATCCGGAAGGGAACCGGTGTGATCAGCGTCCAGGTCCTGCAGGAATTCTTCCAGGTAGCGACCCGAAAGATCGAGACGCCGATCTCGCCGGAAGAGGCCCTCGAGTACATGCACTACATGGCGACCCCCCGCATCGTGGTTTCTGACTTTGACATGGTTGTCGCAGCGGTTCGACTGCATGAGAAGCATCGGTTTTCTTTCTGGGATGCGCTGATCCTCCAGGCGGCGAAGATTTCCGGCTGTTCACAGGTTCTGTCCGAGGACCTTCAGGATGGCTTCCAACTGGACTCCATGACGGTGAAAAATCTATTTCTCGTGTAGCTGCCCTGCCCCTTCCACCGGAACCGATTCAAAGCGGCGGTTCCACCGGCGCGTTCGCCTTTCCCCCAAATCCCCCATGAGCTTTCACCCCCCTTCGGCCTTCGGGGCCGCTTCCGACCCGTCGGTCAGCCAGCCCCCGGCCAGGGCGTCACGGATCAGGGATTCGGCATATTGCCAGAGGGTCGGCGCCCCCTCTTCCATGGGGCGGTTGCGCTCGTAGACCTGCTGGATCGAAATCCCATGTTTGCGCCACATGCGTCCCCCGGAGCGATAGTTGTTCATGAGGGGCTGCAGCCGATCGAGGGCCGCGGCAAACTTCGCCTCAGGCGTCTCCCGGGCCTCGAATTCCTCCCAGAGAAGCCGCAGCTCCCGTGACTGGTCCTCCGGGAGCAGGCCGAAAATCCGATCGGCGGCCCGTTTTTCGCGCTCGGCTTTGTCGTGATTGGCCTGGCGGTCATAGCAGTAGGTGTCGCCTGCGTCGATCTCCACCAAGTCGTGAACCAGGGCCATTTTCACCACCCGAAAAAGGTCCAGCCGCTCCCCGACCGCGAGCTCGGAGAAAACCAGAGCCATGAGCGCCAGGTGCCAGGAATGTTCGGCGGAGTTTTCCTGGCGCGAACCGTCGATGAGGAGGGTCTGACGCAAAATGCCCTTGAGACGGTCCACCTCGGCAACGAACGCGATCTGTTTGCGAAGTCGGTCACAATCCATCTAATCCTCAAACAACGCGGGGTTTTCCTCCATGATGGCCTCAACGGCCGCCTGCACGTCCTCCCAAGCGTCCCGAGGCTCGGCTCGGTCGAGCTCCGTCAGGCGCAGGAGGGCGGCTGTCCAGTCGATCCCTTCCCGTTCGAACCGCTCGAGGAGCGCTGCGGGAATGGAGCGGAGCGAGACGCTGTCCCAGATGACGGTGACCCGGGGCTCGTCATCGTCCGCGATGACGATGTCGGCCGCCCGGCCTTGCCATCCCGAAAAATCAACGTGGAATTCTTCGTCGACCGTTCCGTCCCGGACCACCACCGGCTCGTTGTACCGGAAGGGCGAGAGGGTAATGAGCGAGTCGTCCACCGCGAACAGGCCCTGTTTGCCTTTGACGGGAAACGGGACCACCGGCCGGACGTCTTCGAGGATCCACGCGAATTCGTCTGGATCGACCTGGTCCGTGAGCGCCCCTTCCTCATCCCCCTTGCGGGCCGGACGCACCTCGCTGATGCGCACCACGCAAAGGGCGTGACCGTACAGGAAGGTCGTTCCGTACTCGTCCTCGATCTCTTCCATTTCCTCTTTGGAAAAGGCAGGCTTTCCAGAGGAGCAGATCAGCAGATCCCCTCGGTGGTCGGTGTCCCAGGTGCGAAGCTCAATGGTCTTCTGACCCGCAAGGATTTCGTAGGCAAACGGCTGCTGCACGCTCAATGCTTTCATCAACGTCCTTTCTTCAGGGGCATGAAAAGCACAGGGACCGGGGATCGTCGTCCCTTATGCGGGTTGCAGGCTCAGGGTCGGGCTCCATCGGCCGGCTCGCACCGCCGGCCGACGGCCCGAGCCCTCACTCAGGTATCAGGTCGTAATAGTAGATCATGGCGTCCGAGCGCGAGATGATGCCGATGACCCGCCCGTCCTGGACCACGGGGAGGCGCCCGATGTCGTGTTTGATGAGGAGCCTCATGGCCTCCGCCACACTGTGCATCGGAGTCACCGAGATGACCTCCCGCGCCATGAAGGCCTTCACCGGCATCTGCCACTGCCTCGCTTTCACTCGGTTCAAATCGCGTCTCGAAATGATCCCCACCAGTTTTTCACCTTCCATCACCGGCATCCCGGAAAAGCCCTCGCGTTCCAAAACGGCCGCCACCTCCTTCATGGTCGCATCCGGCGAGACGCTCTTCACGGGAAACGACATGAGATCGCTGATCTGCACGGGGAGCTGTCGGTGGTCTCTCATGGCTTCCATGAGCCACACCTCAATGCCCTCGGGCGGAGCCGATTTGATGATGGCCGAGCCGGCGCCCGCGTGGCCGCCGCCCCCGAGGATCCGCATGACCGCCCCCACGTCGATCCCGTCAATGCCGCTGCGCCCGATGACCATGCATCGTTCCGTACGGGTATCCCGGAAGATCCCGAAGGCCACATCGACGTTGACGATGTTCCGGTACATGCTCACCACCTCGGCGAGCCCCGGTGTGTGGCCGTCGAGATCGACCCGGCTCACGCTCACGCGGTAGCCGTTCAATTTGATGCGCTTGGAGTCGGACAGCATCCGAAACAGGACCTCCTTCTGGAGTGGTCCGTAGGTGGGACGCAGAATGGACTGGATGACCTTCAGGTCCGCCTGCTTTTCGAGCAGACTGGCCGCGGCCCGAAGGTCGCGCGGGGTGGTGGAGGGAAACGTGAGGTGACCGGTATCCTCGTACACCCCGGCCAGAAACAATGTTGCATGGATGGGAGAAAACGCGATGCCCCGCTCCTGGATCGCCTCAACCAGGAGGGTCGTCGTGGCCCCGACGCTGTCCTGGCAGCCGGCGGTAGGAGTGATGTCGCCGATTTCCGGGTGGTGGTCCCAAATGTGAACCTCGATGTCCTCCCGGGTCATCAAGGGCTTGAGGCCTTCCAGACGGTCCCAGCGATTGGCGTCGACCACGATCAACCGGTAGATCGCGTTCAGATCGATCTCTTTGATCTGCTGAAAATCGAAAATATCCTTGTGGATGGACAAAAAGCTGCGCACGTTTTGATTGACGCTGGAAGGCAGCACCTGCTTGGCGGTGGGGTAGAGCAGGGAGGCCCCGACCAGCGACGCCAGCGCATCAAAATCCACGTTCTTGTGGGTGGCAATGAGCTGCAACGGTCCGTCTCCTTTCCAATCTGTTTCCGCGTGCCACGGCCGACCATCGACACCATCGCAGGAAACCTCGAATTCCGCAACCGTTTGAAAGGGCCTCCCGGTCAAACCGGCCGGGCCACACCGTTCTTCCCGAGCATTGAATCGAAAGCCGGGATCTTATTTCAAACTAATTTAATCTTTGTCTAACCTCCCGAACCGCACTATGATCAAAGCCGCGCCATCAACAAGACACTCACTCGGCACTCGGAACCCTGTTGCCACGACCGCCGATCGGTTGCCACGCCGAATCGGAAGGCCCTGGCTTCGTTCACGGTCCAGCTCCTCCGGAGGCTCAACGCGGGAGATTCACCCATGGCAGCACAATACTGGCCGGACGAATACCTGGCCAAACGACGCTCGGCCCGGGAAGCCATCGGGCTGCTCCATTCGGGACAACGCATCTTCATCGGAACCTCCTGCGGGGAGCCCCAGCATCTGGTGAAGGAGCTTGCCGCCCAGTCGGGCAACTTCACGGACATCGAAATCGTTCGCCTCCTCAGCCTGGAAACCGTTCCCCTCACCCTCATCGCATCGGAAACCTCCGCCAACAGCTTCAGCATCCGCTCCTTCTATTCAGGCTCAGGGATCCCCCGAACCCTGGCCCTAAACCGACGGTACTTCACGCCCATCAACCTTTCGGCCTTGCCGGACCTTTTCCGCAGCCGGCAGATCCCCATCCACGCCGCCCTGATCCAGGTTTCCCCACCGGACGACTTCGGCTGGATGAGCCTGGGCATTTCCGTGGATGTCACTCTGGCCGCAGCCCTGTCCGCCGACCTGGTCATCGCCCAGGTCAACCCCAAGATGCCGCGGGTGCTTGGACGGAGTTTCGTCCACGTGAACGACGTGGACGCCGTGGTGGAATTCGAGGAGGAGCTTCTCACGGCGGCCCACGTGCCCGATCTGGAAGCGAACCGCATGATCGGGCGCCACGTGGCCAAGCTGATCGAAGATGGATCGACCCTTCAATTGGGGCTCGGAGCCACGCCCCAGGCCACGCTTCTAGCCATGGCCGAAAAAAACGACCTGGGCGTCCACACCCAATTCCTGACGGATGGCTTGATGGAGCTCTTCTCCCGCGGGGTCATCACCAACCGGAAGAAGGGGGTCAACGAAGGGAAACTGGTGGCCAGCAGCGCCATCGGCACCACCAATCTCTACGAGTTCCTGCACGACAACCCGGCCATCGAATTCCACCCGTCCGATTATGTGAACAATCCGACCGTCATCGCCAGTCACCACAAAATGGTCTCCCTCAACGTGGCCACCCTGATGGACCTGACCGGCCAGGTGGCGGTAGACGCCCTGCCCCACAACCACTTTTCGGGCGTCACGGGCATGCTCGACTTCGTGCGGGGCTCCGCCCAGTCGCCACGGGGCAAGTCGATCCTCATGATCCCCTCCACGTCCCGAGACGGTAAGACGAGCCGTATCGTCGCGACCCTGGGCAACACGCCGGTGGTGGTCCCGAGGAGCGATGTCTATTTCGTGGTGAGCGAATTCGGGGTCGTGAACCTTTACGGCAAGAGCCTCCAGGAACGCGCCATGGCCATGATCAGCCTGGCGCACCCCAATTTCCGCGATGAGCTCTTTTACCAAGCCAAGGCGATGGGTCTGATCGGAAGCGAACGGACGCTCAAAGAAACGATCCACGCCGTCTACCCTCTGAAATACGAGGAAACCATTCGGCTCGACGACCAGCAGATCCTCATCCGTCCCGCCAAGCCCGTCGACGAGCGCCGACTCCAGGAGCACTTCTACAACCTGGACAAAAACGACGTCATTTCCCGGTTCTTCCATAAGAAGACGAGCTTCATCCGGGACGACGTCGCTTCCATGTATCAGATCGATTACGTGAAGGAAATGACCATCGTGGCCGTCGCGGGGGAGCTCGGGTTCGGTAAGATCATCGCTGTGGGCGGCTACATCCTGGATGAGCGGAGAAACGTGGCTGAGGTGGCCTTTTCGGTCTCCAAGCCCTGGCAGCGCAAGGGGCTTTCCACCGTGATCATGCGCAAGCTCGCCGAGGCGGCACGGGACAACGGCATCGAGGGTCTGGTCGCCTACACGTCCGTGCAAAACCAGGCGATGATCCGCCTGTTCAAGACACTGCCCTACAAGGTCAAGTCCGTGATCGAGGACGACATGGTGGACCTCAGCGCCCGGTTCGACGAGCCCCTCTGAGCGCAAGGGCTTGGGGCTTCATCGAAGCGGCGTCGCGAGCCGGCCCATGGGCCCAATTGGAAAGAGCCGGACACGGCCGTACCGACCTCGCGGGTTCATCCCGCCACGGGGCTCGTCTGTTGTGAAATTTTGTTCAAGGCTATTGGCTTGACAACCCGGGTGTCACCTGCTAGACATGCCGCGTCTCCCTGGAAGCTCGATCTCATTTTACAGCGGCGTATCCCGTTGCCATGCCCTTGCTTGCGACAACGGCTCTTCGCGAATCCGGCGCATCCTCCTCGGCTCCACCGCATTCCGCTTCCTGCTCGGGTGGGTATTGGGCTGTAGCATGTGTTTTGTTTCACAACACGGTGCGCTTGCGCGCCATCATGCACACACCACAATCTCAGGAGGAATCTGGCATGGCTAACGAGTTGTTCCCTGTTCCCGATGCGTGGAAGAAATCGGCTCACTGCGACAACGAGACCTACCTCAAGATGTATGAGCAGTCCATCAAGGACCCCGAAGGATTCTGGGGCGAGCAGGCCAAGCGCCTCACCTGGTTCAAGCCCTGGACCAAGGTGAAGGACACCACCTTCGAAGATGGTGTTTCCATCAAATGGTTTGTCGACGGCAAGCTCAACGTGAGCTACAACTGCCTCGACCGCCACCTGGAAAAACGCGGGGACCAGGTCGCCATCATCTGGGAAGGCGACGATCCGAAAGACAGCAAGACTTACACGTACCGACAGCTCCACGAGCAAGTGTGCAAGTTCGCCAACGTGCTCAAGGCCCAGGGCTTGAAGGCCGGAGACCGGGCGACCATCTACCTGCCGATGATCCCCGAGCTGGCCATCGCCATGCTCGCCTGCACCCGCATCGGCGTCATCCACTCCATCGTCTTCGCAGGCTTCTCGCCCGAATCGCTTGCGGGCCGCATCGACGACTGCCGCGGCAACATCGTCATCACGGCCGACGAGGGACTCCGCGGCGGCAAGCGCGTTCCTCTGAAGCTCAACACGGATGAGGCCGTCAAGAAGTGCCCCGGCGTCAACAAGGTCATCGTGGTACGTCACACGGGAGCCGACGTGCCCTGGACGCCGGGCCGCGACATGGACTGGGCGGACCTCATGAAGAATGCCTCCCCGGATTGTCCCGCCGAACCTATGGACGCCGAGGCCCCCCTGTTCATCCTCTACACCTCCGGTTCGACGGGCAAGCCCAAGGGCGTGCTCCACACCACGGGCGGCTACCTGGTCTACACCTCCATGACCCACCAGTACGTGTTCGATTACAAGGACGGCGACGTCTACTGGTGCACCGCCGACATCGGCTGGGTCACGGGCCACAGTTACATCGTTTACGGACCGCTTGCCAACGGGGCCACCTCCATCATGTTCGAGGGCATCCCCAATTACCCGGATTGGTCGCGTTTTTGGGACGTCGTGGACAAGCACCAGGTCAACATCTTCTACACGGCCCCGACGGCCATCCGCTCCCTGATGCGCCAGGGCGACGAGCCGGTCAAGAAGACCTCTCGCAAGTCCCTCAAGCTGCTCGGCACCGTGGGGGAGCCCATCAACCCCGAAGCCTGGCTCTGGTACTACAACGTGGTGGGCGAAAAGCGCTGCCCCATCGTCGACACCTGGTGGCAGACGGAAACGGGCGGGATTCTGATCACTCCGCTCCCCGGCGCCACAGCCCTCAAACCGGGCTCGGCCACGCGGCCGTTCTTCGGCGTCCAGCCCGCCATCATCGATACCGAAGGCAAATTCCTGGAAGGGCCCTGCGAGGGCTATCTGGTCATCAAGGACGCCTGGCCCGGCATGCTCCGGACGGTTTTCGGCGACCATGAACGCTTCGTCCAGACGTATTTTTCGAACTACAAGGGACTCTATTTTACGGGAGATGGCGCGCGCCGCGACGAAGACGGGTACTATTGGATTACGGGACGCGTCGACGACGTCATCAACGTCTCCGGCCACCGCATGGGCACGGCGGAAGTCGAAAGCGCGCTGGTGGCCCATCCCGCCGTGGCCGAGGCCGCGGTCGTGGGCTTCCCGCATGACATCAAGGGGCAGGGTATTTATGCCTATGTCACCCTGAAGGCCGATAAACAACCGTCGGAAGAGCTGCGCAAGGAGCTCGTGCAGTGGGTCCGCAAAGAAATCGGCCCCATCGCCACCCCCGACTTCATCCAGTGGGCCCCGGGCCTTCCCAAGACCCGCTCGGGCAAGATCATGCGCCGCATCCTGCGAAAGGTCGCGGCCAATGAACTCGACAGCCTCGGCGACACCACGACCCTGGCCGAGCCCGCCGTGGTCGACGATCTCATCGCCAACCGCATGGCGAAGTAGCTCCGCTCAGGTTCTGATGGGCGCTCCGGAACGATCAGGTTCGCCGACGTGAAGGAACAGGAGAGGGAAAGCCCCGTGCTTTCCCTCTTTTTTTTGTTTCAGCGCAAGTCCCGATGACAGGCCACCATGCGCGCCTCCAGGTCGTGGAGCTCATGGCGAACCATCTCCTCGTGGCCGAGCCGCATTGCGGTCCGCAGGTTCTCGAGATGCGCCAGGAACTCCGCCATCGCCGGCTGCCATTCGGGCTCGGCCATCTCCAAAAAGGCCCTCGAAACCCTTTCCAGTTCCACGATCACCGCCTCATCGGGAAAGCCCTTCGCGGCTGCGGTCCGCTTGAGCTCCTTGAAACATCGCGCCATGGCTTTCTTGGCCTCCTTCACCCTGGAGCGCCACTGCGTCACGGCGGCGGCGGTTTCGCTCGCGTAGGTCTCCAAGGTCGAGCAGCGCCATTCCAGTTTGCATCGGATCTGCCCTCGCTTTTCCTTCAAGCTGATCCGAAGCTCGAATTCGTTCGGAAGGGCCCATTGGGTTCCTCCCACACCGAGCGAGCCCGACCGCAGCCGGGCGGCAAGCGATTCCAGCTGCCGGGCAAGCTCTTCACGCGACAGGGACTGCTCCAGTTTTTCTGTCAACGGCTCCTCCTTGAGGCCAAGCCCCCCATGTGGTAAGAGGTCGGCAAGGTGAACGAGAGACCCCCGATCTCCCGCCGTCCCGCAACCGCGGAGCGCGTGCCGCATGCTGAGTCGGCCGGAATCGCGAGGTCCCCATGGCAAGACGGATCCAACCCGCGAGCGGGAGCCCTGCCGACCGCTTTTCCGGCAGGGGACTGCTAAGCCTCATGTCCCACGCCGCGGCAAACCAGCGGAGGAGCCCCCATGATCAGCGTCCGAACAGAACGGCCCGAAGACATCCCCTCCATCCGACGCGTGATCGAGGAGGCTTTCGGAAGGACCCAGGAAGCGGACATCGTTGACATCCTGCGCGCCCAATGCCCCGATCGAATCTCCCTCGTGGCCTGCGCGGGCGAGGACGTCATCGGGCACATCCTGTTCACCCCCGCCGTCATCGAAACCGAAGCGGGGCCCCTCGAAGGCATGGGGCTCGCCCCCGTTTCCGTCCACCCGAGTCACCAACGCCAGGGGGTGGGCTACGAGCTCATCCGCGCCGGGCTTGCCCGACTCAAGGCCCGAGGATGCCCCTTCGTGCTCGTGCTCGGTCACCCCGACTACTACCCCCGGTACGGATTCGAGCGCGCCTCCCTGCACGGGATTCGATGTCCCTGGGACGAGGTTCCCGATGAGGCGTTCATGATCCTCGTGATGGACCGGGCCGCCCTCGCAGGGGTTTCGGGCGTTGCCCGGTACCGCCCCGAATGGGACGAAGCCCAGTGATACCGGTTTTCCACCCCCCAAGCCGCCTCTGCGCAGCCATCGTGTGCCTGGAAGGCGCTGCGCGCAGCCACGCGGAGGCTTTGATGGTGCCGCGGTCGGGGGCCAGGGCCTTCCGTCGAGACCCAGGACGTCATGCCGTCAATCAGGGAGCTCCAGGCGGTAAAAGCCTTCGGCCAGATCGAACGGTTCGGTCTCGGCCAGACGGCGCGCGCGCTCCAGAAGCCACTCACGGGGATCCGAAAACGGAAAGCCGCTGACTTGGCTTTGGTGGCACTGGAGGGCGGCGAGCTTGAGCTCGAAGGTCTCCGTGATGTCCACCCTGTGGTTGATCTGTTCCGCCGCCCAAAACAGGATTTCCCGAACCTTGTGAGGCTCGAGTCCCTCCTCGATCAATTCCGGGAACGAGAGGTGGTCCCGCGCACACGGGAAGACCGCGTCCAGCACCACCTGGCCGGAAATGCGATGGTCGCGGTGCCAGAGATAGCGTCGGTAAGGGTCCGACGTCACAATGGTTTCAGGTCGGAACCGTCGGATGAGACGGACGATCTCCCTGCGGAATTGCGGCGTGTCCTCGAGTCCTTGGTCGGGGTAGCCCAGGAACACCACTTGCCGCACCCCGAGGATGCGCGCCGCCGCCTCCTGTTCCTTGCGCCGCATCACGGCCAGATCCTCGGATCGAATGGTCCGGTCGCTGGTGCCCTTCTCTCCGTCCGTGCATACAACATAGGCCACGGTGCGGCCTTCTCGACTCCAACGGGCCACGCTTCCCGCCGCCCCAAATTCCGCGTCATCGGGATGGGCGGCCACCACCAACACATCCGTCTGCTGATCCGTCGTCATGACCATCCTTGAGGGCTTCGACTGGAACGGGGCTCCCTCGAGACCACCGAGTCACCCCCGCCGAGATCCACTGGAGTCGGGCAGGCCGCACCCCGACGGGCGACGGCACCGGACCTGAGCCAAGGCACCACGAGAGCGCCCGCGTCAAAACCTCCGAGGTTTCTCCAGCGGAGAAGTCGAAAATATTCCGATTCCACCTTCCCTGCCACGACATCCCAATCGTAGGGCAGAGCCACTGACCGAACGACGCCGGTCGGGTAACGCCCACCATGCCGACCCCGCAGCACGCGCCGAATCCCTTCGGCAAGCCCGGCTGGATCCCGGCAGGGCACCAGGCGCCCTGCTCGCCCGTCCGCCAACAGCCCCTTCATGGCTCCGACGGGGGTGGAGACGACCGGGGTCCCGCAAGCCAGTGCCTCTAAACCGACGAGTCCGAAACTCTCATAGTGAGAGGGCACAGCGAGCAGGTCGCACGCACAGTAGTATGCCGGAAGATCCTCATGCGGGACTCGACCCGCGAAGGTCACCCGATCGCTCACCTGAAGCCTTGCAGCCAGTTCCCGAACCGCGCCGGCTTCGTGTGCGACATCCCCATCCCCTCCCACGACCATCAACTGGAGCGGACGACCTTGATCCACCCTCGGCAGGGCCGCCACGAGGTCCTCGAGACCCTTGACGGGATCAAGGCGACCCACGTAAAGGACAGTGTCCCCGGAGGGCATCCCAAGAAGCCGACGGCTCTCCATTTGATTCATAGGCCTGAAACCGGTCAGATCAACGCCGCAGGGGATCACCGCCACCCGTTCGCTGGGTGCTTCGTAGAGGCCTGTCAAGGCCTCCCGTTCGGTCTCGGTTGTCGCGATGATCCGATCGGATTCCCTGCACAGTAGCCGCTCCGAGCGCAGCCGCACTCTGGGCTCCACCGGAGATGAGAACACCCGGTTTTTGAGCTCACCGAGGGTGTGAAACACGACCACGTGCGGGGCGCCCCACGCCGCCGCCACGCTGCGGCCCACGAGGCCTGAAAGCCAGTAGTGGCTATGAACCAGGTCATACGCGATCCCATGGGCCCCCTGCATGCGGTTCAGACCTATGGTGAACTCCCGCACGTGGGCCGCGAGGGCTGGTGGAGGCAGCGGTTCCCAGCCTCCAGCCTTCAGATGGATGACCCGAACCGCATCCGTCAGGTTCACGACGGGCTCCTGCCCGCCGTGTTGACGACGAGTGAAGATGTCGACGCGATGACCCCGGGCGGCAAGAGCCTCGGCAAGCCGTCGGATATAGATGCTCATTCCCCCGGTGTCCCGCGTGCCGACTTCACCCAGGGGACTGGAATGAAGGCTGATCATGGCGATCCGCAAAGGTCTGGGTTCCACGGTTCCCCTCTTCGCCGCTTCATCCTCAACGGGATCACATCGTTGTGGCGCCGTCATGGGTACAGATTGATCCGCACTTCATAGAGAGCGACCTCACGCCCGCCGAGCCGTTCCTTGTAAACCTCGTCCCCCTTGAGGAAGTCGTAAATGGCGAGCCCCGCATGGATGGCGTCCTGGACGCTCAGGATCTTACACAGGAGACTCACGCTGAGCCTCCCATAATGTTCATCGTAGCCGTTGTTGTACAGATAACGCCTGCCCCCGTGATCGAGACAGAAAGCCGACGCGACGGGACGCCTCTCCAGATCGAGCGAGAAGAGCCGCAACAGTCCCGCATCGCCGAGTCGCTCGGCGAGGGCCCGAAAAAATCCCTCCATGGGTGCCTGCATGAAGGCGGCCTTCTCCGGTCGGTTGAGCCTGAAAAGGCGTAGGAAGTCCTCCATTGCGACGGCGATCTCCCGCGGCCGGTCGGCGCACCGCAGGTTTACCGCCCCGGCTTCCTGGAAGCGGCGCATCTTGCGACGAACCTCGTGGCGCTGTTTTCCCGTGAGGCGCCCAAGAAAGCTCTCCCAATCCTCCGGGAGCTCGACTTCGAAGGATTCGCCGGACCTTCGGATGTCAGGATGTAAACCGAGACGGTGCAAAACCTCAGGAAGCGCGCCCAGCACAATGGAATCCGCCCGTACGGGACCCAGGATCAGTTCGGCCACACCCAAGGCCTTCAAGTGGAGCAAGGCGGCCTCGAGAAACACCGACTCAAATCCAGGCGCCACGACACAATCAAAACAGTCGCACACATCCGGGTCCCCCAGAAACAGGACGGTTCCATCTCGTATCATCAAAGGGGCAATGCCGATGACCCGCCCTTCAACCCGCGCGCACAGGACCAGGGGATCGACGGACCGTCCCAAGGTTTCGGTCCAGGCCACCAGCCATGGTGGGAGCACAAACGGTACGGTCCACCGAAGGGGCGAACCTGGATCGCCCCAAAAAGTGGAAAGCGTCCGCAGCCCAATCGATTCCATTTCCACCGGCGTGCCATCGAGTGCGTCCAGCCCCAAGGCGGACGCCCCCCTCGACTCAAACTCAACCGAGGCACCCGTGCCGACATCCAGTTCTCCCCAAAGACCGATCATTTAAGCCTCCACCGGGGACCGGCACCGGTATCCTCCACCACGATCCCTGCCGCCGCCATCAGGTCCCGCACCACGTCGGCCTCCTGCCATCGACTAGCCCTCCGATAGCGCTCCCTGGCCTCCAAGAGCGATTCCACTACCGGAGTCAGGCATTCGGCCCTGCTCCGGGGCAGGCTTCCCAGGAGTGTCCCCACGCGAATGAGCATCTCTCGAAACCGTTCTCGGCCCTGAGTCAGGAATTCCGGATTCTCCAGGTCCCCCTGCGCCCCCCAGAGAATCAGATCCGCCTCCAGCAAACCCGAAACGATCCGGTGAGGCTCTACAGGGTCCAGGCCACTTCGAAACAGGGCCTCGGCTTCCTGGAACTTGTCCCAAAAACCGGGTTTCTCACGCATCGTGGATTCCGGTTCCGTCCCCGCGCATGGTGGTCTTCCGCAAGCATTCGATCCAGCCGACTCGCCCCGGAGGACCTCGAGGGGAAAACGCTCCCCCGACGCATACGTTTGTTCGAGCCCCCCATGACGCACCACGACGCATCCGATGCCCCGGACGGCAGCCTCCCCACGGCTGAAATCGAGAAGACATGCCGTATGCTCCTCGAGGCCCAGCACCCCGCACCCTTCAGGGAGTAAGGATTCGAGACGCTCAAAACGGGGACCTCCCATGTAGCAGTATCGCGTGTCGTGGGTCCCCCCCTCCGCGTTGTTCCAATGTGGTATCACGACGAGGTCGAATCCGAAATGCTTGAGGATCTCGAGGCCGGGCGCCCAGTGGAGATCCTCGCCGACTTTGTAGATTTCGTAGACAGGCAAAGTATGGGAACCCACGGTGATGGCCGCCGCGCTCGCCGCCACCAGGCAGCCGCCGCGCCGGATCATATCGAGGAGAAGGCCCGGAATGGGGGTCCCGAGCCATTGTTTCACCGCATACGTGGGACTTCCCGGCCCGATCAACACGTAATCGGAGCGCCTCAAGGTCTGGCAGGCCAGTTCGGCCTCCAAAGGGTTCAGACCGCACTTCGACTTCCACGATACAACCTGCAAGGGGTGCCCCACCCGCCGTTCAAAGTACGTTGTCGCCCGTCTCGACAATTCGTCGGCATTCAATTGAAATCCGGCGGGCGTGTCGACAAAAACCGCTTGAGCTCCTTCATGGAGCCCGGCCAGCAGTTCCTTGTGGACTTCAACCATGGTGGAGGTGAACTCCCCCGACCCCATGAGTGCGATGGTTCCCCTTCGTGAGGACATTGCGAACACGTCGATCTCTCTCCTGTCGGCACAGAAGGTAACCTAAGCACTCCACCCCGGAGCGTCGATGCCGGACATGGGGAACATAGCGGCACCCTACCCTCGAGGCAACGAGAAAACAAGGATTGGAAAACCCGGAAAACCGGTGTAGGAAGGGGGGCAAACGGTTTGTCCCCCCTCAAGCCGCGTCCGACGACTGAGCGTCGGCCCCGCAAGGAAAGGAAACCCAACAGGAAAGGGTATGCTCATGAGGAAAGGCACGGTGACCACCCTCGCGATCGTCGGCTTGGTGCTACTGACCGCGATCGGGTTCGGACTTCCCTTTTATGCCGGCATGCAGACGGAGAAACATTTCCGGGGAGTCCTCGAGGCGTTGATCCAGGACAGCCCGCTGTCCGTAAAGGAATTGGAATACCAGCGCGGGGTCTTCGGGGCACGGGCGTCCTCCGCCTTGGAATGGAAGAACGCCAAAGGAGCCTTCCTCATTCCCGTCGACCACGAAATCCAGCACGGCCTAACCCTAATGAATCCAAACCTGGCCAAGGTCGTCAGCACGATCCGCCTTCCGTCGGAGGCGCCCGCGGAGCTCAAAGCGCTTTTCAAGGATCAGGCTCCCGTTACGGTCACCACCCTGCTGGGAACCGATAACGGTATCCGCAGTGAGCTGAGTTCCCCTCCCGTCACCGGGCGTCTTGCCGTGGACGAAGCCGAGGAGATCCAATGGCAGGGCATCCAGGGCACGGTGACCCTGGCACCCGACTGGAATCGTGGGATCTTGCGTTTTTCGGCACCGTCCCTTGCGATCCAGGACGGCAAAGGGACCCAGCTCCTTTTCGAGGCCGGGCACCTCGAGGGAAATCTGCATCGAAGCGGTCTGGAAAGCCTCTGGCTTGGGTCGAATCAGTTCACCTTGAAGCGGTTCAGCCTGATGGATCGAGACGAACACGGGACCTCCAGCGAGTCGTTTCGGGCTGACCAGTGCGTCTTGAGCGCCGAAGTCGCGGAAAAGGACCGGGCGCTGGAGGTCGTTTACGCCGCATCCATCGATCGCCTGAAGGCAAACGGCAGAGACTTCCAAAAAGCGGCCCTGGAAGTCAAGCTGTCGCGCATCGATCTGGAAGGACTCCAAGAGCTCCGCGACCGCTTGCGGGAACTGAACAGGAGACAGCTGGACGAGACCACCCGAGGCCAGGAGACGGTGAAGCTGGCGCTTGACCTGTTACCCCGATTTTTGGGACGATCGCCGGAAATCGCCGTTTCACGCCTGACATTGGGAACCCCCGAAGGGCAGGTCGAGGGCGAAGGCCGGGTGAAGTACGTCGGAGGGCGAAGCCTCGAGCGTTTTGAGGCCTTGAAGGATTTGGAGGGCGAAATCCGGCTGACGGCCCCGAAGCCACTGGTGGAATCCATCGCCCTCACGGTCTTGGGGATCGGAGGAAAGGACCTTGATGAAGCCTTGGGGGAACAGGCCGAGATCATGAAGCGGGAACTGGTCCGGCAGCGGATCGGAGGCCTTCTCGAAGACGGTGTGATCCTCGATCAGGGCACGGGGTACTCGACCCAGGTCACCCTCAAGGAGGGTGTGCTCACCCTCAACGGCAAGCGCATTGATCTGCCCGGGGAACCGTGACGGAACGCTCAGGCGCCCGTTCCGTCGATAAACCGTCTGTCATGATGCCGGCCGATGGCGCAAAAGATTTCATAGCTGATGGTACCGCACCACTGGGCGATCTCATCCGCGGTGATACATGCGTGCCCCTGACTCCCCAGCAGCACGACCTCGTCGTCCTCGGCGGCCTCCGGGATGTGGGACACATCCACGGTGATCATGTTCATGGAGACCCGGCCGACCAAGGGGGCTCTTTGGCCTCGGATGAGGACCTGGCCTTTGTTGGAGAGTAACCTCGAATACCCGTCGTCGTACCCCACGGGGATGGTGGCGATGCGTGCGGGTCTCGACGTAACATACGTCCGGCCATAGCCGATTGGATGCGCCTCCGGGACGTCCTTGAGCTGGAGGATTTTCGACTTGAAGGTCATCACGGGCTGAAGGGAAGCCGGACGCAGCAGCTCACCGGACGGCTGGGCCCCGTACAGCATGATTCCGGGACGGACCATGTGGAAATGTGCGTGCTGGAGATCCAGCAGCCCAGCGCTGTTGGCGATGTGTGCATACGTCACGGGGCGCCCCCGTTTTTCAAGCAGTTTCAGGATTCCGCTGAAACGCTCCAGTTGACAGTCGCAGTAGGCCTTGTCCGCTTCATCGGCCACGGCGAAATGGGACAACACCCCTTCCAGTTCGATCCCCGGCAGCCCCAAGACCTCCTCCAGAAAGCCAGAAACTTCCTGCCAGGGAACGCCCAGCCGTCCCATGCCCGTGTCCACCTTCAGGTGGATCCGGACGGCCCTGCCCTGCCTTGCGGCCAACGCGCTCAACATGCGGGCATGGTCGATTCGGAAGACGACCGGCCGAACGTCCCGCGCAACCGCCTCCTCCATGTCCTCCGGTTCGACCCCCAGCAGCACCAGCACAGGAACCCGCAATCCGGCCTCATAAAGCTCCCGAGCTTCCCAATACTTGCTGACCGCCAGAAAGGAGGCGCCGCATGCGAGCAGTTCACGGGCCACGGGAACCATCCCATGGCCGTAGGCGTCCGATTTCACGACACCCACCACGCGTGTGTCGGGATCCAACCGGCGCTTCACTTGGTGGAAATTGTGTCTCAACGCGGCCAGATCGATTTCAACCCAACTGAGCGGCATAGGTCCTCCTGCGGGCTCGGCGATACAATCTCGCAACGTGCCAGGGACGCCCCCGGCGTGACCTGCTTTGCATTCCAGGCAAAATATGTTAGGCGAATCAGCCGTGAACGCAATGCAAAACTGGAAGGATCGCAGGGGGCCGGGATGGGTCGGAGCTATTGGCTGACAGTGTTGGGATTGATTTGCTTTTTCGAAGGACTGCCGTACCTCGCCTCCCCCGAGCTCCTCAAGGCATGGATGCTCAAGGCGAGCACCATGGATTCGAAGCACCTCCGACTCCTTGGAGCCGTGCTGATGGTGTTGGGGCTCCTCCTGGTCTACTGGGGGCGACGCCATGCTGGATAGCCCCGAACCGGCCGACTTCTCCCTCGAAGCGTACCATTACGATCTCCCGCCTGAACTCATCGCCCAGCATCCGTCCTCCGAGCGGCCGTCCTCCCGGCTTCTGGTGCTGGACCGTAAGCGTCGGGATCTGTCGCATCGACATTTCTTCAACCTGCCGGAGCTTTTAGCCCCAGGTGACCTGCTGGTCGTCAACGACACGCAGGTGGTGCCCGCGCGCCTTCATGGCCGCAAGCAGACGGGTGGCCGGGTCGAGCTCCTGGTGCTCGATCCCTGGAAAGCCCCGGGAAACGGTGCCTCGGAAGGCTGTCAATGCCTGATCCGCTCCTCCAAGCCGACCAGAGCCGGAAGCAGGCTTTTTCTTGAAGATAATTTGGAAGCAACGGTCCTGTCGGCAACCGGTGACGGCGTCGTATGGGTGCGTTTCCACACCTCCGAACCCCTCCTGGACGTGCTGGACCGCGTCGGCCGTGTTCCTCTTCCGCCCTACATCGAGCGTGACCCGGATCTCGAAGATGCCTCTGGGGATGCCCGCTCGTATCAAACGGTCTATGCAAAGCGGGCGGGAGCCGTAGCCGCCCCGACCGCCGGGCTCCACTTCACGGACGATCTGCTCGCCTCCCTAAGGGCCCGCCAGATCGAACTGACCTCGATCACGCTGCATGTCGGCTATGGCACCTTCGCCCCAATAAGGGCGTCCGATGTCCGTGAGCACACCATGCATTCCGAGTACGCCGCCATCGATGCCGTGGCGGTCCACCGCATCCACAAGGCCAAGAAGGACGGACGCCGTGTCGTGGCGGTTGGGACGACGGTTGTACGGACGCTTGAATGGGCGGCATCCGGACCCGATGGGCTGGCTCCCCGCTCGGGACTTTGCCGTTACTTCATTTACCCGGGCTGTTTGTTCCGAGTGGTGGATGCCATGATCACCAACTTCCATCTGCCGAAATCGTCTCTCCTGCTTCTGGTCTCGGCCTTTGCCGGCCGGGAGGCCATTCTGGACGCGTATCGAACCGCCGTCCGGGAGAAGTACCGTTTCTTCAGCTATGGAGATGCCATGCTCCTGCTGTGATTCAGTGGAAAGGAACGCTGCATGACTTTTGAGGTCCTCCATGAGGATGCTCCGACGCAAGCCCGTAGGGGCCGTCTGACCACCGCGCGTGGAACGGTGGAAACACCGGCCTTCATGCCCGTCGGGACTCAGGCCACGGTCAAAAGCCTCACGCCCGACGAGCTCGAAGACCTTGGCGCCCAGATGATCCTGGGCAATACCTACCACCTGTATCTGCGGCCCGGTTCCGATCGCATCCAGCGGCTCGGCGGCCTCCATGCCTTCATGGGTTGGAAGGGATCCATTCTCACGGACAGCGGCGGTTTTCAGGTCTTCAGCCTGGCCCGCATCAATCGGATCCAGGAGGAAGGAGTATGGTTCCAGTCGCACATCGACGGCTCCCGCCACCTCATCCGCCCCGAAACCTCCATGGAAATCCAGATGCAGTTGGGGTCCGACATTGCCATGTGCTTCGACGAGTGTACACCATTCCCAGTGGACAGGACTTATGCGGAGCAATCCATGGGGCTCACGGTTCGATGGGCTCGGCGCTGCAGAAACGCCCACCAGGGGGCGGACCAGGCCTTGTTCGGGATCGTCCAGGGGAGCGTCTTCACGGACCTCCGCCTGGCCTGCCTCGAACAACTTCGGGAGATCGGCTTCGATGGGTACGCCCTGGGAAGTCTTTCGGTCGGCGAACCGAAGGAGGAAATGCTGCGTGTGCTCCACGAGGTGACGCCGCATCTGCCGAAGGAGTACCCTCGTTATCTGATGGGAGTCGGCACGCCCGAAGACCTAGTGGAAGGCGTGCGTCTCGGGGTCGATCTGTTCGACTGCGTCATGCCCACGCGCAACGCGCGCAACGGCATGCTCTTCACCGCTGAAGGCGCCCTACAGATCAAGAACAGTCGATACGCGGACGATCCCGACCCCATCGAATCGACTTGTTCCTGCTACACCTGTCTGCGCTTTTCACGAGCCTACCTCAGGCACCTTTTCATGGCCCGCGAGCTCTTGGCTTACCGATTGCTGACGCTTCACAACCTCCACCACTATTTACGGCTCATGGAGGGAATACGGACTGCGATCGAGGCGGGAACGTTTCCGCAATGGCGCCGTGGTTTTTATGCCCGCCGCGGCAATGCGACCCCCTGACCGGTGCGATCCCTCAAAAGCCAACTGAAGGCGCGCGCCTGCGGGGATCCCACGGCTTGTCTTTTCCCTAGGCATCCTGAACCCCCGTGTGTTATATGAGCTCCCAATTGGAGAAATGATTCCCCATGACCCTTGCGGCAAACCGCCCCAAGCGGCCCCGGGAGAGCGTCCCCGCACGCGGAGGCTTGGAACAGGCGCACGCAGGCTGCATCAGAGGTTGTTGCGGAATTCGCATGTACCCCACCCCAGTCATTCCCGCGAAGGCGGGAATCCAGTTTTCAGATGACCTCATGGGCCCCTGCCTCCGCAGGGGTGATGCGATCCAAAGGTTTTGCAACGGTCTCATCGTTTCGCTGTTTGACAAGTTCAGTGTCGGGGTGGTCACAACCCACAGGAGACGTGCAGGATCTCTTGTGGTTTTTTTTTGCTCGGCTCGACCGGCGACGGTTCCTTCCCTCAGCGGGATGGCGCGGCCGGAACTGACGCTGCCCCCCGACCTCCATTTTCAACACCTCGGAATCCACCTTCCAGGATCCAGGAGAAAACCATGAAACGATCCAAAACGAACATCACGTCAGGCCTATTGGTATTCCTGCTTCTACTCTCCGCGATGTCGGGCTGGTCCGCGGAACCCGCCCCCAAGGAGGAACCCGTGGTGGTCCGTGTGAACGGGGAACCCATCACGCAAGCGGCGCTGGATAAGGAAATGACCCGATATCAAGCCCAGACCTCACTTCCCGATCAAGCGACCGATGCGGGTAAAATGGAAGCCGTCCGGAAAAAGGTCCTCGACGGTATGGTCGATCGCGTCCTACTGCTCCAGGAAAGCTCCAGGCTTGGCGTTTCCGTTTCGGAGGAGCAACTGGAAGGGGAGATGAAACGGTTCAAGGAGCGGTTTTCAAGCCCCGAACAATTCGAAACGATCTTGGCCCACATGAAACTGACCGAGGCGGACCTTCGGGCGGAGTACCGGAAAAGGATGCTCATTCGCTCCCTCATCGAGCGCGAGGTGACTCCGAAGGTTCAGGTTTCGGAGGGGGAGATCCAAACCTTTTATGATCAAAACCCCAGTCTCTTTCAGGTTCCGGAGCGGGTTCGCGCGAGCCACATCCTGGTGAAGACGGACGCTCAAGCCGGCGACCAGGAAAAAGCCAAGGCCAAGGAGAAGATCCAGGCCATCAAGAAGCGGGTCGATGCGGGCGAGGATTTTGCAAAGCTGGCGATCGAGAACTCGGACTGCCCCAGCGCACCGAAGGGGGGCGATCTCGACTACTTTCAGCGGGGACAGATGGTGGCGCCGTTCGAGGACGCCGCTTTTGCCCTCAAGCCCGGGGAAACGAGCGACGTGGTGGAAACCCAGTTCGGTTATCACCTCATCAAGATTGTAGACCGCCAGGATGCGGGAACCATGTCTTTCGTGGAAATGAAATCCACCATTGAGGAGCACCTCAAGCAGCAGAAGGTCTCAGAGCTCCTGAACGCCTACCTGGCTGAGCTGAAGTCCAGAGCCAAGATGGAAGGGGCGACCAACTGACGCCATGGGACGCGGATCGCGTTCGAACACACCGGGAGCATCCCATGATTCAAGATTTCTTCAACGATGCAGACCGCAGGCAGATGGAATCCCTGGGCATTCGGGAGGACCAGGTGTTGTACCATCTGGAGTTGTTCAACCGACCTTCCGTTCATCTGCGATTGTGTCGACCCAGCACCTTGGGGGATGGGATCCGACGGATCGCTGACGATCAGGTGGATCATTTCCTCCACTTGCACCGGAGGGCCGCTTCCCAAGGGCGTTTCGAAAAATTCGTTCCGGCCTCCGGGGCCGCAACCCGCATGTTCCAGTCGCTCATCCAGATCTACTACATCCCTCAGTACCTGGAATGTGATGAGCTGTACCTCCGAGTCGAGCAGGGCGTGTCGATTGCCTGTGATTTCCTGAGGTTCATCGATGGGCTCCGCTACTTTGCGTTCCGTGAGGACCTCGAGGAGGTACTGGCCCGGGACGGCTGGTCCCTGGGTAACCTGGCCCAACGCGGCCAGTTCCGTCTGATTCTCGAATACCTGCTCCTCGACCGCGGTCTCGATTATGCCACGCTACCCAAAGCCCTGCTCAAATTCCACCGTTACCCCGAAGGTCGGCGGACGGCCTTCGAGGAGCACCTCATGGAATCGGCCCAGTACGCCTTTTCGGAACATGGGACCTGCAGGCTCCATTTCACCGTCTCTCCCGAGCATGAGAGCCGCTTTCAAAGTCTCCTCGAGGCGGTGCGCCACCGCTACGAGGAGCGACTGGGGGTGACCTTCCACGTCAATTTTTCCCACCAGAAGCCCAACACGAACACCATCGCGGTCGATGCCCAGAACAGACCATTCCGGGAGCGCAACGGCAGGCTGCTCTTTCGCCCGGGCGGTCATGGGGCTCTGATCGAGAACCTCAACGAACTCGGCGGAGATCTGGTCTATATCAAGAACATCGACAATCTGGTCCCGGACCGCCTCAAAGGCACAACCGGACACTGGAAGAAAGTCCTCGGCGGCCTGCTCGTGGCGTTGCAGGACCGACAGCACGCCATCCTCCGGCGGTTGGAAGCCGACGATGACGCCACAGTCCTCGATGAAGCGGAGCGCTTCGCGCGGGACGACCTGCTGATCCCCTTCCCCACGGATTTCCACCTATGGCCCGCTCCACGCAGACGGGGCCATCTGTTCGGAAAACTCCGCCGCCCCATGCGGGTCTGTGGCGTGGTCCCGAATGCGGGCGAGCCGGGGGGGGCGCCTTTCTGGGTTGAGGACAAAGTTGGCCTTCCTTCCCTGCAGATCGTCGAAAAGGCGCAAGTGAATCTCACCGACCCGGAACAAGAGGCCATCTGGATGAGCTCCACCCATTTCAATCCCGTCGACCTGGTGTGCGCTCTGCGGGACCACCGCGGCAGGCCCTTTGATCTGCACCGCTACATCGATTCGGAAGCGGTGTTCATCTCACGCAAGAGCAGGGAAGGAAGGGAACTGAAGGCCCTGGAACTGCCAGGGCTCTGGAACGGCTCCATGTCCGATTGGATCACTGTTTTCGTGGAGGTCCCGATCTCGACGTTCAATCCGGTCAAAACGGTATTCGACCTGCTGCGACCGGAACATCTCAACGAGGACTGCTGAGGCATGGGCTCACCATGCCGCCGCAATTGCGCCTAGCCCGGCCATGCTCTCGAACCGAAAGGGTCCATGCGAGCGGAAAACCTCCCTATCCCGACCGAGGATCTATTTGGTCCGAAGGGCCTCCACGATTCCCATTCGGGCCGCTCGCACCGCCGGGAACATCCCTCCGACGATGCCCATGCCCAGGGCAAACAGCATCGCCCGCTCAACGATACCCCGGTTGAGAAAGAACCGGAAGCTCAACTCGGAAAAAGTCTGCCAGTTCATGGTGGAGATGGTCAATCGATCCAGGAACGAGGCGGCTCCGAGGCCGATCAGTCCCCCAAGTGTCCCTAGCAAGACGGACTCAACGAGAAACGTCATCAGAATCGTCCCACGTCCGAAACCGAGGGCCCTCAAGGTCCCAATTTCCGCCGTGCGGGTCGCTACCGCCGCGTACATCGTCACCATGGCCCCGATGACGGCCCCGACGCTGAAAAGGAGCGTCAGGGTGATGCCCAAGATGCGGATGAAGCGTGCCATGAGCGCCGACTGGGCCGCATAGTATTCCGATTCACGCCAGGCATCCACCGTGAGGCGCGGATCCCCGAGGATCCGCTCCCGCAGCGCGGCAAATTCCGAGGCATCCCGCAACCGGCCGAGCATGGATGAGTAAACGGGGCGGCGGAAGGAAGCCATGAGGAGATCGACGTCCCCCCAGACTTCGGAATCGAAGGCGGCCCCCCCGGAGTCCATGATCCCAACGATGGTCCACGACCGGGCACCGAAGGTGAGCGTCTCTCCCAGTCCTCCGACGGCAAACCGTTGGGCGATGGACTTACCGATCAGGAGCTCCGAGCGACCCTGCCCGAAAGCGCGCCCCGAAACAATGCGTACCTTGGGACGCAACGCCAGCGAGACGTCGGGCTCCACTCCTCTCACCATGACGTTGGCTTGACTGATAGCCCCCTTCTTCTTTAATCCAATGAGCACGACCAGTTCGCGAGCGATGATCCTTCGGCCGTCTGGGCCGGTGTCGATCTCCGGCAGATTCTCCAGGATCGCCGCCTCCTCCCTCGTGATCATGCTTTGGACTTCGGCCTCGGACGCCCGGCGGATCAGGGTAACGTTCTCGCGCGTCCCGGTATTGACCAGCGTGGTCTCAAGACCCTCCGCCAGCATCAACACCGTCGCGAATACAAAGACCACCAGCCCCATGCCGCCCGCCGTCAGAGTCGTAGTCAACCGGCGGACCCAAAGGTTGCGGGTGCTGTAACGGATCAAAGTCAGACTCACGAGTGTACCCTATCGGCCCCAGGGCCGCGGGCGAGCGGATGAGGAACCCGGTGGGATTTGGAGGAAACATGGCTGCAGGTCATGAAAGCGACGCGCGTAGAAGTCCCCTGAGGACGGCACGATCCTCGTCGCTGAACAAAGGATCGATTACCGGTTCGACGGCCTCCATGCACTCGTAAGTCTCCTGCAAACGCAACAACCACGCGGGCACCGCAGGCGGCTCAACGCTCTCCTCAGCCCATTCCTGCACCCCGGCAGGCTTGGAGTCGACCTCGGCCTCCACCGCAGGAATCGAAACGGGTTCGGATGGTCGCGCCGATTCGACCGGTGAACCCAAAACGCCCGGCTCCTCAACCAGCCTCCTGTGCTCCGCCTCCAGGAACCGCAAGGTCCTCAGATAGTCCTCGGCCAGGAGATGCTCCTGGTCGTGTTCGGCCATCTTAGCCAGGAGTCCATAAAGATCGGCATTGGCCGCGACCTCCCGATGGGCTTCCAAAAGAACCCGGCGTGATTCAACGGTCTCCCCAACCTCCCACAGTGCCCGGCCCAAAAGCACACGCCCCCGAAGACTTGCCGGATGATGGAGTAGACCCTGCCTGCAGCATGCCGCGGCTTCCTCCCAAAGCCCTCTGACACACAACTCCTCCGCCAGGGAAGTGAAGAGCCTGGATTGGGGGTCTTCACGAAGTACCTCGCGGTACCAGTCCAGTCGGTCCACCACGAAGCCCTCGGCGCCGGCTGGGATGGGAATGGAAGGCCGACGGGCGGGAGCGGCCACCCCCGCCGGCGCCGTGGCCGATGCTGGAGTCGTCACCGTTGGCTCCGCCGCCGTTGGATGCTTCCCGGACGCATTGACCTCCTCGACGATCCCCTCCAGCACCGAATCCCAATCCACGGGCGCTTGCGGCGTCGCATCCGAGCTTCCCATGGTGTCCGACACCGGGCGAGCTTGCTCGGATGCCCGGTTCTCGACGGGGCTCGGCTCCGCACCGGGCACCGTCGAAACGGTCTCTCCCGTCTCTAGAGGCACCGAAGAAGATGCGGGCGCCCCGGGTTCTTCGGCATCGTAGAAATCGAGATACATCAGCACTTCCCCGAGACCGGAAGAGAACTCAGGGCTGTATGTGGACAATTGCATCTTCTCCACCAGGGCTCCCATCGCGAAGCTCAGCGTCGCTGTCGCCTCCTCGTTCCAGGAAGGAGCCACCGTCGTGAGCAGGAAATCTTCAAAACGCTTTCCACAACCGGCCAGGTCCTCAAGCTCCAGCATGGCCGCCGTACTCGAAAACTCCAGGATCTTCAGCTTGACGGGCTCCGTCTGCCTCCCGTTAAGCAGCTGAATGGCCTCCTGAAGGACTTCCACCAAGGCCTCCCAGTCCTCCTTGCCGATCGTGGAATGCATCATCGCTCCCCTCTGGATCTCAACCCACCTGATTTCCGGAAAACCGCAACACCCGCAAATGGGGATCAAACGCTCAGGCACGGAACATTACAAGTCTTGCGAATGGAGCGTGACTGTGTCCGCTCCCCTCAGACGCCCAAATCAACGACACCGACTTGAGAGATTCATGGTCCGGATCGTGGGGCATCAGGATCCTTTCGCATCCTCCTTGGAGAATGCATCGTCGCCCACCCACTTATTGTACCGTTGACTTCGCTTCATCAGAAAGAAACCGGCCGTCAACGCTATCACGATGAACCCGATACCGATGAGGCTCATGCTATCCACCTGCTTGATATCCAGAATGATCACTTTTCTTGCTATAGCAATGATCGCTACGGACAAAACCACCTCATAGTGCGGCTCACCTTGTGTGATATAAGTCTTCATGATGGTCTCAAGAAGCTCAATTCCTATTAACACCAACATAAAGAACCCAAAGATATCGAGAAGCTGATCCACACTCAATAGCATAAAAGGCTCTTCCACAATATCTTTGGCGATAAGCCATGCAAGATCCAATGTTGCAAGTCCAAGCACAATCGCCATCATGAGCATCAAGGCCTGGATCATCAATTTTTCATATTTTTTTAATATATCAAAGATCATGGGACGGCTCCGATGGCCAGAGGATGACTCCTGGTCGCCCAACCCGACACGGCGTCCGGTACTGTGCAATCCTGAAAAGGTGCTTGCGAGCCCAAGACCTAACCTTTTCCAGGCTCAGCGGACTCCCTGCGTAGAGTCTCACGCTGGTGGGGTCGATCGACCCGCTGGGTCACCAAGCCCTTTTCCATCGCGAAGGCCGTGACTGCTGCCACGCTGTGCAGGTCGAGCTTCCGCATCAGATTCGCCCGATGTTTTTCGACGGTCTTGGCGCTGAGGCACAAGCACGATGCAATGTCCCTGTTCTTGTAGCCTTCGGCAATGAGCTTGAGGATCTCTCGTTCGCGCGGGGTGAGCTTTTCCAGGGACGTGGGCGGAGGCTCCCCCCCCCTGGTGCCCAGATAGCCCTTTATGACCTTCCCCGATATGGCTGAACTGAGGTAGCTGTTCCCGGCGAGCACGCATTCCAGGGCATGCATCAGCTCGTTGTGGCTCGCATCCTTAAGGACGTACCCGTCGGCGCCCGCCCGCAGGGATTCCAGGATGTATTCCTCGGTTTTATGGACCGTCAGGACGAGCACGCGGGTTTGGGGGACCAACCGTTTGATCTCCTGGATGGCTCCCATGCCGTTCATGCGAGGCATGGACAGATCCATCAGCACCAAGTCCGGTTGAAGGCTCTCCACCATCCGGATGGCTTCAATCCCGTCCTCGGCCTCCCCCACCACCTCGAACTGCGGGTTGGTTTCCACGAGCATGCGCAATCCCGCACGCAGGATGGTGTGGTCCTCCGCGATCCCGATCCGTTTCCTGGCGGCCATGGTTTCATCCTCTTGCGACGAGCCCTCGGTCACGGGCCGAACCGGTCCCGCCCCCTCAGCGGCGCTCCGAATCCCGCTACCCGATGGGTTTGGCGTTCCACTGACGCAAAGTTACACTATGGATTGAGGCGTGAACAGAGCAAATCCGGGGAGAATCGGCGGATTCGGTTCGAGCCGTGCGGAATTTGGTCCTTTGGAACGATGTCTTGAGGAGGGTCGCCCCCCATCCTCGGGCTTGCCCTCATTCTTCGAGGATCGGTGCGCAGGAACGCCCGCGAGCCATCTTGAACCGCACGAAAACCGCTAAAGCGACGATCAAAAGGCCCACCACGACGAGGTCCACCTGATGGGAATACTTCTGGACCACGCCCCAATGCTCGCGAAGCAGCATTCCGCAGACCAGCAGGAAGGTGTTCCAGATCGTCGCCCCCACCGACGTGGCGACGAGGAAAGGCCCCAGGGGCATGCGACCCATTCCCGCAGGGATGGAGATCAGGTGACGGACCACCGGAATGAATCGACTGATGAAGACGGTCGCGGTTCCCCCGCGACGACGGAAAAAGCACTCGGTGAGCTCCAGATCGTGTCGATCCAGTAGGAGGTACCTGCCCACCTTAAGGACCAGGGGCTTGCCTCCGTAGAGCCCCATCCAGTAAGAGGTCAGAGAGCCCACAACCGATCCGAGGCTGGTGACGGCGATGGAAGCCCACAAATTCCACTTGCCGTCCGCGACGAGAAACCCCACAAACGGCATGACCGCCTCGCTGGGAACCGGGGCGATCATGCTCTCGAGGGCCATCAGCAGGGCTGCTCCCGCATATCCCGCCGTTTCCAGGCACCAAACCGCGAACTGAGACACCATCTCCGTAAGCAATGACTTCTCCTACAAAATTGGAGCCTTCCCGTCGGATCGTGCCGCGGGTTTCTTTTCGTGCCGGTGGTGAAGATGCTTGAACCAAGCTTCGAGGCGCTCCCGGTAGAACAGAACGAGCAGGATCACGAGAATGGCGACCCCCAGGAGGACGTAGAAACTCTTGTACTGATCGTGCCGAATGTACTCTCCGCCCAAGGTCAGGAGGATGGTACCGAAAAGCCGGCCCACGGTGCTCACCCAGAGGAATTCGGCGGTGGTCAAACGCCCCAGTCCCAGGATGAAGCATAGGTAATCCTTGGGAAATCCAGGAATGAGAAACAAGAGGAAGATCAGGAACAGCCCTTTGTGATGCAGTACGTAATCATAACGTTGCAGGACCTGGGGATCGATGAATCGCTCGACGAAGGGCCGCCCGAAATAGCGCGATAGGGAAAACGCGAGGAAGGAGCCCAGGACCAGACCCACCGTGGAGAGCAATACCCCCAGATAGGGACCATACACGTAGCCCCCAATGAATCCCGTCACCTCTCCGGGGATCGGTGCGATCACAACCTGAGCGGCCTGCAACAGGATGAACCCTGCAAAGGATAGAGGCCCGAGTGAATCAAGGAAGGCGGTGATGCGGTCCTTGGACATGAAGAACTTCAGGGCCCCGGACTTGTAGAGAATGAACGTGAGCACGCCCAGAATCAAGAGACAGGCCAAGATCTTGATCCACGTTCCGTTTCGCTTGCTTCCATTCGATTGCTTTTGATCCATGTGCGCCCTGAACCCCGGAAACCACGTCACGAGACCAACCAAGCTAACCCTTCACCTCGCAGTACCCCACCGCTTGTCCCCCGTCTGTCACCCTGCCAGGGGAAAAGCCAATCCACTGAAACCATTGTCCGGGTTTCCACAGGGCAGACACTGCGCCGTTCTTATAGCACGCGGAATCTCCCCGGGCAAAGGCCGGAGAAGAAACGCCTCAATAAACACCCCGATAGAAAGCCAACCGCCGTGCCGCAGATCGGAACGCTCCAAGCAACGCGTCCCGCTCGTCATCGTCCATGGGAGACGGCTCGCGTCCCATTTCCGCCAAGATCCTTACCTCTTCCGGACTCGAACAACCGACAATCACCACATCAACAGGTTGCGACAGCGCAAAGCGGATCAAAACACCAGCGCTGACCCCCACTCCGGGATGGACGTAGTGCCCACCCCCAAGCACCTTCATGGCGATGACGGCCATCCCCTTCTCTCGGGCGGCAGCAAGAGTCCCGTCAAGAAAGCCTCCGAGCACGCCTTCGACCGGATTCACCGGCATCATGACCGAATCGAGCGGCCACTCTCGAACCGCCCGCGTCAGGATCTTCGGATCGTGGTGCCCCGTGACGCCGATGTACCGGACCCGTCCCATCGCACGGGCTTCAAGGAAAGCCTCGAGGGCCCCGCCCGGTCTGGAAAGGATCACAAGGTCTTCCTCGGTACGCACATCGTGGATCTGCCACAAGTCCAGGGTATCGATGCCCATCCTTTGCAAGGTTCGGTCCAGATCCCGAAGGGCTTCGTCCCGGCTTCGAGAAGCCGACTTGCTTGCCTGGAACACGCGGGCCCGGAGCTCGGGCCGAGCTTTCCAAACGAGACCGTAATAATCCTCGCTCCCGGCATAGACCCGTGCACTGTCGAAATAGGTGATCCCCTGGGAGACGGCCTCTTGGATGACCGCAACCGCCTCCCCGTCTCGTCCCTGGGTCCTCAGGACGCCTTCGCCGCCAAGGCCCACAGCCGAGACGTTCCGCCCCGTACTTCCAAAGGCTTTCAACGGACTATCGGTCCGGGCCATGGTGCGCTCCAAGGTTTTATACCGGTGTGGTTCCCCGCGGCGCCTACCTCGGGGATTTGCGACTCTTCGATTCCGGTGCATTCGAGGGCTGACCGGACGTCGTCTTGCTGGGAACCGCCGACTTGGCTCCAGCGGCCTTCTCCTGCGATCCCTTCTGTCGGGAAGCCTTCGCGGCGCGCGCCGATGGCTTGCGGGCGGGCTCCGCTTGAGGTCCGCTCAGGGCTCCGACATCCTCCACTCCCTCCCCAGCCGATCCTTCCGTCGATTCTCCAGGGGGCGTTTCCACGTTCCGGCCTCTCACGCCCTCCAAGTTTCGTTGGAGCTCCCTTCCCCGGCCCTCCGGCACCTTGATTTCTCGGGCCCCCCGCGGAACCTCCTCCGTGCGAAAAGCAGGATTCAACCGTTTGATCTCCCGAACGGTCGTCCCGGACGCTTCGGCCACGGCATGCATCGGGAGCGGGCAGGTGAGGTTCAAAGGAACCCGATCCACGCGCAGAGGAGGATATCCCTGTCCCGACGGCAGTCGGTACCCATATTGGGCCGGATTTCCCAACACCGCCTTGACGGCCAGAATGCGCATGATGTACCGTTCGGTCT
>CAZGQL010000010.1:0-13532 GCA_964527905.1 uncultured Syntrophobacteraceae bacterium
GCAGCATCTGCAGGGTCGTGTCGCAGGTCGTCATGTCGCGAAAATTCAATACTTTTTTCTTGTCCTCGGCCATCGCTGGGTCTCCTCATGCTTTGAAAAAAAGGCCTCGCATCTCCTGGATCACATCAGTCGATAGAACAAATCCCGTGCCTGAGCTTTTCAATCGGATTTACTAAGAGAATACAAGCTGTTAGGATTTGAAGGGCAGATGGGTCTTTCCCTTTGAGTCTTCGATTCTTGAAGAACGTATTCCAATATGGAATCCTCGCCCGGGGACGGCACCCCGGGCGAGGAGGGGCACAGTCGCCTTCGGCAAGTGGACCGAAGGGTGCACGGATTCCTTGAATGCATTCGGTGTCCGTTATATTTTGGGGCATTGAAACGGCCGGGTGGGCGAGGCGTGCGCGCCCACCGCGCCGGCCGTACCCGGCAACCCCTCAGCTCGCGAGAGGATAGGGATTCATGCCCGCGCTGCTCATCGAAGGCGACGAGGACTCGCAGGAACTGTTCGTTCTCTCACAGCCGCAGGTCAACATCGGTCGCAATCACGCCGCAAGCGGCATCATGAACGACATCAATCTGCCGGACCGGACCGTTTCGCGTCGACATGCGAGAATCGTCCAGGAAGGCGACAACTACTTCATCGAGGATCTGGGCAGTGAGAACCGGGTGATCGTCAACGATCGTCCGATTCGGCGCAGTCCGCTCGCGGACGGGGACCGCATCGTCATTGGCCGCTACACGCTGGTGTTTCAATCTCACCGGATCAAGTCCGTGGATCCTCAGGGGTTTACCGTCGGCACGCTGGACCCTTGCAAGACCATGGACCTCAACTACCTCATTTTGCACCGCCTCAGTGATTTGTTGGTTACGGTAACGACGGTGGATGAGTTCCTGAATGCCGCGATGGATCTCATCTTGAGCAGTCTGCGGGCCAGCGCCGGGGTGCTGCTCCTTCGCAATGCAGACGGATCCCTCCGCGAGGCCGTCAGCCGCAGCCCATCGGACCGCTTCAGCCAGAGCATGGTGCAAGAAGCCATACGCAGCAAGTCGGCGATCATGACCGGCCATGACTACTCCCCGACGGAGACCATGATCTTTCGGGGGATTCGATCGGCCATGTGCGCGCCATTGATCCACGAAGGGGCCGTTTTGGGGGCGGTCTATGTCGAGAGCGCTCAGGTTGGTTGCTTCGGCGAGGACAGTCTCGTGCTGCTTACGGTGACGGCCAATCAGGTCGCCTCAGGGCTCGAAAAGGCGGCCCTCAATGAAAAACTCTATAAGGAAATCCTCATCCGCAAGAACCTGGAGCGATTCCTCTCACCCAACGTGGCCCGCCGGATCGCCGAGGACTCGTCGGCCCGCGGGGAGCTTGTCCTGGAGACGGATCGGGTGCAGGTTTCCGTCTTGTTTGCGGACATCGAGGGATTCACCTTGCTCAGCGAACGCCTCGATGCGGGTGAGATCGCCGAGTTGCTGACCCGCTACTTCACGCTCATGACCGAGGTGCTTTTCCGGTGGGAGGGGACTCTGGACAAGTATCTGGGGGATGGGCTGCTGGCCATTTTCGGGGCCCCGTTCCGGTATCCCGATCACGGCCTTCGGGCCGTACGATGCGCCCTCGAGATGTTGGAGAAGCAGAAAGCCTATTCGGAGAGCCTGCCGCCGGACCGCCGCTTCAACATACGAATCGGAGTGAACACGGGGGAGGTGGTCGCCGGATACCTCGGATCTCCGCAGAGAATGGAATATACCGTCCTCGGGGAGGCTGTGGTGATCGCCAATCGCCTGCAGGCGCTGGCTCGTCCGGGAACCGTCTACGTGGGACGTCCCACTTATGAACTCGTCAAGGACCACTTTCCCGTGGAGTACGTGGACCGCATTCCCACGCCCAAAGGCCGGAACATCATCGACGTTTATTGTATCGCCGGCTGAAGTCTGCTGGTTAAACTAACGCTGCCACCACTGCTTTTGCGCCTGAATCCGTGACAGCTCCTCCTCAAGCTGCCGAATGCGCTCCCTGGCAGCGTTCAACTCCCTGTCTCGTTCCGACTTGCGGCCCTCCCCGACCCGGGCTCGACTCAGGGCCTGGTCCAGCTCCTTTTCGCGTTCGGCCAGGCGTTCGAGCCGGTCTTCCATCTTCGAGCGTTCCGCCAACAGGATTTCGTTTTGTTTTCTGAGTTCGCCGAGTTCGATGAGAAGGTTTTCGTATCGTTCGCGAGCCAAGGTCACAGTGTCCCGTCTGTCCGTCTCACGGTAATGGTTTTGTCTCTGACTGTCCTTGGGCAGTCTGTCCGATACCAACATATTAACATTAGCAAAATCCGATGAATCAACGAATGTCCTTGTCCCTATTTTGACTCTGGTCAACTGTCCTTTGGCCAGATACCGGTGAATGGTCTTCATGCTGACGCCGAGCCGCTGGGCGGCAACTCGGACGCTCACCAAACGATCCTGCAGTGGGCCCTGTTCCCGTTCCATGTTTTCCCCCATGGCACAAGAATTGGAACGCGTTCTGCAAACCCGCTCCAACGGTTGCCGCCGGTTCCATCGATGCGCTCGCGCCGCTGGAAACATTTTCTCAGTTCCGTATCGGCAATGCAATGGGATGAGAAGGCCACCTGTATCCAGGATGGGAATGGGGCCACGGCTGCCGAGAGCCGGGACAGACGACCAAGACGAACAAGCTGCTCGCCGATGCGGCAAAGGAATCAAAACGCGAGGAAGCCCTCATGAAGAAGTCACATCTGAAGGAACTGGTCGAGAAGTTGAGCGCCGCCGAAGAGCGGATGGCTGCCTTGGAAAGGGGCGAGATATCGACCAGCCAAGCCGTGGAAAGTGTCTCTAGCCTTTTGAATCAATTCCACGTGCTGGCCGCCGAACGAGGCGTGAAGGCTCTCGCCCAGGTCGGCGGAAAGCTCGAGCAGTTCGTCAAAACTCCATCCATTGGTGCCGAACAGTTGACGACCGTCTCCTTTGCTCTGGGCGTCCTGCGGGGTGGGCTCCAGGAGGGCAATTCGGAAGGGATTCGCGCGGCCATGGTGGAAACCCTGGAATTGATCGGGTTGGAGCCCATGGCGATGGCCCTGCCTCTGTCGAGCTCCGGGAAGATTTCGAACAAGGGCGCAGGGGAGGGCTGGAAGGTCGAGGCGGTGGAGACGAACGCCCCCGAACCGCTGGGGCCCAACGGCGGGCAACCGTCTTCGGCTCCCACCGTACCGGTGCCCTCCAACGCACCGCGGGCCGGCGGCTTGACCGGACGACTTGGCGGCCGGATTCTTTCCGAGGAGGACAGCCCGGGTGGGGCCGTTCGCGTTGAACTGCCGGTAGAGAGCGTAGAGCGAGTGGAGTTTCTCTTGACCCCCTTTGACGAAGACGATCACCTCACGCAGCAGCTCGTGTCCCAGGACGATCGGGTGGAAAACATCCTCAAATCGGTCAAGGACTTCATGGCGTCTTTTGCCGAGGGGGACATGAACAAGGCTCAGGGGATCCTGAAGGAGCTCGCGGAAATGCAGGAAGAGGGAAGCGAGCTGTTTTCGGAGATCGGTGGCCTTGCGCGCCTGCTGCACGGCTCCTTTTCCAACATTTCCCAGACTCTCGATCCTGAGCTGCGGGAGATGCTCGAGCAGAGGATCCCGGATTCGGGAAATCGGCTGGAGCACCTTCTGCACCTGACCGAGGAAGCCGCCACGACCACTTTGGACCATGTGGAGAGTATCCGAAAGCGTATGGAGGAGGATTCGATACGCCTGAAACAAATGACACAACACCTCCAGAAGCTGAGACCCGTGGGCGATGCGGCGCAACGGCGTATGGACGAAAACATGACGCTTCTTCAGCAACTGCATGACTCTCTCGAACAGACGGGCAGGGATCTGGACGTTATTCTCACCTCACAAGGCTACCAGGACCTCACGGGGCAGATCGTCCAGAAGGTCGTCAGTTTCCAAAACGATCTGGAATCCAAGCTGGTGGGACTGGTTTCGACCTTTGGGATGAAGGTGAGCGCGGGGAAACGTTACAAAGAGGATCTGTACGGGCCGGCGCACGAGAAGCTCGAGGGAGCGGTGCATTCTCAGGACGACGTCGACGCCCTGCTCGCGAGCTTCGGCTTCTAATGAATGTCGTGGAGGAGACTCAGGCGAGCGACCAATGGAGAGCCTAGATTCCAGGGAATGGTCGAAACGAATCCGCCCCTTGACCCGGATGTTGTCATGAAATCGGAAAGAAACATCTCTTTCCTCCTCCGGGAGAGAGTCGGGTCCCCTCCTCCTTCCCGGCTCTCTCTTCCCTCTCCCGAGAGCTTGACACTGCCTGCTGTGCGTAAGTGCTCCGACCGGCTGGACCTGAGGCCGGAGCGCTGAGGCCCGCAAGTTCCGCAGGGAGAGTTACCCCCTTGCAAATAGGGTCTTCCCGATCTCAAAATACTGTGTTCCCCCGATTGCCCTTTGCGAAAATTTTTGTAATATATGGTAAAATTTGCACTTCGCGCCGCGCGTGGGCCCCATGTGACACCTTCCCAGCACGTTTTTTGCTCTGGACCTTGTCATCACGTGTGTCTCGCCCCTGAAACCCGACGGAGAGGAGGCCGGGAGGATGAGCAACGCCAGACAACGGAAGCGTAGACAGTTTTCTCATGGAGAAAACGTTCACAAAGCCAATGATCACGGGGAGCTGCTTGGTTCGGCGGAAGAAACCAGGGCTCGCATCCTTGCGGCCTATGACAAAGTGCTCCAACGCCATTCCACCCCGATCAATCTGGCTTCAGCGCTGCCTTTCTCCAAGGAGGAGATCCGGGAAGCCATCCGCGCCGAACTGGCTGAGAACCCGGAAAACGAGCTCCGGCACTATCTGGAGATGGCTTTTGTGCATCTGGAGTCCTTCGTGTCGCGAGACGAATACCAACTGGTCGAGGACTTCAAGCAGCTCAGTTGTGCGGTGCAGAGCATGGCTCGGAGTGGGGATCCCAAGGTGCTCATGGAATCTTGGAAGCTGGTCCGTCAGGCTTCGGGGGACAAGGCAGTTCGCATTATCGAGTCGATATCCGAGAGAATGCGTCGGCGACGCGAGGAGGCCCGCTCCATCGGGCATTCGTGATCCTCTTTGAGGCTTTCCTTATTTGTCGCTCCCTGGTACCGGCACCACGCCCGGATCCGGATCCCCGAACCCGGAAACCCATCGCAACCGGTTTTTTTAGCAAGTTTTACGCGGATGGATCCTCACCGTCCGAACGTTTCACGGCCAGCCCCGTACGCGAATACACGTCCCGTAGAATCCTCTCCATTTGCCCCCGGTCGACCGGAAGGACAAGCCCGAGCTTTTTGAGAACCTCTTCTACGAACGAAACGCCCTCCTCGAGGTTGGGAAGAGCCCTGCGGCCCTGCAGGGTGAAATACCCCCAGACCTTGAACGGAAGCGGATAGCCGGACCGCTCCGAAAGCTCCAGGAACTCATAAATCACCCCGGTTCCCTCTTCAAAAAGAAAGGTTCGATCCTTGACGGGGAGAGAAACACGTTCGGGCTCCAAACCCAGACCATACTGTGATTCCAGGTAGGCACCAAGCTCGCCCAGCTCCGCTTCGGTGAAGTGGCGGTCCACAAACCGCTCTAACGGCCTCCGTAGGTTTTCCTCCATCTGTTCGTAGCCGGCGATCGCCAACGAGTAGGCGATCGGAGGGTGATCCCGGTCCAGGCAGTACCAGTGAAAGCTCACCTGTTCGAAAACCGAATCCCCCTTGACGATGGTGCCGATGGAATGGGCGCGGAACAGACAAGGGGTGCGTGTGTCTGGAATATCCTGCCGGGACTTTCCGCCTGGAATCACTCGAAAACGCTTCATCACCAACACCTCGTGTTTCGGAGCGGAATCGAGACCCTAAAAAGCTTTGTGATCCGGACCATGTGGCTGATAGAATGAACATGCGCCTGAACGATGGCGCGGTCTTCGGACCCGGCCTGTGTTCATGATTCAATCCGGGATGTATCGAGCGGTGTGGTCCGCACCAGGGAGGGCGCCGGAGCCGACGGCCCTCGAACGACCCAGCACAAGGAGCCATTCCATGATCAAAGCCAAGGATATCATGGCTCGGGATGTTCTGACAGTCACTCCCGAGACGAGCATTCAGGAAGCCGTCAGGATTTTACTCGAACGGCGCATCAACGGGCTGCCGGTCGTCGATCGGAACAAGCGGGTGGTGGGGATTTTGTGCCAGAGCGACCTGATCGTCCAGCAAAAGCGCGTTCCCCTGCCATCGGTCTTCACCCTCCTCGACAGCTTGATCCCGCTGACATCCATGAAAAGCCTCGACAGGGAGGTTCAAAAGATGGCGGCCTTTGTCGTCGCCGACGCCATGACGCCCAACCCGGTCACGGTCCGGCCGGAGACCAGCCTCGAGGACATCGCGACCTTGATGGTGGAAAAGAAATATCACACGCTGCCGGTAGTAGAAGATGACGGAGCGCTGGTGGGGGTGATCGGAAAGGAGGACGTGCTGAAAACCCTCATCTCATCGCGCACCCCCATTTGATTGGGCGGATCCTTATAAGCCGACCGACCAATCCGGCTTCTCATCAGGCTCCCGGTGTTGCGTATCCCGTTCACCCTGGGGATGAATCGCCGCAATGCTTGACGTTCAGAAGCGGAGCAAGGGTCCTGCGGTCACGTTCCAGCTGAAAAACCAGGTCGACGGGATGGCCCGAGCACAGGCAAGACGCACCGGGATGAAGAGCTCCCCGCCAAAAGACGGCCTTCAGGCGATCATTCACGATCATGGACAGATGCACCTGATCCCTGCCGAAACGCCTCGGCACACTCACGCGAACCCCTTCGAGCACGAACATGGGCTTGGCGTTTCCTGGACCATGAGGTTCCAGGTGCTCCAGGGCGTCGAGGAGGGCCTCATCGATGAGATCCGGCGGTAGGCTCACATCGACCCGACCAGAGGGAACGAACGTATCGGCCGGATGAGCTTGGGCAATCTCCTCGAGCGCGTCCGCAAAGGCATCGAGCTTATCGGCCTGGACGGTCAAACCGGCGGCCATCTTGTGCCCGCCCCACTTCACGAGCAGATGCTCCGTCTTTCCGAGCGCTTCATGAAGATCAAATCCGCCGACACTGCGCGCGGACCCTCGGGCCAGTCCCATCTCGCGGTCCAGCGACAGGATCACCGAGGGACCATAGAGCAGCTCCTGCTGGACTCTCGACGCCACAATGCCCAGGAGTCCCAAGGGCCAAGCGACATCGGCGAGGACGACAGTCCGCCGGCCGTTGAGAGAGCCCCCAAAGCGCGCGGCGATCTCCTGGAGGATCGCCTCTTCCTGCTGCTGCCTTCGCCGGTTCAGACCATGAAGCTCGTTGGCCGCACGACCCAGTTCCGCCGGGTCCTCCGCCATCAGGAGATCGAACGCGAGCCGGGGGGAGGCCATGCGTCCCGCCGCGTTGAGGCGCGGCGCGAGTTGGAATCCGACGTGACCCGCGTTCAGGATCCTTCCGGTGAGTCCTGCTGTGTCCGCGATTCTTGCCAGGGGAGGGTAGGGGTCGGTATTGAGGGCCCTGAGGCCGCTTTTCGCGATGATGCGGTTGCCATCCACCAGAGGGACGAGATCGGCAATGGTTCCAATGGCCGCCAGCGCAAGGAATTTGCCACCAAGGCGAGGGGATGGAAAGGTTCCAGCCAGAGCCCTTCTCAATCGGGTGAGAAAAAGTAGCGTCAAGCCCGAGGCACAGAGTTCCTTAAATCGGGAGGGGCATCCCGGCTGCTTGGGGTTGATGAGCACATTGGCGGCCGCCACTCCCTGGGCACCGATTTCATGATGGTCGATGACGATACAATCCGCCCCCTGCCTGCGTGCCGCCAAAATCGCCTGAAAATCGTGCGTGCCGCAGTCCATGGCCACAAAAACCCCTGCATCCGGATGGTCCGAAACCGCGCGCAGGGGAAATCCGTAGCCCTCCGAGCGTTCCGGGAGCACTGTGGCCACATGAGGATGACCGATCTCGCGCAGAAACAGAGCCATTTGTGCCGCGGAGGTGACCCCGTCGCAATCGTAGTCACCCACCAGCACCACCTTGCGGCCCTGCTTGAGATGGGATGCCAGCAGCTCAGCGCCCTCGGCCATCCCGCAGCAGTTGCAGTGCTCCTCGAGCTCGGCCAGGGACGGGTTCAGGAACGACAGGTCCACGCTCCGATTGCGCAACAGGATCGAGACGACGTCCTCAACCGTTTGAGGCAGGCGCGATTCCACCGTGTGCCAGCGCTTCACAAGCATGGCGATCCGTCGTCCGTTGCGGGAATTTGGAAGGGCTCAACCGTAGCGCGCAAGATACTCCGTGACCCTCAATTTCCGCAAGGTGCTCGTGGAGCTCATGTAACGGATCTTTCCGAAGATGGGGCGAACCGGCCCCCAGGGACGGTCATAGCGGCCCAGGATCCAGAAGATCCCCGAATAGGAATTCGGGTCTCTCCCATCCAATGCATATTTGTTGTTGAGCTCGATCATGATGCTCAGGGCCTCCCGGGGGGAGGCCGTCCATTCCAGGATCTTTTTTCCCCAGAGCATCCTCAGGTAGTTGTGAATGGTCCCCGTTTGGATGAGCTCTCTCTGGGCGGCGTTCCACAGGGCATCATGGGTTTCTGCCGCTTCGAAGCGCTCCAGCGAATAAACGACCGGGCGCGGATCCGAGGCGTGGAGCTCCAGGTCCTCCCGGGCCCACTGGGGAAGCGAATCGAATCGGTCGTAGTCGTCCCGAAACGTGCACAGATTGAATCCGAGCTCCCGCCAGGTGATCAACTGGTCGAGAAACGCCTCGGCGGCCTCGCTCATGCGCCACCAGCCGCTGCGCTTGCCCGTGGGCGCCCCGCGAAGTTTCTCGGTGTTCCACTCTTCCGCCAGGGCAAGTTCCCTCAAAATCTGATGTACTGAAATGTGACCGAAGTGTAGGTAGGGCGAGAGCCCACTGGTGGCGTGGGCATCGGGGTGATTGCGGTCCTGGGGGTAGGTGGAAAGGCGTTCCCGCTGAAAGCGGCTCCAGGCGTGTGCGGCGCTACGATATCCGCCGCGAGTCCCGACGGCTTCGACCTGGTGGTTCACGGGATAAGCCCGAAGGTGCTCGGGGGTGAATTCGAGTCCTTCCAGTGCGCATGGGGGCCATCGTTCGAGGACGCTCCTGGCGGGTGGGCCCATGTGGGGCAGTGTTACCCCAGAGAGTGGGGCTTCCGTGGGAGCGTCCGGAAGGTGGCTTGGAAGCTCCCTTTGCAAAAAGCGTCGAAAAGCGAACGCCGTCGGAAAGGCCTGGGCGGCTGCGCGCATGGGAACGATTCCGTTGGAGTCCACCGCCTCCATGGCGACAGAGACTTTCCGGGCTGCGGCGTCGAGCATTCGCGGTAAGAAGAAGGCGGGAAAATCGTCCGTGACCACAACGGACGCTTCCAGCGCCAGCGCCTCGAGAAGCCCTTTGCCTCCGTCGCGCTCGGTTTCGACATATGGGTAATAGTACGCCGAAGTGCCGGTGAAGTAGTCCCGATTGTCCTGCATGCCCTGAAGGATAAAGGTGTGCAAACGGTCGCTTGCCCAAGGGTAGTCGCATCGAAGGGCTTCTAGAATCATCAGAGGCCGAGACAGATCGTGAGCCCATTGCACCGCACGTTGAAGGCCGTAGTTCCAGAAGGGGCGGCGGCAGGCGGTCATCCAGTAGAGCACATAGCGGCCGTCCGTTCGCGCCGGATGACGATTGAGGGTTCGAAGCCGTAGGGGCGGGACGGAGCGCGTCATGGAAGCCTCCGCAGGCGACCGGGGTGCCAAGGGCATCACAGCAACGCTTTCAAATGCCGTTCGATCTCATCTCTAGGGGCCGCACCGGTGATCCGATCCACTTCGCGCCCCCCGCGGAAGAACAGGAGCGATGGCACCGCCGTGGCCTGGTATCGGGCACAGGTCATAGGGGATTGATCGAGCAACAGCCGCGTGAACTTGATGCGTCCGACGTAGTCGTAGGCCAAGCGATCGATGATCGGGTTGAGCTGTTTGCAGTAACCGCAGCTATGGGACCATACATAAACCGCAACCAATCCGGGGAAGCCGAGGACCTCCCTGGCGAAGGTCTGATCGTTGACGCCCACGGCGTAGTCAGGGTAGCGGTTGTCCATGACGAGGACCCCCTTGCAACGCCCACACTTGGGATGATCCCCCAAACGTGTCTTGGGGACTCGGTTCCGGACGCCGCAAACGTTGCAGGCGATCATAACGTGATCTCGATCCAAGGTCGTGCTCCTCCTTTTTCAGGATCGAAAGGGTTCGAACGCGCTGGCATGGGGCTTTCTGTTCCCGAGTCTGATAATCACGGGGGAGCGGTGGTGCAAGCTGTCTCGCGCCGTCCCCTTCACGGAAGTGGTGGTTGATTTCCGAGGCTACACGCCCTTATAATGCGCGCGGAAATCGTGACTCGGTTTCAAGGGAGAAAGGGGCTTAAAGGCAACGTTCCCGAACCGCTGCACACATGGGGCAACCGAATCGGAGGTTCAATCGTTGAAGATCGCTGTGAGTGGAAAAGGGGGCGTCGGCAAGACGACCCTTTCGGCTTTTCTGGTGAAGTGGTTTTCGAGCCATGGGAAAACGGTGCTCGCCATCGACGCCGACCCGGATGCCAATCTAGGGCACGGCTTGGGTCTCAAGGGAGCATCTGAGATCGTTCCCATCGCCAACATGAAGGAGCTGGTGGCCGAACGGACCGAATCCGTGCCCGGCAGTTACGGGGGGTTCTTCAAGCTGAACCCCAAGGTCGATGACCTGCCCGAGAAGCTGGCCGTGCCCAGCGGGGATCATGTGCGGCTCATGGTGATGGGGGGTGTCAAGAAGGGGGGAATGGGATGCGTGTGCCCCGAGAGCGTCCTGCTGAAGAACCTGGTGCAGCATCTGATCCTGAGGCGGGATGAGGTGGTCATCATGGACATGGAGGCGGGGGTCGAGCACCTGGGGCGTGGAACATCCAAAGCCGTGGACTGCTTGGTGGTGGTGGTCGAACCGGGCCAACGCAGCATCGACACCGCCGTGAGAATCCGTGAGCTCGCCCAGGACATCGGGCTCACCCGCATCGCCCTGGTCGGCAACAAGGTGCGTGGCGACAAGGACCGTGAGTTCTTGGTGAGCCACTTGTCCGAGTACCGATTCTTGGGCTTCATTCCCTACGATGAGGGCATCATCGATGCCGATCTCAGAGGTGTGTTCGCCGAGGCGGTCTCGCCCGAGACCCGATCCGGTCTCGAGGAAATTGCGCAGAATCTCACGGCCATGGCCCTTTCGGTGGAATCCGGCACTCCATGATTCGACGAGCGTTCCGATGATCGATGTGCAGAGCCAGACGGACTACCGCAACATCAACGTGGACAAGGTCGGTGTCAAGGACATCCGTTACCCTATGAGGGTGATGGACAAAAACAACGGGATGCAGCACACGGTGGCCTGCATCAACATGTACGTGAATCTCCCCAGGGAGTTCAAGGGCACCCACATGAGCCGCTTCATCGAGATCCTCAACGAATTCCACGGGCATCTCGACATCCGGGAGCTCAGCTCCATCCTCGAGCTCATGCAGGAACGGCTCCAATCCCAGTCGGCTCACCTGGAAATCAGTTTCCCTTATTTCGTGAAGAAACTCTCCCCCGTGACGGACTCCGAAGGGCTCATGGAGTACGGTTGCCGGGTGAGCGGGTCGCTGAGTGCCACCAAAGGATACGACCTCGTGCTGGAGGTCAATGTGCCCATCACCACCGTGTGCCCATGCTCCAAGGAGATCAGCGACCACGGGGCGCACAACCAGCGTGGCGTGGTCAGACTGGCCGTACGTTTCAAACGGTTCATCTGGATCGAGGACTTGGTGCGTCTGGTTGAAAAGGCGGCATCGTGTGAGGTCTATTCGGTGCTCAAGAGACCGGACGAAAAGTATGTCACGGAACTGGCCTACGAAAACCCCAAGTTCGTGGAGGACGTCGTGCGTGACGTCGCCTACCAGATGAAACAGGATCCCAATGTGCTGTGGTTCATGGTCGATGTGGAGAACTTCGAATCCATCCACAACCACAGCGCCTATGCGTGCATCGAGCGCCTGAAATAGCCGGCATGGAAGCACTCCAGCGCTTCGATGAGATCTGCCAAGCCTTCCTGAATCCTGACTTCTATCCCCATCCCGTCGGCGAGATCGTACGACGGGATACACACATTTCCGCGGTTTTTCTCACGGGAGATTGGGTCTACAAACTGAAAAAACCCGTCGACTTCGGCTTCCTGGATTTCACGACCCTGGAAAAGCGGTTCCACTTCTGCCGACAGGAGATCGCCCTCAACGGCAGACTCAGCTCCGGCGTGTATCAGTCCGTCGTGCCCGTCTGGAGGGACGATTCCGGAAAACTCCACTTGGGGGACGGCGCTCCCATGGTCGAGGTCGCCGTCTTGATGCGCCAGCTTCCCGAAGCAGCGTGTCTTCAGGCCCAGCTGGCCCAGGCCGACCCAACGGGCGGCGTGCCGGAGGCTCTGATCCGCAAATGCGCCGAGCTGGGTCGGATGCTGGCTGATTTCTATGTGGGCGGTTCCTCGAGCCCCTTCATCGATTCCTTCGGGCACCCGGACCTGGTCGCCCGCAATGTTGAAGAAAACTTCGAACAGCTCGAACCCTTTACCCCCCGGCTGCTCGACCTTGAGCGCTTTGAATTCATCCGACAGGTCAGCCGCGCCTTCCTCCAGAACTGGCGGCCGCTCTTCGAACGGCGCATCCGCGAGGGGCGCATCCGAGACGGTCATGGAGACCTCCGTCCGGATCACGTTTATTTGCTGGACCCCATTCAGGTCATCGACTGCATTGAGTTCAACGACCGTTTCCGCTACGGGGACGCGGCCTCCGACCTGTCCTTCCTGCACATGGATCTTGATCGGCTCGGGCACGGTACCGTCGGCCGGACAATTCTGGATGCCTACGTGGAGCAGGCCAGGGACTTTGACCTCTACTCTCTGATCGATTTCTACGCGGCGTACCGGGCCATGGTGAAGGTGAAAGTGGCCTGCCTGCGCTGGATGGAACTGGACCGCGCAGATGAAAAGGCCCCACTGGAAGATGAGGCGGACTCTTATCTGAGCCTGGCCTATCGATTTGCGCTCCAGTTCAGCCGCCCCACCCTTTACGTGTGCTGCGGCCTTCCGGCTTCCGGGAAGTCCTATCTGGCCCGGACCCTCGCCGAGGCACTTGAATTGGTGCTGGTTCAATCGGACCGGCTGCGCAAGGAGCGGGAAGGACTCTCGACGGAGGCGCCTGTCATCGTGGACTTCAACGAGGGGCTCTACCGGCTCGAGCGAAGGCAGTACGTCTATGCCGCGATGCTGGCGATCGCTCAGGAGGAGCTGCGTCGCGGGCGATCCGTCATCCTGGATGCCTCGTTTTCCCGGAGACGCTGGCGCGAAGATGCGCGCCGGCTCGCAGCCGATTGCGACACGAATTTCATCGTCCTCGAATGCGTATGCGATGCGGCCGACATTCGTCGGCG
>CAZGQL010000010.1:13542-20150 GCA_964527905.1 uncultured Syntrophobacteraceae bacterium
CCTGCTGGAGCGAGACCATACGGCGGGCGCATCCGACGCCCGATTGCAGCATCTGCCGCAGATGATGGAAGCCTTCGAGCCCGTGAGCGAGCTGGATGCTTCCGAGCATGTGGCGGTGGACACGTGCCACCCTTTTGAGAAGTCCCTGGCGCAGGTGTTTTCGGAAGGGTATGCGCGCAAGTGCGCACAAGTGCGGGCTCGAGCTGAAAGACTCTGACGAAGGATCCCCTTGCAGACCGTTGGACCCTCGACACCGATTTTCGCATCCGATCAGCCATCGTCGGTCGAGGGCCCCGAAGCTTGGGCCGCGCGAAACCGGGGCCGGGGATGGCCGTCGAACCGCTCATGACTCGATGGCGAGAATGCGGTAGATGCGCATGCCGGAGGGGGCATAGACAACCACTTCTTCCCCTTCCAGCCGCCCGACCAGGCTGCGGCCCACGGGGGAATCGATGGACAGCTTTCCCCCCGTCACGTTAGATTCGTATGGACCCACCAATTCATAACGGGACGTTTCCCCCGTATCCTCGTTGCGGATGTGGATCACAGCTCCAAAGCCCGCCCGCTTCAGAATGAGTTTTCGTCCCACCACGATTTCGCATTGGGCGAGTTTGTCCTCGAGTTCCTTGATCCGTCGCTGAACCGCCCCATGGCGTTCGCGGGCGGCCAGATACTGCTGGTTATCCACGCGGACCCCGTGGGCACGAGCTTCCTGCAACTCCTCGATGACCATCGGCCTCACGTCCCGCCGCAAATGAATGAGATCACGCAGAAGCTGATGATAGCCCGGTCGGGTGATCGGCACCTTCTCCATCGCCCAAGGCCCCTAACCGAAAAAGTCCGGGGGGATTTCCCCTCGTTCGGATCTTGCTCGGAACAGTGACAGACCGATCACCGTCTTACCGTCCACGATCACTCCGTCGGCGATCAGTCCCATCACCGCGTCAAGATCGATCACTTCGATCTTGGAGATTTCGTCCTCATCGCACTCAGCGCTCATCCTTTCGAGCCCGCTGGCAGCATAAATACAGATGAGCTCGTTGGAATACCCGATGGCAGGAAAGTAACGGAATAGCTCGACGAGCCGCCCGGGACGGTAACCCGTCTCCTCCTCGAGCTCCCGCCCGGCGCAGACATCGAGATCCTCGCCCGGGTCCGCCTTGCCGGCAGGGATCTCGAGGGTCTCCCGCCCAATGGCGTAGCGCCATTGACGCACCATGAGGATGTGTTTGGGATCGAGGAATGCCACGATGGCCGCAGCTTCGGGATGGTCGACCCGGATCCGCTCCGTGAGGCGATCCGTGCGCAACCGGACCACGTCCAGGTATGCGCTGAAGTGCTTTGCGTGAATGCTGCCGAGGGTTCTGATCCGTTCTTCCATGTCCGCCTTTCGTAGCAGGTCGTCAGTGAGGGGAAGTCGTAAAAAGATTTGTCGCTGGATGGCTTCCAGTAAAGCATCTTTCGATGCCGTGATCAAGCCGCGCTGCATGGTGACAAGGCATTCCCGGAGGCGCCCAGGTCGGCTCCACAGAGAGCCCCCGCGCGGGATCACAGGCCAAACCCGGACGATGGAGGGAGAGGAGGTGAGGGGAAAGGGGGGCCTCGAACCCCCCTCTGGAAACGAACCTCAGTGCAAATCTTCCAGTTTCTTCTGCGGCGACGTGTCTTCGATCTCGGGCGGAAGAGATGAGGCCACTGCAGGCTTCCCCGCGACCGAACCCTTTGTCGACGCATGCTCCATAGTGGCTGGGCGGTGTGGGACGATGGCGCTGTGCTCCGCGGATGAGCGGGAAGGTTCTATGGACCGCCCGCCCAGCAGGGATTGAAGATCACGGGTGAGCGACTGCACGTGTTCGGCGAGGCTATTGAGCTCCTGGGCGGCTGCGGCGGATTCCTCGGCATTGGCGGCGCTCTGTTGCACCACGGAATCCATGTCTCTGAGGGTGCTGTTCATCTGCTCCATGCCCTTGCTCTGCTCTTCCACTGCGACCTTGATCTCATCCACAAGGCTCTTGACTCTCTCATTTGCCCCCTCCATCTCATGGAACTCCGAGTCCGTGGATTCAATGAGAGTTTTCCCTTTCCGGATGTTCCGGAGGGTCTCTGTGATCAGTTCCTGAGCGTTTCGAGCCGCCTCGCTGCTCCGCATGGCCAAATGCCGCACTTCTTCGGCCACCACGGCGAACCCCGCCCCGGCTTCGCCCGCTCTGGCCGCCTCGACGGCCGCGTTGAGGGCGAGGAGGTTAGTCTGGAAGGCGATGGAATCAATGCTTCGGTTGATTTCATCCATCTTTTCCCCGCAGCCGGAAATGTCCAGCATGGTGCGGCTGGCCTCGGCCAAGGCCTTACGCGTCGAAGCCATGCTCCGCATCGACTGGTCGCTCAGCTGGTGCAGGGTCAGCACACTTTCGGAATTGCTGCGTGCGAGTGCGGTCATCTGTTCCATGGCTGCCGAGCTCTCCTCGAGCGATGCCGCCTGGCTCGAGGCCCCTTCGGCGACCTGGTGACTCGATGCGGCGATTTCCTGCGCGGCGCGGTGCATTTCCGCGCTGCCCTGGGAGAGCCCCTGAATGGCTTTGGCCAAAGGATCGGTGATACGCCGACTCACGAGAAAACCGACCACCGAGCCGCCGAGGGCCAGCAGAACGGCCAAGGCCCCGATGATGCGCGTCAGAAACCGGGAGATCGACCCCGTGCTCTCTCTGAGGTCGTTGGCGAGTTTCTCGAATTCGTTGACGGGGCAGGTCACGGCAACGCTGTATCGCTTCCCGCTGACCATGAGGGGCTCAAACGCCACATGCTTGTCCACGCCCTCGAAGCGGTAGATGGCATGCCCGGCCTGGCCTTGCAGCATCTTGTTTTTCACGATTTGAGCCAGTTCGCCGTACTTGGCGTCGGCGATGCTCACGGGATTGCGCAAATCGTACTTCGGGTGGGTCACGAGGACGCCTTCCTCATTGATCACGTATGGGTATCCGGTCTGTCCATAGACCCGTTGGCGCAAAAGCTTGTTCGTGAGCTCCCAGTCAAGGCTCAGGACTGCAAGTCCCTTGAAGGATTCGCCCACGTAGACCGGTGCACACACACGCATCTCAGGCTTTCCCGTGTTGGCGGCGAGCACCGCGCCCGAGTTGTACACGTTGTCCCTGGAGACTTTGGAGCCTTCCTGAAACCACGGCTCGTTGCCCTTGAAAACCAATTCGTTGCTGAAACGGCCCTGTTTGTAGTTGAAGAGCTCCTGGCCACCGGCGTCCACCAACCGAATCTGGTTGTAGGCCGGCAGCCTCTGTCCGGAGAGTTCGACGGTCGCATTGCGGTAGAGAGCCGCGATTTCCTCCATGAGAAGCTCACGGGAGGCTTGCGCGGCATCGCGAAACAGCTCTTGGAAGGCGATGGAACAGCAGATGAGCCAATCCCGCTGGGGGTAGTATTCGAAGACCAGCAATCGCTTGCCGGCTTCGGTGGTGTATTCGAGGGTCTGGGCACTGCCAACCGGCTTCTTCTCGAGGGCCTGCTCCAAGAAAGACCATCCGAGATCGCTGATCAGGTTTTTCCCCAACAGGGGCTCCTCGGGATGGAACAAGACGACCCCCTTCGAGTCGACGATGAACGAATAGCCTGACTCGCCGATTCTGGCCGAGCGAATCGCTTTGGAGAGCTCGCTCGACTCCTGCTCCCTGACCCCGACATAGATCATACCGATCAGCTCACCGGTCTCCGACTTCAGGGGCGAGTAAGCGCTCGCGTACCATTGGTCCACGACGAAGGCCCGACCGATGAACGTGTCTCCCTTGAGCACGGTCGACACAACGGGGTTAGGGCTGCCGTCGGGATTGATGGCAGGGATGAACGTGCCGATCGCCCTCGCCCCGCTCTTTTCCCGGACATTGGTGGCCACTCGGAGCATGTCCCCCCGATCATTCATTTTCTGGAAAATGGTGCAGGTGCTTCCCACCAGCCGCTGCAGCTCATCCACGACGGGAGTTGGAATGTCGAAAGAGGCGATTGGCCGAATCAACGTCTTGCCTAGGCTGAAGGCTGGGAGCGTGACGGTTTCGACTGTCTTCGTGAACTGGTTGACAGCGTTCCAGCTTTCGTGGTTGGTCGACACGCTCAAAGGCCCCGCACCTGCCAAGAGGTGAGTCGCGACCGCGAGGTCACCCTTGAGCTTCTTCTCGAGGAGACCCTGCTGGGCCTGCGTGGTCCGGACCAGGTCCTCGACGATCCGAATCGCCTCCTTGGTTGCCAGGTTGTTCAGGGTCTTGTTTTCACCCGCCTGTGCCGAAAAGTAGCCGGCGACATTGGCCGAGCCTGCCAACCGCAGCGTGTCGTTTTCGGCCATGGCGACGAGGGCACCGACTGTCTGGCGATCCCGTTCAACGCCGACCGCGAGGAGTTGTTGTCCCTGTTCCCGCACGGCTCCGTAGGACTGCTGCATCGCCTGCTCCCCGAAGCTCAGGAACTGCCTCAGGCTGAAGACACCGATGACCAACACCGGAGCCACCACAAGGACAATACAGGTTGACATGAGTTTCATTTTGAGTGAAAGGCGTCTTACCATTGATTGCGTCTCCCTCTTCTCGAGACCATTTGCAGGGATGCGGATGCGATGCTGATTCCCTGCCGCCAGGATCGCACACGCACGGGACGACCTGAAAGGTCGTGATGCCCCGGGTACTCCGCGGGCCGACGGACCTCTCAAGACGACCGACTCCTAGAGCGCACCGATCCTGTCTCATCGCATGGTTTCGTGAACGTCGCCGGTTGGAAGGCCCCTCACGGCGCAAGGTTTCACTTTGATTTCGGTCCGGAGGCTCGGAATCTTTAGGGGCAAGCCTCCCAAACGCACCCATTGGAGCAACCGGGAGTTTAATGGAGCATGGATCAGACCATCGGATTGATTGGGTTAGGGATCATGGGAACGGCCATGGCACGCAATCTGGTGCGGGCCGGTTTTCGCGTGACGGTCAACAATCGAAGTCCAGAGAAAGCGGAGGTCCTCACAGCCCTCGGGGCGAAGATGGCCCCGACCCCCAAAGCACTGGCGGCGGGATCGGACATCATCCTGTGCATGGTCACCGGGGCCGAAGCGATTCAGGACATCCTTCAGGGTCCCGAAGGGGCCCTCCAGAGCCTCGACGGCACCAAGGTTTTCATCAACATGAGCACGGTCTCTCCTAACTTCGCCCGGGAGCTTGGCACCATCCTCGCCCCCACTTCGGTGCGATATATCGATGCTCCGGTGTCGGGATCCAAGAAGCCGGCCGAGGAGGGGACCCTGATCATCCTGGCGGGGGGCGTCGAAGCCGACGTCGAGCAGATGGCCCCCATCTTCGCGGCCATTGGCAAGAAAACGGTGTATTGCGGGCCGGCAGGGCAGGGGTCCATGATGAAGATGGCCGTCAACCTCCTGCTGGGGATCATGATGGAGGGGATTGCCGAGGCGATGCGACTGGGCGTCGCGGGCGGTCTGGCAGGTGAAGCCATTCTCGATGTGATCCTGAGCGGACCTTTGCAATGCCCGTTTTTTCAGATGAAATCCGAACTCCTCAAGAGCGAGTCTTTCCCGGCCCAATTTCCCTTGAAACACATGACCAAGGACTTGAAGGCCATTGTGGACACCGCTCATGAGGTGGGCGTTCCGGTTCCGGTGGCCCACACCCTCCTGCCGCTGTATCGTTCGGCGGTCCGTAGGGGGCATGGCGAATCGGATGTCGCGGCGATCCTGGATCTTCTGAAATCATTCGAATAATTGGATGCGGCTTGCTCCGATGGAAACAATTTGATAGTGGCGTCGTACGATAGCCTGGGTTTGGACGAGTGGGAGGTCAGCGTCGCGCAAAACTTCGCTGATGTCTCGCGGCAGGACTCGTTTGCGATGCACCATCTGAAGAGGGAATTCAACATGGCCAAGGAAGCACGATTGATTCACTCATTTCCAAAGAACCCCCTGGAGGAAGTGAGGGCCTCGCTGACGGTCTACAAAGGAAAACAATACGTTGACCTGAGGATCTACTACAAGGGCGACGACGGTGAGTTTCACCCGTCCAAGAAGGGCTTGACGGTTTCTCTGGATTTGTTTCCCGAACTCCAGCAGGCCGTGGAAAAGCTGGGTGAGGCCATCGAAGAATAGTTCAGGGAAGGTGCACGCGAGGGGAAGACGATGAGCCAGGAATGGGAATGCATGTGCCTGACGTGCGGGATTTCCGTGTATCTCGGCCTGGAAGGAGTAATCTTCGACGACCCGGGGCTGGGAACCATGCAAATGATCAAGAACGTGTTCTGTCCCGAATGCGGCGGACAGCTGGGTGTCGTCGGGAAGGCGGGGGATCAGCCTTTCTACAAGGTGCAGTAAGGGTCCGGCGGTCACTTCCCTTCCCCCGAATCAATGAAATACATCCGGTACAACTGAAAGATCTCCTCTTCCTCGTCCTCGTGCAGGAGCCGAAGGGGTTTGACGCCCACGGGGCACTGGTAGTTGGGGGAGGTCCCGAAAAGGCGGCAAATGAGGGGCCGCACCGGGTACACGGTGCACCCCGTCTCGCACACGTATGGGCACGTGTTGCCCTTTGCCTCGCCCAGCGTTCTGCCGTTCGCGCGCAGAAACG
>CAZGQL010000010.1:20166-24203 GCA_964527905.1 uncultured Syntrophobacteraceae bacterium
TTCCACCCGTGTTCGGGAAGGGACGCCGAAATTGCGGCAACATTCGATGCAGCCCGGGGGACAGTTGACATCGGGCACCAGGCCATAAAGGTCTTCAATGTCCATGATCCCTGAATCCTCCTGTTCCATCGTTTTTTTCTGATTCTTTACCGATGCTTCACGGTGTCTTGCCGGGGGAGGGGCAAGCCCAGTGCGCTCCGTTGATCGGGCTCCCGGCATGCGACCCAATCATACTTCTTATACCGCAAGCCGATGTTCCCTGGAAGCGGTCAGCTCGGACACCTGAAGCACCGTGACGCTCACCGCCCCGAATTCGCTTTCCACCTGACCGTGGAGTAGATAGCCCCGACCCGTATCCAGCTTCTGGCAAAACCGCTGAAAAACCCTGGGGAAGAAGACCGTCTCATAGATGGCCGTCTCGTCCTCGAAGGATACGAACTCCATGGATTCGCCCCCCCGCGTCATCACTTCCTTTCTGGTCACGAGCCACCCCAGAACCCAGACCCGCTTTCCCACGTATCGCGGCAGCTCGGAGGCGTTTACGAGGCGGTGAGGCAGTCGCCGCACGGACTCCTCCACGAGGGCGAGCGGGTGGACGGACAGGATCAGCCCGAGCGCTTCCATCTCCTGCTGCCACCTCTGACGGGAGCTCAATTCCTGAAGCGGCGGCACGGAAATCGTCCGGGGAGAAAAGGGAAGGGGGGCTCCGGACCTTCCCCGCGGCAGGGTTCGATTGATCCAGGAAGTGACGAGCCAGAGCCGCTGGGGACGATTCAATCCCCTCGATCCGGCTGCGGTTTCCGGCAACGTTGCCAGGGGGGCCGTCATGGCGGGGCGCAGATCCCGCTCCAAAGGAAGACGGTCCAGGGCGCCGCTTTTGACGAGCACGACCGCCTCGGCCGCCTGCAGTGGGACACGGCTCAGAAAATCCTCCAGCGATCGAAAGGGCCCGTTTCGCCGTCGCTCTTCGACCAGGTTTTCCAGCGTCTCCCGGCGGATATTCTGGAGCTGTTGCCATCCCATCCGGATCACGCCGGCTTGACCCCGGTAAGCCCAGTCGCTCGCGTTGACATCCGGCCCGAGCACCGTGAGCCCCATGCGCCGGGCTTCCGAAATGTAGGCCCGAGTGCAGTAATACCCGCCGCCGTTGCTGATGACCGCAGCCATGAATTCGGCCGGATGGTGTGCCTTCAGGTACGCCGACTTGAAGCTCACCAGGGCGTAGGAAGCCGAATGGGGTTTGCAGAAGGAATACCCGGCAAAGGAAAGGAACATGTCCCAGACGGCCCGGACGACCGCATCGGAAACCCCGCGCCGGGCGCATCCCTCGAAGAACCGGCGGCGGTAATCCTGGAGCTGCTCGTGGCTCTTCTTGCTGATCACCTTGCGCACCCCGTCGGCCTCCCCCCAGCTGAACCCCGCCAGGGCCATGGCCACCTGGACCACGTCCTCCTGGTAGACCAGAACCCCGTAGGTTTCGGCCAGAATGTCGCCCAGGCTGGGGTGGATGGGCTGGAAGGGCTTTCCGTGCAGCCGCTCGATGTATTCCCGGATGTAGCGGTTGGCCGCGGGCCGGATGATGGACGAGTGGATCACCAAGTGCTCGAAATCCCCACGCTGCGTCTTCTGCTGCAGCTGCCTCATGGCGGGCGATTCCACGTAAAAAACCCCCATGGTCTCGCCCCGTCGGATAAGATCCTGCGTGGCGGGGTCGTCCACGGGGTTGAAGGCGGCGTAGTCGATGGTCTGGCCCGTGTTTTCCCGGATGGCGGCCAGGGCGTCCCGGATGACGGCCAGGGAACGGTTTCCCAGCAGGTCGATTTTCACGAGCCCGGCCGTTTCCGTCTGGTCCTTTTCCCATTGGATGACCTGCATGCCCTTGGCGCTCCGCTGTACCGGCACGTAACGTGACACCCGGTCCGGGGCCAGGATGATGCCGCCGCAATGGACGGACAGGTGACGGGGCAGAGATTCCAAACGGCCGGCCAGCTGCAGGATTTCAGGCCAGGGAGGATCGAGGACCACGCCCCGAAATTTGGGGTGCCGCGCGATGCGGTCTCCGATGCGACCCGGCTCCGTCCAGGAGCTCATCCGCCTCGTCATTTCCTTGATTTCCGCAGCCGGGATTCCGTAGACTTTCGCGACCTCCCGCACGGCGGCCCGGGCCCCGAAGCCCACATGGTTCGCCACCGCCGCCAGCCGTTCGGGGCTGTAATGGCGCAGGAGCTCCTCCGACAGGGCGTCCCGCTCGTCCCACGGGAAATCGACGTCGATGTCCGGGGGATCCTTGCGCTCGGGGTTGAGGAAGCGCCCAAAGAGGAGCCGGTGCCGGATGGGGTCCACATGGGTGATCCCGAGAAGATAGCTCACCAGGCTCGCCGCGCCGCTGCCCCGGCCGCAGTGGATGGGGCGCCGCCCGACGATGTCGGCCACCACCAAAAAATAATCCACGTACCCCTTAGCCCGGATCAGCTCCAGCTCCTCGTGGAGCCGGGTCTCGACGGCTTCGCTGGACCTGCCGTAGCGCCACAGGATCCCCTGACGGCATTTTTCGTGGAGCAGCTCGAAATGGTCGGCCGCCTGGTCCTGGTAATGGGGAAAGACCAGGCGGGAGTGATCCCAGGCCGTGTGGCAGCTCCGGGCAAGGCGGACGGCGTTGGTCAAAGCTTCCGGGCAATGGGGAAAATGGACGGCCATGTCCGGAGGCGGCTTCAACCACTGGTCCGGCTGCGCCAGCTCATCGGGGGAGACCGTGCTCAGGGTTGCGTTGCAGTCGATGGTCCGCACCAGACGATGCAGTGGGTAATCGTCCGGGTGCGCGAAATAAACGGGGTTGGTGGCCACTGGGGGAAGCCCGAGCTCGCGTGCCAGCCTCAACGCGCTCCGACCCCGGGACCCCGGTGTCACCTCCACCCAGCAGTCGACCCGCGACCGCAGCGCCTTCAGGAGCTGCGGATCGCCGCTCAACAGGGCCACGTCGGCAGGCGCCTCGGGGAGGGATTCCACGAGCGAGAAGGACGCCTCGAGGTGGCGCTGCGTGGTCACATCGCTCAGGATTTCATAGCCCTTGGGAGTTTTTGCCAGGAGGACCGCCGATTCGGCCTTCGTTTGCAGATGCACCCCCACGACGGGCTCAATCCGGTGCCTCCGGGCCGCCTCCAGGAAGCGGATCAGCCCGTAAAAGCCGTTCGTGTCGGTGAGCGCGAGATGCGCATAGTCCGCGTCGGCCGCCGCCCGGCAGAGGGCATCCACCGAGCTCACGCCCCGCATCATGGAATAGTAGGAGTGGACGTGGAGGTGCACAAAAGAGGGGTTCATGGAGGAGCGCGGTTCCATGGGGGCTCCCTGTGATCCGTATACGATGAACCTCGCTCAAATCAAAGCGCTCCGGCGGCTGATCCGCTGTCGCCCGCCGCTCGGAACATCGCCACCCGGCCCCAGGACAGGGCCTCCCGGCCGAAGCGCCGACGGATGCGATCCAGGGCCGCCTGGATGCGCCGCTCCGCCCCCCGGGAGTGTTCTTCCCAGGAAAAGAGCGACATCTGGCGCAGAGGCATCGAAAAGTCCGAAAGCTCCAGCACGATGCGGCGGACTGCCACCCGACGCCGCACCAGCCGGGAAAAGGCGGCCTGGAGGACCCGAAACAGCCGCTGATCCACCTGGACGGCTATGGGGGGCAGGCTGTGCTGGGCCTGGACGGTCCCGCCGTCCGCGTAACGCACCTCCAGCGTGAACGTCCCGGGACAGCGGTTGAGGGAGCGCAGCGTCCATCCGGCTTCCTCGGCCTGCTGCAGCAAAACGGCGTGCAGCCGCTCCCGGTCGATCTCATCCCGCTCCAGCTGCCGTGCGAAGCTCAACCGGGTTTCCTTATGGAACGGAACGACCGGCGTGGTGTCAATCCCCCGGGCGAGGCGCAGCAGCCGGGAGCCCGTTTTGCCGAAAACGCCGTGGAGCGCTTCCGCGGGGAGCGCCGCCAGATCCCCGATGCGTCGGATGTTGAAATCCGCAAGGTGTGCCGAGGTTTTCAATCCGACCCC
>CAZGQL010000010.1:24242-24494 GCA_964527905.1 uncultured Syntrophobacteraceae bacterium
AACGAAGCCTCGGCTCCCGGAAAAACCACGCTCAGGTCGCCGGGCGTCACGCAATGGGCCGCCACTCGGCTGACCAGCTTGTTGGGACCCAGACCCGTCCGGGCCACCAGGGAGCGCCGGTCCGCAAGGGCCCGCTCCACGCGGCATGCGGCATCCGTTCCCGGCCCCCACAGCCTCCGGGTCCCCGTGAGGTCCACAAAATAGTGCCCCGGAAAGGTCCCCTCCACCGTCGGCGAAAACCGCTCCAACTCC
>CAZGQL010000010.1:24581-29206 GCA_964527905.1 uncultured Syntrophobacteraceae bacterium
GGCATTCCCTCGTGAATTCCTTCGGACCGGGCGACCCCGTTGACACCCTGCACGACGGCGCGCGGCCCCGGTTCCGCCAGGGCCAGGGGCCGCCGTTTCAACTCCGGACGGCGCAGCGTTTCCAAAGTGGCATGGAAGTCGGGAATGTCCAGGTGAGTGATGTCGCGCATCGGATCCATCCCGCCGTCAAGACGATTTGCCTCGAACGGGGCCGCGCCGGTAATGGCGCAGCAGTCCCACCACCGTCCCGACGATCTCCAACTCTTCGGCCCGCACCCGAATTGGGGCCATCTGGCTGTTTGCCGGGCGGAGTTCGATCTCCCGCTCCCCGATCCGGTAGAACTTTTTGACCGTCGCCTCCCCCCGGACCAGGGCGATGACCGTCTGGCCGTTTTCCGCCTGGGGCTTTTTGGCGACAATGAGGATGTCCCCTTCCCGGATCCCCTCGTCCACCATGGAATCCCCACGGACCCGAAGGGCGAAGTTGTCCCCATTGGTCAGGAAGCTTTCCGGGACCTCGATCGACTCCGGGACTTCGACGGCCTCGATGGGAATCCCCGCCGCAACGACCCCCAAAAACGGAATCGAAACACTTCCCGACCGCAGCGGCAGGAGCTCCAGAACCCGTTTGCGGTTGTTCCAGGGGCTTTGCAAGACCCCCCGCTGTTCCAGCTGCCTCAGGTGCTTGGCGACGGCGTTCAGGGAGCGGAAGCCCAGACTGGTGCGGATTTCTTCGTAAGAAGGTGCTCGCCCGTGGCGGTCCATGTAGTCCCGCACGAAGCGGTAGACCCGTTCCTGAGCCGGAGTCAGCGGCATGAGCGTTCCCTTTCGGTTGTTGTGGACTGCCAAATCGATGCTCTGAGCTTTGGGCGTCGTGAGAACCGGGACGCGCCTCACCGGAAGGCCCCTTTATAATAGGTGAATAAAAGGTGAAAGTCAAGGAGGCGTTGTCCCGGAAACCCACTTTCCATCCCCGGGCTCCATGCAAAACGCTTCCCGTCTTGCATGACATTTGCTACAAAGCAAACCAATCCATACGTTTCGTATGCTGAAACCGCTGCCGTGACCCGATCCCGATCCCGGGGAGCCCTGAGTCCACCAACGTTCCTCCATCCGGAAAGGGGCCCCTTAGAACTGTCCGGCAGAAAGACACCGTCATGGGAAACTCCTCCACAAAAATCAGCGTCGTCTGGTTCCTTGCCGCCTCGTTTGCCGCGGTCACCATCCTGACGGTGTGCGGCATCGGCGCCTTTGTTCTGCTCCGCGATCATCAGCGGTTTCTGGCGGAAGCCCGAAACCTGCGCGAGGAGCATCTGAAACAGCAACGCCAGATGCTCAAGAGCGAAATCGACCGGACCCTGGACTTCATCCGCTATCACCAGGCGAGGACAGAGGAGCGGCTCCGAGAAGGGATCAAGGCCCGGACCCTCGAGGCATGCGCCATCGCTTCCAATCTCCACGCGCAGCACCATGGAACCATGCCCGAGGAGGACCTTCGCAAGATCATCCTGGACGCCCTGCGCCCCATCCGGTTCAACAGCGGCCGGGGCTATTACTTCGCCACGCGCCTCGACGGCGTGGAACTCCTGTTTGCCGATCGCCCCGAAATGGAAGGCAAATTGTTGATCGATATGCAGGACACCCGGGGGGGCTATGTGATCCGAGACATGATCGACCTCGTCCGGCGCCAGGGGGAGGGCTACTACGAATACCGCTGGACCAAGCCCAATGAGTCGGGCTACGACTTTCGCAAGATCGCTTATATCAAATACTTTCCTCCGTTCGATGGGTTCATTGGAACCGGCGAATACTTGGATGACGTGGAGCGGGATGTTCAGCGGGAAGTGCTTGAATGGATCGGACAGATTCGCTTTGGAGAAGACGGTTACATCTTCGTGGTGGACTACGATGGCGTCACCCTGATGAACGGAGTCCAACCTGAGTTGATCGGCCGGAACCTCTGGGAGATGACGGACCCCAACGGCGTCAAGGTCATCCAGGAGGAACGACGTGCGGCGGAGATGCCCGACGGGGATTTCATTTCATACAGCTGGGAACGGCCCTCCGACAAGAAAGTGAGACCCAAAATCTCGTATGTGAAGGGTTTTCCCCAGTGGCGTTGGATGATCGGAGCCGGGGTCTACACGGACGAAATCGACGATCTGATTGCCGTCAAGGAAGCCGAGATGTGGCAAAACGCCCGGAGGGATTCCCTCTGGCTTGGACTCCTTCTGTTTTTCCTGCTCGCGACGGTCCTCGTCTTCTGCTACGGCCTCTCCCGCCACCTGGGAAGTCGACTGAAGATCTTCCTACGTTTTTTCCAAGACATGGAGAGCGGAAAGACGCCGATGATCACCGAGTCCTTCACCACCGCAGAACTAAACCTGCTGGCTGAATCCGCCAACCGGATGCTCGCGAGCCGCGCCGCGACCGAGGAGGCCCTGCGGCGCAACGAGGAAAAGCTCAAGAGCATCTTTCGGGCGGCCCCTACCGGAATCGGCCTCGTCGTTCATCGGGTCATCGTGGAAGCCAATGAGCGACTCTGTGAGATGATCGGGTACACCCGGGAGGAGTTGCTGCACCAGAGTGCGCGGATGCTCTATCCTTCCGACGAGGATTACGACTGGGTCGGGCGTGAGAAGTATCGTCAGATTTCCGAGAAGGGCACGGGGACGGTTGAAACGCGCTGGAAGCGTAAAGACGGCACTTTGATCCCCGTGATCCTGAGCTCGACGCCCCTCGACCCCACCGATCTCTCCCAGGGGGTCACCTTCACCGCACTCGACATCAGCGATCTCAAACAGGCCGAAAAGGAACGCATGCAGCTCGAAGCGCAGCTCATGCAAGTCAGAAAACTCGAGTCGGTCGGCCAGCTCGCGGGGGGCGTGGCTCACGACTTCAACAACATGCTTTCCCCGATCCTCGGATATGCGGAAATGCTTCGGGACGATCTTCCCAAAGGTCATCCCCATGCCGAGGACCTTCTGCAGATCATCCGCGCCGCGGAGCGCGCCCGGGATCTAACCCGTCAGTTGCTCGCGTTCGCCCGGAAGCAAAACCTCGAAATCCGCCCCCTGCGCTTGAACGAGGTGATCCGGGGATTCGAGAAGATGCTCCGGCGTACCATCCGGGAAAACATCTCCATCGAAACCCGCCTCTCTGAGGAAATGGGTGTCATGAACGGCGACGTGGGGCAGGTGGAACAGATTTTGCTTAACCTGGCGGTGAACGCTCAAGACGCGATGCCCGACGGTGGGACGCTGACCATCGAGACCTCCTCCCAAACGGTCGACGAGCATCATCCGCTTCGTCTCAAAGGCGTCGGCGCGGGCTCCTACGTCGTGATGACGGTCAGCGATAACGGCACCGGAATGGATTCGGAAACCCTGACCCGGATCTTCGACCCCTTCTTCACGACCAAGGAACTGGGAAGGGGGACCGGCCTGGGGCTTTCCACCGTCTACGGCATCGTCAAACAACACCAGGGATTCATTCTTGCCGACAGTGAGCCCGGCCGGGGCAGCACCTTCCAGGTTTATTTTCCTCAGGGCGAATGCCGAGACGATGCTCCCCTCCTCGAGCACGAGGACGCGTCGAGAACCGATGGGTCGGAAACGATTCTCATTGCGGAGGATCAGGAGCAGGTCCGCTTGATGGCCTCGGAAATGCTGCGCAGACGCGGCTATCGCGTCTTGAGCTGCAAGGATGGACAGTCGGCGCTGGAAGCGGCTGTCCACCACCAAGGTCCCATCGACTTACTGATCGCCGACGTGGTGATGAGGGGAATGAGCGGAAAGGACCTTCACAGGGCCCTTCTCAAGACCCGTCCCGGCATCAGGGTGCTCTACATGTCGGGCTATCCAGCGGATCTCATCAACCACCAAGGGGTTTTCGAGGAAGGGACGGCCTTCATCCAGAAACCCTTTTCCCTGCCGGTTTTCATGCGCAAGGTGCGCATGATCCTCGATCAGTCATGAACCGGGAAGATCCCGGTCAGGTTCCATTCCTTCCAGACCACGGCAGAAGGCGAGGGCATTGCCCCCCAGATCCTTCAGATAGTAGCCCCCCTCGAGGAGCGCGAACACCCGCCCACCGGCTTTTTCGAGGGCCAAACGCCGGATTTCTGAGCCGATGGCTTCATAATCCTTCGTTTCCAGAAGTCCTCCCCAGTCCCGGACGTACAAGTCAAACCCCGCGCACACCCCGATCACATCGACCGCTGGCAACCGATGCATCTCCCTGAAGAGGGTCTCCAGATAGACCTCCCGGCCTCGGGCGCACACATCCACGAGGGTGACGGCGGAGGTAGCCGAGAAAATGTCGGCGGTGCCGTCTCCCCAGTGCATGTCGAAGTCCACCACGGCGGCGGATCGAATGGCTCCGCTCTCCAAAAAAGCCGACAAGGCAACGGCCATGTTGTTGAAAAAACAGAAACCGGCGAAGGAGGACCTGCGGGCATGGTGGCCGGGTGGACGGATGACCGCAAAAGAGGCCTCGCCCTCGAGAGCCACCCGCGCCGCTGTCATGGCACCGCCCGCAGCCAGGAGCGCGGTCGCGTAAACTTCTTTTCCCTCGAGCCTCACGCGATCCAAGTGCTCCCTCGTGTGCACCCGGAGAATGTCCTC